>NZ_JAVKGQ010000014.1:0-88981 GCF_031432255.1 Agromyces aerolatus | reverse complement strand
CGCTGCGCGCGGCGTGTTGTGCGGTGCTTCCTGAGCAAGGAAGGGCGCTGGAGTGGAGCAGCGGCAGCGGAAGCGGCAGTGGCCGTAACGGTGGTGCGGCCGCAGCCGAGGCATCCGTTCGGGGGCTGGGTGCTGCCCCGCTGAGACCGGCTACCCGCGCTTGATTCTCTGTTCAGGAATCTCGGGGATCGCCGCGGCGGGTTCGCGCGCTGCGCGCGGCGTGTTGTGCGGTGCTTCCTGAGCAAGGAAGGGCGCTGGAGTGTGGCGGTGGCGGTGGTGGCGGTGGTGGCGGTGGCGGTGCGAGTCGTGGGGCCGCGGCCGAGGCATCCGTTCCTGGGCTGGGAGCCGGCCCGTCGGGGCCGGGCGCGCATCCTTGTTCAGGAAGATCGGCCGCTGGCCTGGCGTGTCTCGGCCCGCGGAGCGGCGTGTCGCGGCGCGGGTCCTGAGCGAGGATTCGGCTGGTCGCGGAAATGCGTATGCCAGTTCTCCCTCAGTTGAGGGAGAACTGGCATACGGACTTCGTGAATCGGCGCGCCGCGGTGAAACGGATCGCGCGGCGCGGGCGATCGCCGGAGGCTAGGCGTGCTGGCGCGTCGAGAGGTGGCGGGCGAGGCCGGTGAGGCCGCCGATCAGGAGCAGGCCGCCCGCGACGATCAGCGCGGTCAGGCCGAGGCCTGCGGGCGTGAGCCCCGCCCACCACAGGCCGACGGCCTCGCGCCGCTCGGGGTCGGCGAGCACCCAGAGCATGCTGATGGCCGTGACCGCGAACACGAGACCCCAGATGATGCCGGCCCAGCGCACGCGCGCGCGGAGCGCGGGTTCGGCCGCGACGGGCGCGGCTGCGGGTGCGGGTGCGGGCGTGCTCGGCGCGGGCGGCGGTGTGAGACCGGCCTGCGCATCCGGGCGGGGGGCGGATGCCTCGGGCGCGGCGTATCCCGCCCGGCCCAGCGTCTCGGTCCGGTCACCGGCGACGCGGGCATCCGCCGTTTCCGGGAGGACCTGGGTCGTGCGAGCATCCGCGGTCTCCGGGAGGACCTGGGTGGCGCGGGTGTCCGCCGTCTCCGGGAGCACCGCGGTCGCCTGCGCGCCGCGCTCGCCGTCGAGCACCTCGGTCGGCGTGTGGTCGGCGTCGAGGCCCGCGAGCACCTCGGTCGTGGCGTCGTCGTCGCGGGGGTCGGGCTCGGGCATCTTCGATGCGGTCATGGCTGAAGTCCTGTCTGGTCAACGCTCGGTGGTGAACTCGGTGATGCGCACGTCGGTCGCGAAGGCGTGCACGGTGATGATCGCGTCGGTCTCGCCGGGCTCGAGGCCTTCGCCGATGGTCTCGTCCCAGATCCACTCGGCCTGGTCGCTGTCGTTCCGTGCGGCATCGAGCTGGACGCCTTCGACGTCGGTCGTCTCACCGTCGGCGGCCACGCGGTCCCAGCCGACGAAACAGCTCGCGCACTCGACCTTGACCTGGACCCGGGCGCCGTCCCTGACCTCGATCTCGACGCGGCCAGCGGCCTGGAAGACCTCGGTCTCGACCGGCTCGCCGTTCCCGGCGAGGCTCGCGTCGACGGTGAGGTGCGTATTGCCCGCGGGCTGCATGAGCGTCGACGACGAGACCCCGCCCGATGTCGACCCGATGATGAACCGGGGCGCACGCGGTGCGGTCGCCGCGAGCATCGTGATCAGCAGCAGCACGATCGTCACGAACGCGAGGAAGCCGCTGCGCCGGCGCAGCGCCCCCGCGAGCACCATCGACAGCGCCGTCGTCGCGGTCGCGGCGGCGAGGCCGATCGCGACCGCCACGTCCGACGCGTCGGTCTGCAGCGCGATGAGCGACGCGATGGCTCCCGCGAGCATGGCCGCGCCGAGCGCGGCGACGACGTAGGCGAAGCTCGTGCGCGGACGTGTGGCGCGACGGATGTGCCGCTCGTGCTGCGCCTGCGCCTGGAACGCGGCGGCCCGCGCCGCGTTCTCGGCCGCGAGCTGCGCCTTCGCCGCACGATTCGCCTCGGCCTGCGACTGCCGCCACGCGTCGTGCTCGACGCGCCACGCCTCGTGCCGACGGCGCCAGTCCGCGTACTCGTCGACGGGCTCTGCCGTCCCGTCCGACTGCGCCGGGGCGGCGCCCGACGGTGCGGCGCCCGACGGTGCGGCGCCCGACGGTGCCGCCGCACCATACGGCGGCGGCACCGGCGCACCCGTCGGCGGAGCCGGAGGCGCTGCCGAGGCATCCGTCGCGTTCGCCGCCGAGGCCGCGGCGGCCGACGCCGCCGAGGCATCCGCCTGCGCTGCCGCCTCGTACCTCGCGAACGCGACGTCCGGGGGCGTCTCACGCTCGGTGCGGCTCGAGCGGTTCGCGAGCCAGACGATGAGCGCGACCACGCCGCCGATGAACACGAGGGCCCAGAGGAACGGCAGCACGTTGAATCCGAGTGGGTTGACCACCCAGGGGAGCCCCCAGTCGCCGTCGAACGAGTTCCACACGCCGCCCACGATCGACGGCCCGCCGAACGCGAGCGGGAACAACCCGACCAGCAGGAACAGCGCGATGCCGACGAGCGCCCGATCCCACACTCCGGCGAACAGCCGCTCGAGGTGGATCCGGCCGGACGCGTCAGGCAGCAGCAGCCACGCGGCGCCGTAGAGCAGGAACGCGGGCGCACCGAACAGGGCGAACACGACCAGGACGCCGCGCACGATGATCGGATCGATGTTCAGCCGCGCGGCGATGCCCGCGGCCACGCCGCCGATCCAGCCGGGAAGGCGCGGCACGCCGAGCGATCGAAGCCAGCCGAAGAATCCCGAGCCGGTCGCGGGCGGAGGGGCCTGCGGTGCAGGCGGTTCCCCGGTTCCGGGCGGGGTCGAAGTCGTTGCCATGCTTCGATCGTGGCGCGGCCCGGGGGTGCGTCGCCATGGGGGAGCACCCTGAGCCGACCCTGATTCCCCGGACCGCGCGGCTCGGGGCCCCGCGCGATCTGCTTGGATCGGAGCATGACCGCGGCAGCAGCACCGTCGCCGGCGCCCGCGCCCGCGCCGGTGCCCCGCGTGCTCGTGCGCCGCCGCGACTGCCTCGTCGCCGGCGTGGCCGGCGGGCTCGCCGACCACCTGGGCTGGCCCGTGTGGGTCGTGCGACTCGGGTTCGTGGTCGCGACGCTCCTCGGCGGGGCGGGCGTGCTGCTGTACGCGTGGCTCTGGGCGTTCGCGCCGTGGGCGCCGGGAGCTGTCGCGTCCGCCGCGGGGCCGGGCGTCGCGGCATCGGGCGCCGCGGATCGCTCCGCCGCTGCCGGCCCCTCCGCCGAATCGCCCGCGGCCGCCGAGCGCATCGTGCGCCGCGCGCCCGTCGCGGCGCTGCTCACCGGCGCGGCCGTCCTGTTCATCCTCATCGCCGTCGCGCTCGCGGGCGGCACGCCCGCCGGCGTCCAGCCGGGCGACGGATCGTTCGACGCGGCCGCCGTCGGCTCGCCCGGCTGGCTCGCCCCGGCCATGCTCGGGATCGTGCTGGCGATCGCCGCGGCCTGCTGGGTGAGCTTCATCGACCGCCCCGACCCGCTGCGCGGGCGCCGCAGCGAGCTCGTCGTCCGGGTCCTGCTCACGGCCGCGCTCGCGGTGCTCGCGATCGTGCTCGTGCTGGGGCCGGCGGCACGCGCGTGGCCGGTGCTCGCACTCGCGTTCGCGCTCGCGGCGCTCATCGGCATCGCGCTCGTCTACTCGCCGACGCTCGTGGCGCTGTGGCGCGATCTCAACGGCGAGCGGGTCCGCCGGATCCGCGACGAGCAGCGCAGCGAGATGGCGGCGCACCTGCACGACTCGGTGCTGCAGACCCTCGCGCTCATCCAGAACCGCGCGGGGGCGTCGAGCGAGGCCGGCCGGCTGGCCCGCGCGCAGGAGCGCGAGCTGCGCAGCTGGCTCTACGAGGGCGACGCCCCGGCCGACAGCGATCTCGCGAGCGATCTGCGCGACTTCGCGGCGGCGCTCGAGCTCGACTATCCCGTGCGCATCGACGTCGTCGCGGTCGGCATGTCCGAGGAGCGCGCGAGCGGCGAGCTCGCCGCGGCGACCCGCGAGGCGATGCTGAACGCGGCGAGGCACACGGGCGGCGAGGTCTCGGTCTACCTCGAGGGCTCGCCGAACACGGTCGACGTGTACGTGCGCGACCGCGGGCCGGGCTTCGACCCGGCGGCGGCGCCCGCCGACCGGCTGGGCGTGCGCGAGTCGATCATCGGGCGGATGCGCCGGGCGGGCGGTTCGGCGACGGTGCGCCGCGGTGCGGGCGGCGTCGGCACCGAGGTCCATCTGCGATTCGAGACGGAGGTGCCGCGTGGCGGATGAGCCGGTGGCTGGGACGGCGGGCGACCCGGGTCGGGCGGATGCCTCGGGGCGGGCGGATGCCTCGGGGCGGGCGCCGCTCCGGGTGGTGGTCGTGGACGACCACTCGATCTTCCGTTCGGGGTTGCGTGCGGACCTCGATCCGTCGATCGTCGTGGTCGGCGAGGCCGCCGATGTCGGGTCGGCCGTCGACGTCATCGCCGCGCAGCGCCCCGAGGTGGTGCTGCTCGACGTGCACCTGCCGGGCGGCGCCGACCCGTCGATCTCGGGCGGCGCCGAGGTGCTGCGGCGGGTGGCCGCCGAGGTGCCCGCGACGCGGTTCCTCGCGCTGAGCGTGTCCGACAAGGCCGAGGACGTCGTGGGCGTGATCCGTGCCGGTGCGCGCGGCTACATCACGAAGGGCACGTCGGGTGCCGAGGTGAGCGAGGCGGTCGTCGCGGTCGCGGGCGGGGATGCGGTGTTCTCGCCGCGGCTCGCGGGGTTCGTGCTCGACGCGTTCGGCGCGGCCGTCGGTGAGACCGCGGTCGCGGCCGACGAGCTCGACCGGCTCTCGACGCGCGAGCAGGAGGTCATGCGGCTCATCGCGCGCGGCTACGCCTACAAGGAGGTCGCGGCGACGCTGTTCATCTCGGTGAAGACGGTCGAGACGCACGTGTCGAGCGTGCTGCGCAAGCTCCAGCTCTCGTCCAGGCACGAGCTGACCGCGTGGGCCACGGCCCGCCGCCTGCTCTGACGCTCGTCGGCGCGACTCAGCACCCGACATCACCCCATCGAACGGTCGCAGATGGCGGGTGTGATCGGCGCGCACCCACCATCTGCGACCGTTCGATGAGGGAGGCGCGCCGGATCAGGCGGCGAGGCGCTCGACGCCCGCGACGGTCGCGTCGACGAGCACGTCGAAACTGCGGTCGAGGTCGTCGGGGAGCCCGAACCCGCCGCCCTGCTCGAGCGTCACGAAGCCGTGCACGGCCGAGCGCACGAGCCGCACGGCGTCGACCGTGCGCGCGTCGGGCAGCTCGAAACCGCGCAGCACCGCGGCGATCGCCTCGACCGTGCTCGCCGCCGCCTCCGTGAGCCGGTCGTCGGCGCCGAGCGCGGGCGTCACCTGGACCGCCGCGTACCGGCCGGGATGCTCGGTCGCGAACGAGCGGATGCCTCGCGCGACCGCGCGCAGCGCCTCGGCACCGGCGCGGCCGACGGCCTCCTCGGTGATGACGCCGCGGAGTGCGAGCACCGCCTCGAGGGCGACGCCGCGGCGCAGGTCGTCGAGCCCGCCGACGTGCTTGTAGAGGCTCGGCACGGCGACGCCGACGCGCTCGGCGACGGCCGCGAGGGTGAGGCGTTCGAACCCGGTCGGGCCGCCCGCGTCGACGAGGTCGAGTGCAGCGGCCACGACGGCCTGCCGGGTGAGACCCGCTCTAGGCACGAGGCATCCGCCAGTCGTCGCCCGCGCGCAGCCGCTTCAGGAAGCCGAGCGTGATGGGCACGACCCGCTCGGGTCGCTGCGCCTGCGGATAGTGGCCGGTCTCGTCCAGCTCATGCACCTCGGCGCCGAGCGAACGCAGCCACGCCGCCTCGGCGGCGGGGTCGCGGTAGTCGGGGTCGAGCGTGCCGACGAGGTGCAGCATGGGCGCCTGGATCTCGGGCAGGCGTCGCGTGGCGACATCGTGGTCGAGGGTCAGCGCGAGCCGGCGGAAATCGCGAAGCCGCCCGGGCTCGCGCAGGTTCGCGACGATCGCGGCGACGTGCTCGTCGAGCCAGGGCGCGGTCGCGCCGCGGTTGAGCGAGCGGTAGAAGCCGCCCCAGAACCTGGCGCCCCAGGGTCGTGCGAGCGCGCCCCTGAAGAGCAGCGGCGTGACCGCGCGCATGAGGCCGGAGGTCGGCGGGTTGCGCAGGATCGGGCCGACGCCGACGAGGCCGGCGACGAGCTCGGGGGTGTCGGCCGCGACGATCGCGGACGCGGCGGCGCCCATCGAGTTGCCGACGAGCACGGCCGGGCCGCCGAGTTCACGGATCAGCGCCGTCATGTCGCCCGCGGTCGCGGCATCCCCGAACTCGGCGAAGCCCGTGCCGCCGTCGCCCATGCCGCGGAGGTCGGTGGCCGCGACGCGGTGGCCCGCGTCGACGAGTGGGCCGACGAGCTCGCGGTTCACCGCGCGCAGGTCGCCCATGCCGGGCACGAGGACGACCAGGGGCCCCGTGCCGTGCAGGGTGTAGGAGACGCGGCCGCCGGAACGGTCGAGGAACCTCACCGGCTCGGTGTCTTGTGTATCCATAGCCCATAGGCTAATGCCATTAGCTAGATGTGGCAAGCCCTCATCACCGCGCCGCCCGGTAGTCTGTCGGGGTGCCAGTGAACCCCGAGCTCCAGGGGCGGACGTTCCCGCCGACCGAGCCGTATCTCGTCGGTCGTGAGAAGGTGCGCGAGTTCGCGGACGCGGTCTTCGCGACGAATCCCGCGAACCGCGACGTCGAGGCCGCGCAGGCGCTCGGCTACGCCGACATCGTCGCCCCGCCCACGTTCGCGGTCGTCGTGCAGGAGCGCGCGCTCGCCACGCTGCTCGCCGAGCCCGGCACCGGCATCGACTTCTCCCGTGTCGTGCACGGCGACCAGCGCTTCGTGACGACCCGCCCCATCGTGGCCGGCGACGAGCTGACCGCGACGCTGACGGTGTCGAGCGTGAAGACGCTCGGCGGTCACTCGATCGTCAGCGCCGACACGCACATCACGGATGCCTCGGGCGAGCACGTCGTCACGGCGATCTCGACCCTCGTCGTGCGAGGAGACGACTGATGACCACGACGATCCAGATCCCCGAGTTCGACTCGCTCACCGTCGGCGACGTCGTCGACGAGCGCGTCTTCGCCGTCGCACGCGACTCGCTCGTGCGCTACGCGGGCGCATCGGGCGACTTCAACCCGATCCACTACCGCGATGACGTCGCGCGCGCCGTCGGCCTGCCCGGCGTCCTCGCCCACGGCATGCTGACCATGGGGCTCGCCGTGCAGCCGGTCGTCGACTGGGCCGTCGACCCCGGGCGGATCCTCGACTACCAGACCCGGTTCACCCGGCCCGTCGCGGTCGACGCCGAGCTCGGCGCGGTCGTCACGGTCATCGCGAAGATCGGCCAGCTCGACGCCGAGGCCCGGGTCGCGCGCGTCGATCTCACCGTGAAGTTCCGGGAAGAGACCGTGCTCGGCAAAGCCCAGGTGCGCGTGCAGCTCTGATGGATTCCGAGACGGCCGCGGGCCGAGGCATCCGTTTCGCCGACCTGACGACGCTGCGCGTCGGCGGCCCCATCGGCCGGCTCGTCACCGCGACCGCACCGCACGAGCTCGTCGACCTCGCGGTCGAGGCGTGGGACGCGCGCGACGACTGGGTCGTCGTCGGCGGCGGCTCCAACCTGCTGGTCGGCGACGAGGGCTTCGACGGCACGGTCATCCGCGTCGCCACGCGCGGCATCGAGGTGCTGCCGGATGCTCCGGACGGAGCCGTGCGCCTGCGCGTGCAGGCCGGGGAGAACTGGGACGACCTCGTCGCCTGGACCGTCGAGCACGGGTACTCGGGGCTTGAGGCGCTCTCGGGTATCCCGGGCGCCGTGGGCGCGTCACCCGTGCAGAACATCGGCGCCTACGGGCAGGAGCTCTCCGACGTGCTCGTCGCGATCGAGTTCCTCGACGAGGGCGCACGCGAGCCGCGGCGAATGACCGCCGACGAGCTGGAGCTCGGCTACCGCACGTCGGTGCTGAAGCGCGGGCTCGCCGGCATCGTCGTCGCGGTCGAGCTCGAACTGCACGACACGGCCGCCGAGCGGGCCGTGCTGGGCGAGGCGATCGGCTCGCCCATCGCCTACCGGCAGCTCGCCGACGCGCTCGGCGTCCAGCTCGGCGACCGTGTGCCCGTCGTGCGCGTGCGCGACGCCGTGCTCGCGCTGCGCCGGGCCAAAGGCATGGTGCTCGACCCCGACGACCCCGACTCGGTGAGCGCCGGCTCGTTCTTCACGAACCCGATCGTCACCGAGCGGGTGGCGCGCACGCTGCCGGGCGATGCACCCAAGTGGTATCTCGCCCCCGAGCAGCCCGACGAGGTCACGCCGCTCGCGAACCTGGCCAGCCAGAGCCCGCTCGACGCGTTCCTCGCGCACCAGGCCGCACTCGAGGACGCCGAACGGCAGGCCGCGATCACGCCCGAGGAGCCACTCGTGAAGCTCTCCGCGGCGTGGCTCATCGAGCGGTCGGGCATCCGGCGCGGTTTCGCGATCCCCGGCTCGGGGGCCGCGATCTCGTCGAAGCACACGCTCGCGCTCACCAACCGCGGCCACGCGACCGCATCGGACGTCGCCCAGCTCGCCCGGTTCGTGCAGCAGCGCGTGCAGGCCGAGTACGGCATCGTGCTGCACCCCGAGCCGGTGCTGCTGAACCTCGAGCTCTAGTCGGCCGCGCTCCGCCCCGCTGGTCGAGCAGCGAGCGAGGGACGAGCACGCCCCCCGTTGGTCGAGTAGCGAGCGAGGGACGAGCACGCGTATCGAGACCCCGGTGACCCGCCCTCGAGAGCCGCCCACCGGGTCTCGATGCGCTCGCTGGCGCGTAGCTCACTCGACCAGCGGGGAGGGGGCCGCCGGACGGTAGACGTCGAGGGCAGCCGGGACGACTCGGATGCGTGTGCGGTAGCCCGGGGCGGGGCTCGCCTCGTCGGCCCGCTGCGGTTCGTCGAGTGCGACCTCACCGTCGTGTGCGAACCCCGGGGGCTGGCCCTGGCGCGGGCGCACGACGACCTCGATCGCCTCGGTCGTGAACGAGTCGACCCGGTCGGGCAGCAGCCTCAGCCGCCGGAACACCGCCGACGTGCGCCGCCCGAACGCGAGCGAGGCCGCGGCGCGCGGCCGCGATCCGGCGCGCAGGATCCGCACGTCGAGCACGCCGTCGTCGAGCCGCCGGCGCTGCAACGGCGCGACGATGCCCGAGTCGTTCGCGCCGACGCCGACGTACATCGTCCAGACGTCGAGGCGCCGGCCGTCGCGCTCGACCTCGACCGGCTCCGCCTTGCGCAGCACCCGGCCCGCGGCCACGACCGCCGCGACCCACTTGCCGAGCCGCGGCTGCAGCCCCTCGCGTTCGACCACGAAGTCGGGGTACACGCCGACCGACGCCGTGTTCAGCACGGTGAGCGGCGGCTGCTCGTCGAACTCCAGCTCGCCGACATCGACGCGCACGCCCTCGCCGTGCTGCAGTGCGTCGATCGCGAGGTCGACGGATGCCGCGCCCGCGGTGCGCGCGAAATGGTTGAACGTGCCGCCGGGGACGACGAGCAGCGGCAGCGCGGCCTCGCGCGCGACGTGCGCGACCGCCGCGACGGAGCCGTCGCCGCCGCACACCCCGAGCACGCGCGGCGGATTCGGCCGGGCGATCGCGCGCCGGGCCACGTCGGCGGGGTCCTCGCCGTCGGCGAGGACGTGCAGCTCGGCGCGGGGGAGCCGGGCCTCGAGCGTGCGGACCGGATCCGCCCGCACCACGCTCGTCCCCGACGACGGGTTCACGACGACGAACACACCGTCCCCGTCCGGAGACGCCGGGAGCCGCCGGTCTGCACCGGCGGGGGCTTCGTCGGGCCGGCGACGCCACCGCACGAGGGCAGCGCCCGCCCCGGCCACGGCGGCTCCGAGGGCGAGCCCGCCCGCGACATCCGACAGCCAGTGCGCACCCACGTGCAGCCGTGAGTAGCCGACGCCCAGTGCAAGAGGCGCGATCGCCGCACCGAGCTTCGGGTCCTCGGCCGCGACGCCGACCGCGAACGCGGCCGCGCTCGCCGAATGCCCTGAGGGGAAGGCCGGCGTGCTCGGCTGCCTCGGCAGCCGGCGTCCGATCGGCACCTCCTCGAGGATCGGCCGGTCGCCCCCGAAGAGCCGCTTCGCGATGAGGTTCGCGACGATGCTCGCGGCGAGCAGCGAGAGCACCCCGCGCGCGGCGGCCCGTCGACGGCCGGTCACGGCGAGCACGCCCGCGAGCGTCCACCAGAGCACGCCGCGATCGGCGAATCCCGTGATCCGCGACCAGAACCGGTCGGCGAGCGGATGCGTCGTGCGGCCGTTCACCGCACGTGCGGCCCGTGCGTCGACGCGCCGCACCCACGCGGGAAGCAGCCGCACACGCTGTGCGGCGACACGCGCTCCGGATGCCACGTGCCCAGCGTAGGCCCGCCCAGGCTTCACGTTGGAAGTGGAAAAGTGGGTTGGAACTCGTCCCTGCATGTGTTCCAACCCACTTTTCGGCCGCTGTCCCATCAGGGATGCGAGTGCGACGAACGACCGCATAGCCGGCCCGAGGTCTCCGAACTGCCGGATGATGCCGGGGTCAGAGCAGGCGGAGCTCCATGGCGCGGGTGACGGCGCGCGTGCGGTCGCCGACGTCGAGCTTCTCGAACACGTGGCCGAGGTGGGTCTTCACCGTGGCCTCGCCGATGTGCAGGTCGCGCGCGATCTCGGGGTTGGAGCGGCCGGCGGCGACGAGGCGCAGCACCTCCAGTTCGCGCGGTGACAGCGACGCAACGGGCACGGATGTCTCGCCGCGAACCCGGCGCACGAGCTTCGCCGCGATCGACGGCGCCAGCACGGTCTCGCCCGCGGCGACGGCCCGCACGCCGGCCAGGATCTCCTCCTGCGGTGCGGCCTTCAGCAGGTAGCCGCTCGCGCCGGCCTCGATCGCGGGCAGCAGATCCTCGTCGGTGTCGTACGTCGTGAGCACGAGCACCCGCGTGCCGCCCTCTGCGGCCACGATGCGTTCGGTCGCCGCGGCACCGCCGAGCACGGGCATGCGCAGGTCCATGAGCACGAGGTCCGGCCGCGTGGCCTCGGCGACGGCGACCGCCTCTGCGCCGTCGGCGGCCTCGCCGACGACCTCGATGCCGTCGGCGGTCTCGAGGAGCCCGACGATGCCCGCACGGACGATCGGGTGGTCGTCGGCCACGACGACGCGGACCGGTGCCGTCATGCGCGGCCTCCTTCGGGGTCGATCGGGTCGGGTGCGGCGACGGATGCCTCGGGCACGGACGTTTCCGGCACGGAGGCCCCGGGCGAGGAACGAGCTCCGGAGGCTCCGGAGGCCTCGGACGCCTCGGCGTCCGCGAGGCCGGGCACGGGCACCTCGACCTCGAGCAGCGCCCCGCCGAGCGGGGCCGGTCCGAACACGACCCGGCCGCCGACGAGGGCGACGCGGTCGCGCATGCCGGCGAGCCCGAATCCGTGCGCCCCGGCGTTCGGGCCGGGGCCGACGCCGTCGTCGCGCACGGAGAGCCGCACGACGCCGCCGGCGCCCGCGACCGTGACCCACGCGCTCCGGGCGCCCGCGTGCTTGCGCACGTTCGCGAGTCCTTCCTGCGCGGTGCGGAGCAGCACGACCTCGAGCTCGCGGTCGAGCCCGGTCGCGTCGGCGGCGACCTGCACGCGGACCCCGGTCTCGCGTTCGAACGAGGTCGCGAGCCGCCTGAGCGCGTCGGCGAGCGTGGTGTCGACCGCGACGGGGGTGAGCGCGGCGACGAGTCCGCGCGCCTCGGTGAGCGCTTCGCGCGCCATCTCCTCCATGAGCACGATGTCGTCGCGCGCGGCGCGTGCGGCTTCGCCGTCGACGGCCGCGAGCCGGTTCCCGGTGCGCTGGGCCACCATGACGAGCCCAGTGAGACTCTGCGCGATGGTGTCGTGGATCTCGCGTGCGAGCCGCGCCCGCTCGTCGGTGACGCCCGCGTCGCGGTGCATGGCCGCGAGCTCACCCTGGGCGGCCTGCAGCTCGTCGAGCAGTCGGCCGCGTTCCTCGCCGTGTTGGGCGATGCTCCAGATCCACAGTCCGAACGCGATGCTGAAGCCCACGGAGAGCGCCGCGATGGAGAGCCCCGGCAGGAGCCCGCTCGGGCCGAAGTGGACGACGTAGCCGATCACCAGGCTCACGCCGAGTGCGAGGTTCGCAAGGATCGCGCTCCGCTTCGTCGGGGACGAGATCCAGACGAGCGGGTAGATCAGGGCTTGCGTGCTGGCGAACGACGCGTCGCCGATGCAGCCGACCGCGAGGATCACGCTGCACGCGACGGTGACGATCACGAGGTGGGAGAGCCGCTCGACGCCGATGCGGGCGCGCGCATACGCGAGGTAGAACAGCACGAACGCGGCGAGCGCGCCCCAGGCGAGCCATTCGCTCGGGCCGTACGGCGGCTCGCGTGCCGTGATGAACACGATGACGGCCACCATCGCGAGGACCGCGAGATCCCACCAGCGGCGGTTCACCATGTCGTCATGCTCTCACGCGCCGGTTGCTGCGAACGGGCCGGTTGCTGCGAACGGGCCGGATGCCTCCAGCGGGCCGTCGGCCCGCCCGAGGCATCCGCCCGCCCGAGGCATCCGCTCATCACGCGTCGCGCCGGATCCAGCGGAACGTGAGCCGGCTGACGACGAGCCCGACGATGAGCCAGACGACGAGCCACACCGCGACCCAGCCGAGGTCCCAGGCGCCGTGCTGCTCGGCCGCGGCGAAGTCCTCGGGGAGGAACACGGCACGCATGCCCTGCGCCATCCACTTGAGCGGGAAGAGGCTCGCGATGTTCTGCATCCACTCGGGCAGCGCCGTGAACTGGAGGTACACGCCCGAGATGAACTGCAGCACGAGCAGGATCGGCACGACGACCGCGGTTGCCGACCTGCCGCTGCGCGGCAGCGCCGAGAGCGCGATGCCGAGCAGCGCCGAGGTGACGATGCCGAGCACGAACACCCACGCGAACGTCGCCCACTTCGCGGGCTCAGTCGGCAGCGCGATGCCGAACGCGAACACCGCGACGACGAGCAGCAGCGCGGCCTGCAGGGTCCCCGTCACGAAGACCTGGCCGATCTTGCCGAGGAAGTACGACACGGGTGACAGCGGCGTGCCGCCGAGCCGCTTCAGGGTGCCGTCGCTCTTCTCCATGGCGATGTCGACCGCGAGGTTCTGCACGCCCGAGAGCAGGATGCCCGCGGCGAGGAGGCCTGGCAGGTAGTACGCGCCGAAGCTCACCCCCGCAGCGCCTGGACCCGGCGTGATGTCGCCCTGCGAGCTGAACGCCGCCGTGAAGATGGCGAGCATGATGACGGGGAACAGGAACGTGAAGAAGACGGTGTCGAGCGAACGGAAATACCCCTTCGTCTCGTAGCCGATGCGCGAGGCGCCGACGGTGATGAGGCTCATGCGAGCGCCTCCTCCTGGGTGGGTGCTGCGGCGTCCGCACCGCGCACGAGTTCGAGATAGATGTCTTCGAGGCTGGGCCGCACAATCTCGAGCTCCGGGGGCTCGCCCCCGGCGGCGAGGGAGGCCACGAGCTGCGCGGGGGCCTCGGTGCGCTGCTCGCGCAGCGACCCGTCGCGATCGCGCCAGCGCACGATCGGCACGCGGGCCTCGGCCCCGCCGAGCTCGTGGATGGCGCCGACCTCGACGAGCTTGCCGCCGATGATCACACCGCCGCGGTCGCCCAGCTGGGCGGCCTCGTCGAGGTAGTGCGTGGTGAGGATGATCGTCGTGCCCTCGGCCTTGAGGCCGCGGATGAGCTCCCAGAACTCGCGTCGCGCCTCGGGGTCGAACCCGGTCGTGGGCTCGTCGAGGAAGAGCAGCTCGGGCCGGCCGATGATGCCGAGCGCGACGTCGACACGCCGCTTCTGGCCGCCCGAGAGCTTGCTGATGCGGGTGCCGGCCTTCTGGTCGAGGCCGACGGCCGAGATCACCTCGTCGACGTCGCGCGAGTTCGGGTAGAAGCCCGCGAAGTGCCGCAGCTGCTCGCGGACCGTGAACTGGGGCGTCTCCGCGGTCGACTGCAGCACGATGCCGAGCCGCGCCTTCCAGTCGAGGCCGCCGTGCGCGGGGTCGACGCCGAGCACGGACACCTCGCCGCTCGTGCGGCTGCGGTAGCCCTCGAGGATCTCGACGGTCGTGGACTTGCCCGCGCCGTTCGGCCCGAGCAGGGCGAAGGTCTCGCCATGCGCGATGTCGAGGTCGATGCCGTCGACCGCGGCGAAGGCGCCGGCGGCGGAGGCGCCGTACACCTTGCGCAGCCCGCGCATGTGGACCGCGGAGTCGGAGTCTGTTCGTTGCATACCCAGAGCCTCCCGCACCGCCGCCTCCGGCGGCAGCCGCCGACCGGCTGGTTTCTCGCATCCCCCGATCGGCGGATGCCATTCGCCTCCGCCACCCGCGGCGTGTCTGTGCGGGGTCGCGAATGGTCGCCCGGTGGCGCTGCAAGCGACCATTTGCGACCCCGCTCCCGGAGGAGGGAGTCAGTGGGGGACCACGAGCGAGACGCCGAGCGCGATCATCACCACGGCGATGACGGCGTCGAGGATGCGCCACGCGCGCGGGCTCGCGAGCACGCCGCCGAGCAGCCTCGCGCCGTAGGCGAGCCCGAGGAACCAGGCGAGGCTGCCGAGGCTCGCACCCGCGGCGAAGACCCACCGGCCGTCGCCGTGCGTGTTCGCCACGGTGCCGAGCAGGAACACGGTGTCCAGGTAGACGTGCGGGTTGAGCCAGGTGAGGGCGAGGCAGGTCGCGAGGGTCGCGGCCAGGGTCCCGCGTCGTGGGGCGACCGCGACGGTCGCGGGCGTGCCGGTGGTCGCGCTCGGGCGGGCGGATGCCTCGGTGCCGGCGCGTGCCTCACGGCCGGCGGATGCCTCGGGGTCGGTGGTCCCGTCCACCTCGAGCGTCGCACCCGACGGACGCCACGCGCGCTTCGCGGCGAGCAGCCCGTACGCGACGAGGAACGCGGCGCCGGCCCAGCGCACGACGTCGATGAGCCAGGGCACGGCCGCGAGCACCGCGCCGACACCAGAGACCCCGACGAGGATGAGCACGAGATCGGAGATCGCACAGGTCAGCGCGACCGCGAGCACGTGCTCGCGCCGGATGCCCTGCCGCAGCACGAACAGGTTCTGCGCTCCGATCGCGATGATGAGCGACAGGCCGAGTCCGAGTCCGGCGGCGAAGGTCGAGAGATCCACGGCATCGACGCTAGGCATCGACTCATATGAAGTCCAGTTCATGATTCTTCAGGACCATTAGCATGGCTTCAGATGAGAATCCCGCTCGACCTGGCCCGCACCCTCGCCGTCGTCGTCGCCGAGGGCACGTTCGACGCGGCCGCTCGCACGCTCGCGATCACGCCCTCCGCCGTGTCGCAGCGCGTCAAGGCGCTCGAGCAGCAGCTCGGCCGCGTGCTCCTCGCGCGCAGCAAGCCCGTCCGGCCGACCGAGGCCGGCGCCGCGATCGTACGACTCGCCCGCCAGCTCGATCTGCTCGAGCACGAGGCACTCGCCGGTTTCGGACTCGACGCGGCCCCGGAGCATCCGATCTCGATCCCGCTCGCCGTGAACGCCGACAGCCTCGGCACGTGGATTCTGCCTCCGCTCGCCGACGTCGCCGCGAGGCATCCGGTCGTCTTCGACCTGTATCGCGACGACCAGGACTTCACGACCGAGCTGCTCGAATCGGGCACCGTGATGGCCGCGATCACGTCGCAGTCGACGCCCGTCGCCGGATGCGTCGTGCGCCCGCTCGGCGCGATGCGATACCGTGCCGTCGCGACGCCCGCGTTCGCGACCCGCTGGTTCCCAGACGGCGTGACCCCCGAGGCGCTGGGCCGGGCGCCGGTCGTCGACTTCGACCGGCGCGACAACCTGCAGGCCGCGTACGCACGCGCCGTCGGCGCCGATCCCGCGGATGCTCCGCGGCACTACGTTCCGGCCTCGAACGACTTCGCCGTCGCGGTGAAGCTCGGCCTCGGCTGGGGCATGCTGCCGAGCTTCCAGTCCGTCGACGAGCTCGCGTCGGGCGCGCTCGTGCCGCTCGGCGGGCCGCCGTTCGACGTGCCCCTGTACTGGCAGCAGTGGAACCTCAGGTCACCGCTGCTCGACGGCATCGCCGACGCCGTCGTCGCGGCGGCCCGCAGCACGCTGGACGCGCTCGGCTAGCGCCGACCGCCTGAGTGTTCAAGCCCTTTCGCAGGCTCGCTCATGCGCGTTGGATGGAACCACAAGCGGAGAACCCGCCGAGGAGAGGAGTCCCACATGGGTGCCGACGATCGCATCAAGAACACGGCCGAGGACCTCAAGGGCAAGACCAAAGAGGCCGCCGGCAAGGTGACCGACAACGAGCGCCTCGAGGCCGAAGGCAAGATGGACCAGGCCAAGGCGGACCTCAAGAACGCCGGCGAAGACGTCAAGGACGCCTTCAAGGACTGACGCCTCGTTGCGACGCAAGGCCCGCACGATCCGCTGGATCGGCGGGCCTTCGCCGTCTCAGCCGAAGAGGCGCTGCAGTCGCTGGATGCCCTCGAGCAGCGGCGCGTCGCCGAGCGCGTAGCTGAACCGCAGGTAGCCGCTCGGGCCGAACGCCTCGCCGGGAACCGCTGCGACGTCCGCCTGCTCGAGCATGAGGTCGGCGAGCTCGAGCGAAGTCGTCGGCGTCACGCCGTTCCAGTCGCGGCCGAGCAGCCCGGTGACGTCGGGGTACACGTAGAACGCGCCCTGCGGGACCGGGACCGCGACCCCGTCGATCTTCGACAGCTCGGCCACGATCGTGCGACGGCGCCGGTCGAACGCCCGTCGCATGGCCTCGACCTCGTCCTGCGGGCCGGTCAGGGCGGCGATCGCCGCCCGCTGCGAGATGTTCGAGACGTTCGACGAGAGATGCGACTGCAGGTTGGCGGCGCCCTTGATCACGTCGGCGGGGCCGACCATCCAGCCGAGCCGCCAGCCCGTCATCGCGTAGGTTTTCGCGACGCCGTTCACGAGGATCGTCTGGTCCGCGAGACCGGGGACGGCCTCGACCACCGACACCGCACGCGGCGGCGTGCCGTCGGCGTCGTCGGCGTACGTGAGGTTCTGGTAGATCTCGTCGGAGATCACCCAGATGCCGTGCTCGAGCGCCCACTCGCCGATCGCCTTCACCTGCTCGGGCGGGTAGACCGCGCCGGTCGGGTTCGACGGCGAGACGAAGAGCAGCACCTTGGTGCGGTCGGTGCGCGCGGCCTCGAGCTGGTCGACCGTCACGAGGTAGCCCTGGTCGGCGCCCGCGAAGACGTCGACCTGGCGCCCGCCCGCGAGCTTGATCGCCTCGGGGTAGGTGGTCCAGTACGGTGTGGGCACGAGCACCTCGTCGCCCTCGTCGAGCAGCACCTGGAAGGCCTGGTAGACGGCCTGCTTGCCGCCGTTGGTCACGACGACCTGGCTCGCCGCAACGTCGATGCCCGAGTCGCGTCGCGTCTTCGCGGCGACCGCCTCGCGGAGCTCGGGAAGGCCCGCGGCGGGCGTGTACCGGTAGTTCTTGGGGTCGCGCGTCGCCGCGAGCGCGGCCTCGACGATGTGCTCGGGCGTGGCGAAGTCGGGCTCGCCGGCCGCGTACGAGATGATGGGGCGGCCCTCGGCTTGCAGGGCCTTCGCTTTCGCGTCGACCTTGAGCGTGGCGGACTCGGCTATGGCGGCGATTCTGGCGGAGAGACGGGCGCGGCTGGTCACCCGACCAGCCTACGGTGCGGATGCCCGGGTGTCGGCGCCCGTCTGGCATACCGGGTTTGGCGGCGCGCTCCGCGTCGCCTACACTTGCTGAGGTTGCGGAAGTCGGCCAAACTTTTCCATGCCCGTTTTTGATGGTGCTGGGCGAGTGCGGCCGAGGGTCGCGACTCCGACGAAGACGCCAGTCTTCGAAGGGCGGTGGCTCAATTGGTAGAGCAGCGGTCTCCAAAACCGCAGGTTGCAGGTTCGAGTCCTGTCCGCCCTGCGAGCCGGCAGGCATTGCCGGCCCACGAAAGGGATACGAGTGGCCCGGAAGATCATCGACGAACCCAGTGAGGACGTCGTCGCGAACGCGAAGCGCGAGCGCGCGGCGCGGCGCAACCCGTTTGCTCGGATCGCGCTGTTCATCCGGCAGGTCTTCGGCGAGCTGAAGAAGGTCGTCACGCCGACCCGTCGTGAGCTGGTCAGCTTCACGATCGTGGTGCTCATCTTCGTCATCATCATGATGGCGATCGTGTACGGGCTGGACCAGTTGTTCGGCTTGCTGGTGCTGTACGTCTTCGGGCAGCCGGGCGTCTGATCAGGCCCTCGGCACCGAAGCAGAGCCCCGGGGTCTGCAACCGGGCAGAGAGAAGGATCACAACGTGACGAAGTACGAGCGCGACGACGTCGACTGGGCGACTGCCGCCGAGCAGTCGTCGGAGGTCGACGAGGTCCAGGAGGGTTCGACCTCCGAGCACGACGAGGAGTCGGTCGACCCCGCCGAGCAGCGCGCCGTTCACGTGGTCGACGACGAGGGCAACGACGTCGACCTCGACGCCGTGCTCGACGCGATGGCCGAGGCCGCCGACCCCGAGGCCGACGCGGTCGTCGACGACGCCCTCGAGATCGACTCGGCCGAAGAGGCCGAGGCGGCCGTCGAGGCCGTGGAAGAAGAGGAAGAGCTGGCCGAGGAGGCCGACCCGTACGAGGAGTTCCGGGCCGAGCTGCGGTTCCTGCCGGGCAAGTGGTACGTCATCCACTCCTACGCGGGCTTCGAGCGTCGCGTGAAGGCCAACATCGAGCAGCGGCGTGAGTCGATGGCGATGGCCGACTACATCTACCAGGTCGAAGTGCCGATGGAAGATGTGGTCGAGATCAAGAACGGCCAGCGCAAGATGGTCACGCGCGTGCGCATCCCCGGCTACGTGCTGGTGCGCATGGAGCTCAACGAAGAGAGCTGGTCGGTCATCCGGCACACGCCGGGTGTCACGGGCTTCGTCGGCAACGCGCACAACCCGACGCCGCTGCGCTTCGAAGAGGCGTTCGGCATGCTGAAGAGCCTCGTCGAGCCGAAGGACGTCCCCGCGGCCAAGACCGGTGCCAAGGCGACCGCCGGTGCGGCCGGCGCAGCCCGCGTGGTCCCGGCCGAGGTCGACTTCGAGATCGGCGAGACCATCACCATCAAGGACGGCTCGTTCGCGGGTCTGCCCGGCACGATCAACGAGATCAAGCCCGAGAGCGGCAAGCTCACCGTGCTCGTCTCGCTCTTCGAGCGCGAGACCCCGGTCGAGCTCAGCTTCGACCAGGTCACCAAGCTGTAGTTCTCTTCGTTGGTCGAGTAGCGCAGCGTATCGAGACCGGGTCACCGGGTCTCGATACGCGTGCTCGTTCCTCGCGCGCTACTCGACCCACGAGACATCCGTTACCATAGACAGGTTGTGCGCTCGCGCACCGCAATCACCGCGCCCCGGAACCGCCGGGCCGTCGGGAGAGTGCCCCGTCAGGGGCGTTCGAACAGAAAGAGAGAAATCATGGCACCGAAGAAGAAGGTCACTGGTCTGATCAAGCTTCAGATCAACGCCGGCGCCGCCAACCCCGCACCGCCCATCGGTCCGGCGCTTGGTCAGCACGGCGTGAACATCATGGAGTTCTGCAAGGCCTACAACGCGGCGACCGAGTCGCAGCGCGGCAATGTGATCCCCGTCGAGATCACGGTCTACGAAGACCGCTCGTTCACCTTCATCCTGAAGACCCCGCCCGCCGCCGAGCTCATCAAGAAGGCCGCCGGCGTCGCCAAGGGCTCGGGCGTCCCGCACACCACCAAGGTCGGCAAGATCTCGAACGACCAGGTGCGCCAGATCGCCGAGCAGAAGATGGCCGACCTCAACGCGAACGACATCGACGCCGCGTCGAAGATCATCGCGGGCACCGCCCGCTCGATGGGCATCACGGTCGAATAAGGCTGCCCGCTGGTCGAGTTTCCGCTGGTCGAGTAGCGAAGCGTATCGAGACCAGGAAACAGACCCGCGCGGATACCTCGCCCCGAGGCATCCACCACAGAACTCTCATTCGTGGCAGCGCCGGCCAGGCGCGATGACCACACTCTCGCTAGGAGAATCCACATGGCACAGAAGTCCAAGGCCTACCGGGCCGCGGCCGGCAAGATCGAGGCCGGCAAGTACTACACCCCGACCGACGCGGTGACGCTCGCGAAGGAGACCGGCTCGGCGAAGACCGACTCGACCGTCGAGGTCGCGCTGAAGCTCGGCGTCGACCCGCGCAAGGCCGACCAGATGGTGCGCGGCACCGTCATCCTCCCGCACGGCACCGGCAAGACCGCCCGCGTCATCGTGTTCGCGACCGGCCCCGCGGCCGAGGCCGCGATCGCCGCGGGCGCCGACGAGGTCGGCGGCGCCGAGCTCATCGAGAAGGTCGCCGGCGGGTACACCTCGTTCGATGCGGCCGTCGCCACGCCCGAGCTCATGGGCCAGGTCGGTCGTCTCGGTAAGGTCCTCGGCCCGCGCGGCCTCATGCCGAACCCGAAGACCGGCACCGTGACCCCGAACCCGGCCAAGGCCGTGGAAGACATCAAGGGCGGCAAGATCGAGTTCCGCGTCGACAAGCACGCCAACGTTCACTTCGTCGTCGGCAAGGCGTCGTTCTCGGCCGACCAGCTCGACGAGAACCTCAAGGCGGCGCTCGAAGAGGTCGTCCGCCTCAAGCCGTCGAGCGCCAAGGGCCGCTACATCCAGAAGGGCGCCGTGTCGACCACGTTCGGCCCCGGCATCCCGCTGGACGTCAACGCCATCTGAGCGTTCCCGCTCTACGAACAAGCCCGCCGGTACACCGGCGGGCTTTTTCGTTCGCATGGATGGATGTGCTTCCGTCCAGTGCTCGCTATGCTCCACGCGGGTGACGAATCCTAATATGCGAGGGGAAGTCATGAACAGGCTGAGCTCGAAACGAAGGAAAGTACTGGTGGGTGCCGCATCGGCGTGGGCCGTGACCGCACTGCTCTGGGCCGCGGTCCCGGCGAACGCCGCCGACGAGCCGGCGGAGCGCGGGGCCATCGAGGTCCTCGATCAGCCGAAGCCACCTACCGAACGCGAGCGCGAGGCGGCTCGGACAGTGAAGGCGTACCTGGATACGACACCTCACCCGGCGACCCCCGGTCCGAACGCGTCGGCCGATGAACGCGCCGCATACGGGCCGGCCAGCCTTCGCTGGCTGCAGAACTTCCCCTACAGGGCGGGCTGGGCGCAGTGGAACTGCGAGGCGCTCGAATGGAAGTTCGGGATGACGCGGTCGACCGTTGGTGAATGGGACATCGCGGTGGTGGACGAGGTCTGGTTCGCGTGCCCCGACCTGTACATTCCGCCCATGGGAGACATCTACACGCCTCGGCCGGATGCGATCGATCCCACCGTCGAGTTCACGGCTGCTCCGCCCACCGCGTGCACCGACATCCGCAGTGGATGGCATTGCTTCCAATGGCTGTCTAAAGCGGACGGCACCATGCGCTGGATGACGAGTTACACCTGGCAGGGCGCCGGTCCGACGACGGGTCGCATCCGCGTCGGCTCGGCGCCCCCCGTTTGGCCCGCGTGCACCGAGGGAACGCCCATCAACACCGGTGCGATCCGGACGCTGAGCACCGGTGTCAGCGTCGCCTACGAGCAAGACCTCGCCCCCGGCACCATCAAGTCGATCAGCTGGGACGACGCCGATGCGAACGGCAACATCCTGGGCACGCGCAGCGTGGTTTGCGCGCTCGAGCCGGAGTACCCCTTTGGGGAGGGGTGACGTGATGGACATGAAACGAATGGGGAGGGCGGTCGCGATCGCTGCGGCCGTGCTCGCCGTAGGTGGGGCGACTCTCACCACCGTCGCGCCGGCCGCGGCCGACCTGGATCAACGAGTTCCCGTTCGAGGCCGGAGTCGCGCAGTGGGGCTGCGCCGCGATCGACTGGGAGCATTCGCTCATTCCGTCGAGCGACGGTGGGCCCGATCGGATCACCTCGTGGTGGGTCATCCACTGCCCCAGCGGATACCGCCCGGGGTACAGTTCCTTCTTCACCGCTCGACCCGATGACCCGCCCACGCCTGTAGCGGATTCGGTGGCGGCGGCGTCCGCCCCGTTCACGGATGTCTGCCTGCTCATCCTCAAAGGTGACCATTGCTTCCTGCACGAGACGGATCCGATGACCGGGCAAACCGTGTACGAACCGACGTATTTCTGGACCGGCGACGCGGGTCCCGCGCATGGTCGACTCCGCATCGGCTCCGTACCCGGCATCTGGCCGGCCTGCGGCGAGGGCTCCACGATCACGACCCTTCCCGTGCAGTCGTTACCGAAGGGCACCGGAGTGGGAGCCGCCCTCCCGTCCGTCCCAGGCACGGTGAAGTCGGTGATTTGGGAAGACGCCGATTCGAGCGGCAAGATCATCGGCATACGAAGCATGCGCTGCAACCTCGAGTGCGGACCCATGGGCGAATGAGAGAGGCAGCAACATCGAGTTCCGCGGTCGAGTAGGCGCGCCAGCGCCGTATCGAGATCGAGAAGCCCGTCGGCTCAGCCGGCGGGCTTTTCGTCTGCGGGATTTTCGTATGGTGATCGTCGTGCGCAGCGAGTGGAATACTGCAATACTCGAACGATGAGCATGCGACGAAGCTTCACTGCGGTCCTGATCGGCGCCGGCCTCGTCGTCGGCGGAGTGGGCCCGGCGGCGTTGGCGGTGGCCGAGGGTGCGGCCGGGCCGGCGGAGGTCTCGGGCACGCCGTCACCGCCTTCGAGCGATGAGCGCGCGGCGGCGGGCGAGGTGCTCGACTATGTCACGAGAACGCCGAGGCCGGTGCCGCCGGGGGTCGGTGCGCCGAGCGAGGCCTGGGGCGAGTTCGTCGCGGCCACCGTGGCGTTCTACACGGACTTCCCCTACGAGGCGGGCCTCGTGCAGTGGGCTGCACGTCGGTCGGGGACTCGTTCGAGGTGCAGTTCCTCCCAGCGGCAGACGGGGCACCGGATTCGTATACGTACTCGTACGGCCTCGGCTGCGGCGACGGTTATCGTCCGACCCACGACGAGGTGTTCGCACCGAGACCCGACGCCACCGGAACCACCTCGTCCCCGGTCATCGACGACGGCTGCCAGTCGGTTGCGAGCGGGCAGCTCTGCCTCGGCATGTCCGACGAGATCCGCGGCGAATACGCCTGGACCGGCTCGCTCACGCACGGGCGTGCCCGCCTCGGGCAGTCCGACCTGCCGGCGCCGGCGTGCGACTCGGGTTCGGCGGTCGTCACGTCGACGGTGCGAACGCTGCTCCGGAACGACGCGATCCGTCTCGGGTTCGCTGCCGCACAGTCCGGGAACTGGTCGTTGACCTTCGATCAGGCGTACTCCACGGGCGGCCTCACAGGCGTCAGCACCGTTACCTGCCGACCGAGCCCGTAGCGTCAGGCGCCGTCGTCGAGGTCGATGGGCTCGCCCGCGAGATCGTTCTCGGCGGCGATCGGTTCCTGCTCGCGGGCGGTGCCGCCGGTGGGGCCGTCGTTGCCGTCGCCGGGGCCGGGCCACACCGTCTCGCCCGCGACGGCGTCGTTGACGACGGTGTGCTCCCAGCGTTCCTGTTCCTCGACGCCGATGTCGTCGTCGAGCTGTCCGAGGTCCTCGTTGCGATCGGTCATGCCCCCATTCAACGTCCCGGGTCGGATCTGTCGGACCGGCTTGACACCGGCCCGCCCCTGCCAGCTCAGGAACGAAGGCACGACGCGCCGCCGAGACGCGGCCGGCTCGCCGCGGACGGGCCCGGGGTTCCTGAGCAAGGAGCTGTGGGCATGGGGCGACCGGGGCGGCGCCCGGAAGCGCGCGGTGGACGGCATCAGGCGTCCACGCGGAAGCCCCGCTCGCCGACCGGGTCGAGGTCGGTCGTGGTGAGCGCGGTGACCTCGGCGCCGGGCGGGCCCTCGTCGAGCCACGCGAGCATGCGGTCGACCGCGGCCGGTTCGCCCTCGATCTCGGCCTCGACGGCGCCGTCGGATCGATTGCGGACCCACCCCGATATGCCGAGCCGTTGCGCTTCGACGCGGGCGCCGAACCGGAAGCCCACGGCCTGGACTCGACCGTGCACGACGACGTGGACCCGGACCATACGACCTCCTGGCAAGCAGGGTACGCCCGCTCACCCCGTTCGATGGCTAGGCTGCCCCGCATGGGCGCACTGAGCGACTACATCGGCAGCCTCGACCCCGCCGAGCGCGACGCGCTCGAGCGCATCAGGGTCCGCGCACTCGAACTCGTCCCAGACGCCGAGGAGGGTATGGGGTACGGCATGCCCGCGCTGACCTACCGCGGTCGCCCGTTGCTGAGCGTGCGCGCCACGAAGACGCACCTCGGCTATTACCCGTTCAGCTCGGACGTGATCGACCGGCTGCGCGACGACCTCGAGGGACTGGACTGGTCGAAGGGCACGATCCGGTTCCGGCCGGAGCATCCGCTGCCCGCCGAGCTCGTCAGCAAGCTCATCCTGCTGCGCCGCGACGAGATCGACGCGGCGACGATCCCCTAGCGAGACGTCCCGGTCTCGATACGCGTGCTCGTTCCTCGCTCGCTACTCGACCAGCGGGTGGGTGCGACGTCGTTGCGTGCTGCTCGACCGACGCGCTCAGCCGATGCGGATGAGCTTCTTGTTGACGAACTCGTCGGCGCCGAAGCGGCCGAGCTCACGGCCCGAGCCCGAGCGCTTGATGCCGCCGAAGGGCAGCTCGGCGCCGTCGGCGAGCACGACGTTCACGAACACCATGCCGGCCTCGATCGAGTCGGCCACGCGGAGCGCCTGCTCCTCGTCGGTCGTGTAGACGTACGAGCCGAGACCGTAGGGCGTGTCGTTCGCGATGCGGATCGCGTCGGCCTCGTCGGTCGCACGGTAGACCTGTGCGACCGGTCCGAAGAACTCCTCCTTCGAGGCGGGGTTCTCGGGCGAGACATCCGTCAGCACCGTCGTCTGGAAGAAGGCGCCCTCGCGCGTGCCGCCGTGCACGAGCTTGGCGCCGTGCTCGACCGCGCGCTTGACCTGCTCGTCGAGGTTCTCGGCCGCCTTGAGCGACGACAGCGGGCCGAGCGCGGCGTCCTCGGCCGTCGGATCGACCGCCTCGACCTCCGCGAGCTTGGCCGTGAACTTCTCGAGGAACGGCTCGTACAGCTCGTCGATGACGACGAAGCGCTTCGCCGCGTTGCACGACTGGCCGTTGTTGTCGAGGCGCGCGTCGACGGCGTTCTGCACGGTCGCGTCGAGGTCGTCCGTCGAGAGCAGCACGAACGGGTCGGAGCCGCCCAGCTCGAGCACGACCTTCTTGAGGTGACGCCCGGCGAGCTCGCCGACCTTCGCACCGGCACGCTCCGAGCCCGTGAGCGAGACGCCCTGCACGCGCGGGTCGGCGATGACCGTCTCGATCTGGTCGTGGGTCGCGTAGATATTGACGTAGGCGCCCTTCGGGAAGCCGGCATCGAGGTGGATCTGCTCGATCGCCGCAGCCGACTCGGGGCACTGCTCGGCGTGCTTCAGCAGGATCGTGTTCCCGATGATGAGGTTGGGGCCTGCGAACCGGGCGACCTGGTAGTACGGGAAGTTCCACGGCATGATGCCGAGCAGCACGCCCAGCGCCGAACGGCGGATGACCGCGGATCCCTCGCCGTCGAGCAGCGTGATCTGCTCGTCCTGGAGGAAGTCCGCCGCATGGTCGGCGTAGTACTCGTAGATCGCGCCCGCGAAGTCGACCTCGCCGAGCGCCTGCTCGGTGGGCTTGCCCATCTCGCGCACGATGATGTCCGCGAGCTGCTCGCGACGTTCGACGTGGAGCTCGCCGACGCGGCGGACGAGCGCGGCGCGCTCCTCGACCGTCGTCGACCGCGACCACGTGCGGTACGCCTCCGAGGCATCGGCGATCGCGGCCTGCAGGTCGGCGTCGCTGATCGTGGGGTAGGTCTTGACCGTCTCTCCGGTTGCCGGATTGACCACGGCGTAGCTCATGAACGCTCCTCTTCCGACGGTGCCCGCGATTGATCGACCGGGCGGTGACGCGGTGCACACCTGTGCTCAGCCTACGTCCCACGACCCCCGGCGCACCTGGACGGTGTGTCGCATCCGCGACGTCGTTTCGACGGCCCGTACATGAGCCGTGCCCGGGGCGATGAGTAGGGTGGCCGCAGACGGAACGAGGAGGACGACGTGCCGGAGGGCGTGCTGCACGGGATCCGCGTCGCCGACTTCTCTCGCGTGCTCGCCGGACCGTACGCCACGATGCTGCTCGCCGACTTCGGCGCCGACGTCATCAAGATCGAGCCGCCCGCGGGTGACGACACGCGAGAGTGGAAGCCCCCGGTGGATGCCTCGGGCGAGGCCACGTACTTCGGCAGCGTGAACCGCAACAAACGTTCCGTCGCCCTCGACCTCGCGACCGATGCGGGGCTCGCCGACGCGCGCCGGCTCGCCGAGACGGCCGACGTCGTGATCGAGAACTTCCGGCCGGGCGTCATGGCCCGGTTCGGGCTGGCGTACGACGACATCCGCGCCGCGAACCCCGGCGTGGTGTTCTGCTCGATCACGGGATTCGGCGCCGGGGCCGGGGCGGGCCTCGCCGGGTACGACCTGCTCGTGCAGGCGGTCGGGGGCCTCATGTCGATCACGGGCGACCCCGGCGGCGAGCCCGCGAAGGCGGGCGTGGCGCTCGTCGACGTCATCACCGGGCAGAACGCGGTCGCGGGAATCCTGCTCGCCCTGCGCGAGCGCGACCGCACCGGCCGGGGCCAGCGCGTCGAGGTGAACCTCCTGCAGGGGCTGCTCTCAGCGCTCACCAACCAGGCGGGCTCGACGCTCGCGACCGGGCGTGCCCCGAAGCGCATGGGCAACCAGCACCCGAGCATCGCGCCGTACGCGGTGTTCCGCGCCGCCGACCGTGAGCTCGTCATCGCGGTCGGCAACGACCGGCAGTTCCGCACGCTCGTGCGGCTGATCGGACGCGAGACGCTCGGCGACGACGACCGCTTCGCGACGAACCCGGCGCGCGTCGCGCACCGCGACGAGCTCGGCGCCGAACTCGAGGCCGTGCTGACGACCCGGCCCGCGACCGAGTGGGCCGGGATCTTCGCCGACGCCGGCGTGCCGGCCGGACTCGTGCACGACGTCGCCGAGGCGATCGCGTTCGCGGAGTCCCTGGGCCTCGACCCCGTCGTCGACCTCGACGGCCGCCGGTCGGTCGCCGACCCGATCGGCCTGTCGGCGACCCCACCCGTGTACCGCACCCCTCCGCCCGCGCTCGACGAGCACGCGGGCGCCGACTGGCTCCATGCCGCCGACCGGCTCGATCCCGCCGGCCGGCACCACCGAAAGGACCCCGAGTGACGACCGCGCCGCGCATCGATCAGGTGTTCGACTTCGACGCCCTCCTCTCCGACGAGGAGCGGGCCTGGCAGCAGAAGGCGCGCGCGTTCGCGCAGGAGCGCATCATGCCGGTCATCGAGGAGGACTTCGAGGCGAAGCACTTCCGCCGCGAGCTCGTGCGCGAGCTCGGTGAGCTCGGCTTCCTCGGCATGCATCTCGAGGGGTACGGATGCGCCGGGGCCGGCGCCGTCTCGTACGGCCTCGTCTGCCTCGAGCTCGAGGCCGCCGACTCGGGCTGGCGCACGTTCGTGTCGGTGCAGGGCTCGCTCGCCATGAGCGCGATCGCGAAGTACGGCTCGGAGGCGCAGAAGCAGCGGTGGCTGCCCGGCATGGCCGCGGGGGAGCTCATCGGCTGCTTCGCGCTCACCGAGCCGCAGGGCGGCAGCGACCCGGCCGCGATGACGACGGTCGCGCGGCGCGACGGCGACGAGTGGGTCCTCGATGGCGCGAAGCGCTGGATCGGCCTCGCCTCGCTCGCGGACGTCGCCATCGTGTGGGCGCGCGTCGAGGACGAGTCGGGGGGAGCGAACACGGCCGGGGAGGGTGCCCGCGCCGTGCGCGGCTTCGTCGTGCCGACCTCGACGCCCGGGATCACGGCGACCCCGATCGACGGCAAGCTCTCGATGCGCGCGTCGGTGCAGTGCGATGTCGAGCTCGACGGGGTGCGCCTGCCCGCGGACGCGCTGCTGCCCGGGGCATCCGGTCTGTCAGGGCCCTTCGGCTGCCTCAACGAGGCGCGGTACGGGATCGTGTGGGGCGCCATGGGCGCCGCGCGCGCGTGCCTCGAGGCCGCGCTCGAGCGCTCGATCACGCGCGAGGTCTTCGGCAAGCCCATCGGGGCGAACCAGCTCACGCAGGCGAAGCTCGCCGACCTGCTGCTCGAGGTCGAGAAGGGGCTGCTGCTCGCACTGCACCTCGGCCGGTTGAAGGAGCGCGGCGCGCTCACGCCCGCGCAGATCTCGGTCGGCAAGCTCAACAGCGTGCGCGAGGCGCTGCAGATCGCGCACGAGGCGCGGTCGATCCTCGCGGGCGACGGCATCACGAACGCGTGGCCCGTCATGCGCCACGCCGCGAACCTCGAGTCCGTGCGCACCTACGAGGGCACCGACGAGATCCACCAGCTGATCATCGGGCGCGCGCTCACGGGGCTCAGCGCCTTCTGACGCGGCGCCCCGCTGGTCGAGTAGCGAGCGTCAGCGAGCGTATCGAGACCCGGAACGAGGTCTCGATACGCTCCGCTACTCGACCAGCGGCGAGGGAATGCCATACGGCGTCATGTCGTCGACGCGGCAACCCGACCGGGCCGGCGGCGGCGGACGCGTAGCGTTGGAGGCATGCCACCGCCCGCGCCCGACGCTGCCCCCGACGCGCGCGTGCGCCGGGTGCGCCGGGCGCTGGGCTGGTTCCGGCTCGCGGTCGCGGTGCTCGAGGTCGTGGCGATCGTCGGGAACTTCCAGTACGTGCTGGGCTTCCGGCTCTTCGCGACCATGAACTTCTTCAGCTATTTCACGATCCAGTCGGCGTTCCTCGCGGTCGCGACCCTCATCGTCGCCGGGCTGTTCGCCCTGCTCGCCCCGCGCGACCCGGCCTGGCTGGGCGTCGTGCGCACCATGGTGACCGTGTACGTGGTCATCTCGGGGATCGTGTTCGGGCTGATCGTCATGCAGGCCTCGACCGTCGACTACCGCATCGACGTGCCGTGGTCGGACACCCTGCTGCACTTCGTCGTGCCGGCGCTCGCGCTCGTCGCGTGGACGACCGACAGCATCCTCGGGGTCAATCCGCGTGTGCCGTGGCCGACGATCGGCTGGGTGCTCCTCTTCCCGTCGGTGTGGCTCTGGTACACGCTCGTCCGCGGCGACGACGTCGGCTGGTACCCGTACTTCTTCCTCGACGAGACGCAGGTCGGCGGCTACGGCGGCGTCGCCGCCTACTGCGCCCTCGTGCTCGCGATCTTCCTCGCGATCACGTCGGCTCTGGTGTGGCTGAATCGTCGGTTGTGGGTTCGGGCGCGAACGGCACGAGATCGGCCAGGACCTCAGCCCGGAACTCGTCGTCCGAGAGCTCCTCGAGCCGTCGAGCCTGCTCCGCAGCGATGATGCCGACGAGCACGGGCTCGTCGCCCCGCCCGGCGAGCCCCACGTCGACCCAGGCGGCGACCGTGCCCGGGCCGCCGACCACGGTCAGCACCTCCTGAGCCGCCTGCTCGTCCGTGGCATCCGCCCGCCAGAACGCGTCGTCGAAGCGCAGCCAGACGAGGTCGACGGTGCCCATGCCCAAGACCGCGATCGCCTGCTGATGCGGCCGCGGCAGCCTCGGGCTGAACTCGATCGTGTCGGTCTGCAGCACGCCGAGCGGGACCGTGACGATGACGCGGTCGACGCGCAGGGACTCGCCCGTGCCCATTCGCAGGCTCACCCGGTCCGCGGTGTAGGCGATGCTCGTGACGACGCTCGACAGCGCGACGTCGACGGACGCCGCGAGCTCGTCGATCACGTCGGACAGCCGGCCGGTGACGAACCGGGCCGGCGGGATCGCCGAGGCCGGATCGAAGGTCTGCGCCGACACCAGCGAGGGCCGGGCGCCCGTCACGGGCTCGACACCGCTCATCAGGGCGTACCCCAGCCAGTCGACGGGTGCGACCCCGTCGGTGCCGGGCTCGCTCGACAGCTGGTCGGCGCCGCTGCCGAGCAGGGCGGTGTCGAGTCCGACGTCGAACGGCCAGGTCTGCGCCCACGCGTGCGCGGCCGCGAGCGCCTCGGCGCCCGTCGGCTGGATGGGCGCCCACACGCCGCCGACGGTGCGCGCGTCGGTGGGCGGCGTGAGGTCGCGGGTGTCGACGGATGCCTCGTCGAGCAGCTCATCGAGGGCACCGTCGACGGTTCCGGCCGGGTCGTCGCCCGGGTCGCCGCCTGGGTCGCCGCCTGGCAGGAACAGCGCGCCGAGCTCGATCGAGCCGCCGAAGGCGTCGTCGTCGACGGACTGGATGCGACCGCCGACGCGGTCGCGCGCCTCGATCACCACGACCTCGAAGTCGGGGGCGTCGCTGCGCTCGGCGTCCTCGGCCTCGGCGTCGTCGGCCTCGGGGTCGTCGCGGCCGGCACGCCGCCCCCGCAGCTCGTTCGCGGCCGCGAGCCCGGCGATGCCGGCGCCGATGATCGCGATGCGCTCACCCGGCTCGGCGACCTGGGCCACGCGACGGGCCACGTCGCGCCCGGAGGCGAGTGCACCGGCCACGGTCCCCGGGGCCTCGGTGGCGACCGCCTCGCCCGCGAAGAAGACCCGGTCGAGCACCGGCCTGGCGAGCTGCGCGCGCCGCTCCGCGGTCGTGCCGATCGCGTCGAAGCTGAACGCGCCGCGCGCGTACGGGTCGGTGCCCCAGGCGCTGCGGCGCATCGCGGTGGGCTCCGGGACGCCCGGCGGAAGGGGAGTGGGAGTGGGCGTCGGGGTCGGGCTCGGGGTCGGAGTCGCGCTCGGCGTCGGGGTCGGCGTGGGTGACGGCGCGGTGCACGCCGCGAGCACGACGGAGGTCACTCCGGCCAGCGCCGCCGCGAGGAATCCGCGCCGGGGCATGCCCGGGCCGCCCTGCGAGTCCATGCTCACCAGGCTATCCGCCCGGCGTTGGTCGAGCAGCGCGCGAGGAGCGAGCGCGCGTCCTCCCGTTGGTCGAGTAGCGCGCGAGGGACGAGCACGCGTATCGAGACCGGGTCACCGGGTCTCGATACGCTCGCTGGCGCTCGCTACTCGACCAGCGAGTGGGCGGGGGAGGTCAGGCGATCGCGGCGTCGGCGGCCGAGAGGGCGTCGTCGATCACGTCGAGGCCGCGGGTGAGCTCGGCTTCCGTGATCACGAGCGGCGGGGCGACGTGCATCCGGTTGAAGTGGATGAACGGCCACACGCCGGCCTGCTTGCAGGCGGCCGCGACCGCGGCCATGGGCGCGGCATCCGTGCCCGAGGCGTTGAACGGCACCAGCGGCTCGCGGGTCTCGCGGTCGCGGACCAGCTCGATCGCCCAGAACAGCCCGAGCCCGCGCACGTCGCCGACCGACGGGTGCGCCGCGGCGATCTCGCGCAGCCGCGGCTCGACGACGCGGGACCCGAGGTCGCGCACGCGCTCGAGGATGCCATCGCGCTCGAACACCTCGAACGTCGCGACCCCGGCGGCGCACGCGAGCGGATGCCCCGAGTAGGTGAGCCCGCCCGCGAACGCCACGGTGTCGAAGTGCGACGCGATGCGGTCCGAGATGACGACGCCGCCGAGCGGCACGTAGCCCGAGTTCACGCCCTTCGCGAACGTGATCAGGTCGGGCACGACGTCGAAGTGCTGCACCGCGAACCACTCGCCGACCCGGCCGAATCCGACCATGACCTCGTCGGCGATGTAGACGATGCCGTACTTGTCGGCCAGCTCGCGCACGCCCGCGAGGTACCCGGGCGGCGGCACGAGCACGCCGTTCGTGCCGACGACCGTCTCGATGATGATCGCGGCGATGGTCGACGCGCCCTCGAGCGTGATGACCTGCTCGAGGTGCGCGAGTGCACGCTGCGTCTCCTCCTCGGGCGTCGTCGCGTGGAACGCCGAGCGGTACGGGTACGGCCCGAAGAAGTGCGCGACCGAGCCGTCGGACGGCTCGTTGGCCCAGCGCCGCGGGTCGCCCGTGAGCGAGATCGCGGTCGCCGTGCCGCCGTGGTAGCTGCGGTACATCGACAGCACCTTGCGCCGGCCCGTGACGGCGCGCGCCATGCGCACCGCGTACTCGTTGGCGTCGGCGCCGCCATTGGTGAAGAACACCTTGTCGAGCCCGGCGGGCGCGACCTCGGCGATGCGGCGGGCGAGCTCGCCGCGCACGTCGTTCGCCATGATCGGCTGGATCGTCGCGAGGCGCCCTGCCTGCTGCTGGATCGCCGCGACGAGGTCGGGGTGCTGGTGGCCGAGGTTCAGGTTCACCAGCTGCGAGCTGAAATCGAGGTAGGCGTTGCCCTCGTAGTCCCAGAAGGTCGAGCCCTCGCCCGCGGCGACGGGCATCGGGTCGATGAGCGCCTGCGCGCTCCAGGAATGGAAGACGTGTGCGCGGTCGTCGGCGCGCACGCGCGCGTCGGCCTCGGCGTCGGGCAGGGCGTGGGTCGCGCCCGCGCGGTCGGTGTACGTCGGCGCGTCGGTCAGGGTGTCGGTCATCGGATGCTCCTTCAAGCCGTTGATCGAGTAGCGAAGCGTATCGAGATCCGGGTCTCGATACGCTCGCTACTCGACCAGCGATGGTCAGTGGTTGCTCGGGAAGCCGAGGTTGATCTGCGACTCGGACGGGTTCGGCCACCGCGTGGTGACGACCTTGGAGCGCGTGTAGAAGTGGATCGACTCGGGACCGTAGATGTGCGAGTCGCCGAACAGCGAGTTCTTCCACCCGCCGAACGAGAACGCGCCGACCGGCACCGGGATGGGCACGTTCACGCCCACCATGCCGACCTCGATGTCGAGCTCGAACGAGCGGGCCGTACGGCCGTCGCGCGTGAAGATCGCGACGCCGTTGGCGAACTGGTTCGCGTTGATGAGCTCGACGGCCTCGTCGTACGTCTCGACGCGCACGACCGACAGCACGGGCCCGAAGATCTCGTCCTCGTACACCTTCATGCCGGGCTTCACGTGGTCGACGAGCGAGACGCCGACGAAGAAGCCGTCGCTGTCGAACCGCTGCGCCGTGCCGTCGACCACGACGGTCGCGCCTTCGGCGGCGGCGCCGGTCACGTACGAGGCGACCTTGTCGCGGTGCTCGCGCGTGATGAGGGGACCCATCTCGCTCGAGGCATCCGTGCCGTCGCCGATCTTGAGGTTCGCCATACGCGACGCGACCTTCTCGACGAGCGTGTCGGCGACGTCGCCGACGGCGACGAGCACCGACACGGCCATGCAGCGCTCGCCAGCCGAGCCGTAGGCGGCGGAGATGGCCGCGTCGGCGGCGCCGTCGAGGTCGGCGTCGGGCATGACGACCATGTGGTTCTTCGCGCCGCCGAGCGCCTGGACGCGCTTGCCGTTCTCGCTCGCGCGCTGGTAGATCGACCGGGCGATCGGCGTCGAGCCGACGAAGCTCACGGCCTTCACGTCGGGGGAGTCGAGGATCGCGTCGACCGCGACCTTGTCGCCGTGCACGACGTTCAGGACGCCCTTGGGCAGGCCGGCCTCCTCGAACAGCTTTGCGAGGAACACCGACGCGCTCGGGTCCTTCTCGGAGGGCTTCAGCACGACCGTGTTGCCGCACGCGATCGCCGAGGCGGTCATCCACAGCGGGACCATGACCGGGAAGTTGAACGGCGTGATCGTGCCGACGACGCCGACCGGCTGCTTGGCCGAGTGCACGTCGACGCCGCGCGCGACCTGCTGGGCGTGCTCGCCCTTCAGCAGGTGTACGAGCCCCGCGGCGAACTCGATGTTCTCGATGCCGCGGCTGATCTCGCCCTTGGCGTCGTCGAGCACCTTGCCGTGCTGGCTCGTGATGATCGCGGCCAGCTCGTCCTGTCGTTCGACGAGCAGCTGCCGCAGCCGGAAGAACACGTCGGCGCGCTTGATGAGGCCCGTCGCGCGCCACCCGGGGAGGGCGGCCTTCGCGGCCTGGATCGCCGCCTCGACCTCGGCCGTGGACGCGAACGCGACCTCGTGCTGCTGTTCGCCCGTTGCGGGGTTGAAGACGGGGCCGGTGCGGACGGCCGCACCGGTCTCCTGACCGGCGATGTGGTGGCGGATGAGGCTCATGCGGATCCCTTCGAGTTGCTGCGGGAGGTCGGCCCCGGACGGATCGACCGGGCGCGGAGTAGGCTGTGAGATCCCAGCATTGCAGCGGATCGAAGGGCGATCGAGTGTCAGAGCGTCGTGAACACGATGATTTCCGTACGGATCGTCCGAGCCACGCCTCCCTTGACGAGAGTCATCCCACGGTGGCCGAGGTGCTCGGTCTCGGGGCCGTCGCCGACGGGCGGCCCGAGGTGCTCACGGGCGACGCCGGGCTCGCGGCCCGCGTGCGCTGGGTGCACGTCTCGGACAGCGCCGACGTGGCCCGCCTGCTGAACGGCGGTGAGCTGCTGCTGTCGACGGGGTCGGGGTGGCCGGCGGAGCCGGCCGAGCTCGAGGCGTTCGTCGCGGGCCTCGTCGGTGCGGGCGTCGCGGGGCTCGTCCTCGAGCTCGGAGTGCACTTCCGCTACGTGCCGGCGATCATCGTCGACGCGGCCCGCCGGCACGGGCTCACGCTCGTCGTGCTGCACCGCGAGGTGAAGTTCGTCGCGCTCACCGAGGCCGTGCACCGGCACATCATCTCCGAGCAGACCGCCGCGCTCCGCGCGCGCGACGAGGTGCGCGCGCAGTTCACCGCGCTCGCCCTGCGCGGATCGCCCGCGGACTTCATCGTGCACCGGCTCGCCCAGACGCTCGACGCGCCGGTCGTGCTCGAGAACCTCGCGCACGAGATCGTCACGGCCGAGGTGCCGCCGGGCGCTGAGGAGGAACTGTTCGGCGACTGGGAGGCGCGGTCGAGGCGCGCGCGTGCCGGCGTGATCGCGGATGCGCCGGACGCCGGGCCGCACGGGGCGGACGCCCGGATCGACGACGGAGACGGCTGGCTGATCGTGTCGGTCGAGGCCCGAGGCATCCGCTGGGGACGCCTCATCGCGCTGCCGGGCCCGGTGCACCCGGCCGGTCGCGCGGGCGTGCTCGAGCAGGGAGCCATCGCGCTCGCGCTGGGCCGGCTGGCCGACGGCGGCGTCGACGAGTGGGCGAGGACCGGTCGGCAGCGATTGCTCGAAGCACTGCTCGCCGGGCGCTTCAGCGGGGTCGAGGCGGCGACGGCGAGAGTCGAGGCGGCGGGGCTGCCGGTCGTCGGCGCGCGGCTCGTCGGCGTGGTCGCGACGGGCGAGCCGATCGCGCCCGAGGTCGCCGACGCCGCGGCGCGCACGATCGGCGCCCGGGCCTTGGCCATGACGGTGCCGGTGCCGAACACGGGAGCCGAAGGCCTGGCACGCGGCTCGGGCCAGGCCGATCGGCGGCAGGCATCGACCCACGACGTGCGGCGGTCGGTCGCGACCGCGCTCCTGCTGTCCATCCCGGGAGGCGACGAGCTCACCGATCGCGCGGCGCGAGCGTTCGCGCACGGGCTCGTGCCGGCCGGCGTGGAACACCTCGTGCTCGACATCGGAGCCGCGGGCGAGGGGCTCGAGGCCGGGATCGCGTCGTTGCAGGAGGCGATCGATCTCGCTCGGGCGGGTGCGACCGCCGGCCTCGCCGCAGCCTCCGCCGCGGGCGCCGCCGCCGCCGGGGCCGGCCGTCTCACCGGCCGCGGGCCGGTCCTCCGGCGGGCCGATGACCGGCCGCTCGTGCGGCTCGTCGCGAGCCTCCGTGACGACCAGCGTGTGCTCGAGCACGGTGAGCGCATGCTCGCACCGCTCGTCGAGCACGACCTGCGGCGGCAGGGCGACCTGCTCGAGGTGCTCGGTGCGGTGCTCGCGCATCCGGCGAACCGGACCGCCGCGGCGACCGCATCGCATCTCTCGCGATCGGTGTTCTATCAGCGGCTCACGCTGATCCAGGACCTGCTCGGCGTGGACCTCGACGACGGCGAGACGCAGACCGCGCTGCACCTCGCACTGCTCGTCCGCCGCGCCTCGCGCCGCTGACACGCCCCTGGGTTCGTTCTTCGTTCTTGTGATCGTTCTTGCTCAGGAAGCTGCGCGCCGCGCGCGGCGTGTCGAGCCGCGGCACGCCGCCAATCCGCCCGATCTTCCTGAGCAAGGAACGGGCGGCGACGGAGCACGGCGCCGCCGCGAGGCATCCGTTTACTTGCTATTGACAAGTTTACTTGCAAAGAGCAAGCTGGTGCTCGCAACCCGGATCATCGACGAATCACCGGAGGACCTCATGGCCGAGACCAGCATCTTCGTGAACTTCCCGACGACCGACCTCGAACGCGCGAAGGCGTTCTACACGGCGCTCGGCTTCACGATCAACCCGAACTTCACCGACGACAACGCCGCGTGCGTCGTGCTCAGCGACACGATCTACTTCATGGTGCTCACCAAGGAGTACCTCGGCACGTTCACCGACAAGCAGATCATCGACCCCCAGACGCAGGCGCAGATGAGCATCGCGCTCAGCCGTGACTCGCGCGAAGAGGTCGACGCGGCGCTCGAGCGCGGGCTCGCCGCCGGCGGCACCGAGCCGCGCGAGGCGCAGGACTACGGCTTCATGTACTCGCGCGACCTCGACGACCCCGACGGCAACAACCTCAGCTTCCTCTACATGGAGCCCCAGGCCGCCGAACAGGGACCCGAGGCGTACATGTCCGGCCAGGGAGCCGACGCACCGGCGTCCGCCTGATCGGCGCGCGCACATGGCAGCCCGCGCGACGCGCGGTTTCGGGCAGTACAGCGGCGTGGCTCGCGCCGTCGAGCGGGTCGGGGAACGGTGGGCGTTGCTCATCGTCCGCGACCTGCTCGCGGGCGCGCGCCGGTACAGCGATCTGAAGGCCGGGCTGCCGCGGATCCCGACGAACATCCTGAGCGACCGGCTGAAAGAGCTGCAGGAGGCCGGCGTCATCCGCCGCGTGCCGACCGTGCGCGGCGGCTACGAGCTCACCGCGCTCGGGCGCGGGCTCGAGCCCGTCGTGCTCGCACTCGAGCGATGGGGTTGGTCGGCCCTCGGCGAACCCGCCGAGGGCGAGGTGCTCACCGCCGACGCCCTCGCCGTCGCGCTGCGCGCGGCATTCCAGGCGGATGTCTCGCGCACGCTGCCGAGCACCGAATACGTGCTGCACGTGGCCGACGTGTCGATCTCGGCCGTCGTCGCCGACGGTGCGCTCGACGTCGTCGCGATCGGGCCGGGCGCGCTGCCGCAGCCACGCCGCCGGCTCGCGGCTCCGCCGCCCGCCGACGTGCTCGAGCTCGCGGTCGACGTCGCCGGCTTCCGCCCGCTGCTCGGCGACGGCCCGCGCTCGGCCACGGTGCTGGCCGGCGGCGACGAGCTGCTCGAGCGCTTCCTCCGCACGTTCCGCATCACGCCGGACCCGGGCGTCGATGCGGCCCACGCCGCCGACGAGTCATCCGTCGCCTGACGCCTCACGATCGCGGGCGCACGAGTGCGGGCGTGCAGCGCCGAGCGGCGGCCGCACGCGCATCAGGGGCTGACGTACACCTTGCGCAGCGTCTCGCGCACCGTCCAGACCGTGCGCATGCCGGCCTCGAGACGCACGACCGAGCCGGGGCCGATCTCGATCGGCGGCAGCGCGGGCTCGTCGAACTCGACGGTCGCCTCGCCCGACAGCACCACGAACACCTCGTCGGCCTCGACGTCGCGCATCGCGCCGGGCGTCATCTCCCACACCCCGACCGTGCGGCCCTCGGCCTGATCGAGGCGGACGTACCCCGTGGCCGGTGTGCCGGCCACGACCTGGTCCGAGGAGACGGGTTCGTGGGTCAGGGCCAGTCCCGGAGCATCCGTGAGCCGGCCGCCGGTCAGGCGAGGAGCGTCGTTCATGAATCGAATCCCAATCCGAGTGCGTCGAGGGTTTTCAGGAGGAGGTTGCGGCGACCGCGGTCGTGGTCGGCGCGGTCGAGCGACCACCGGGTCGCGTTGATGCCGATCGACGCCGCGGGCTCGGGCGGGAACGGCAGCGGCCGTTCGCGCACCATGCGCAGCGTCGTGCGCTCGTTCTCGCGCCGCTCGAGCAGGTCGAGCATGACCTCGCCGGCGAACCGGGTCGCCGCGACGCCGAGCCCCGTGAAGCCGCTCGCGTACGCGACACGATCGTCGCGGGCCGTGCCGAAGAACGCGCAGAAGCGGGTCGACGTGTCGATCGCGCCCGCCCAGCGGTGCGTGAACCGCAGCCCCTCGAGCTGCGGGAACGTCGTGAAGAAGTGCGCCGCGAGCTTCTCGAACGACTCGCGGCGGTCCTCGTATCCCGTGCGCAGCCGCCCGCCCGAGTGGTAGATCGCGTCGTACCCGCCGAACAGGATGCGCTGGTCGCGGGTCAGCCGGTAGTAGTGGAACTGGTTCGCGAGGTCGCTGACGCCCTGCCGGTCGCGCCAGCCGATCGCCGCGAGCTGCTCGGCCGACAGCGGTTCGGTCATGAGCACGTAGTCGTACACGGGCACCGTCATGAGCCGGTTGCGCTTCAGCAACGACGGGAAGGCGTTCGTCGCGAGCACCGCGTGCTTCGCGCGGACCCGGCCCCGATCGGTGAGGACCGAGACCGCACCCGTCGACCCGGGCGTCTCGATGCGCCGCACTGGCGAGTGCTCGAAGATCTCGACGCCCGCGTCCTCGGCGATGCGGGCGAGCTCGCTCGCGAGCTTTCCTGGGTGCACGAGCGCGTTGGTGCGGGTCTCCCACACGGCGCCGAGGTAGGTCGGCGACGCGAGGGCGGCCCGGGCCTCGTGCTCGTCGAGCAGCCGCAGCGTGTCGTCGCCGCGTGCGCGGGCGTCCGCCGCGAGCTCGTGCAGCCACTCGACCTGGTGCGGTTCGACCGCGACGCTCAGCGCGCCGACGCGCTCGAACTCGGCGTCCGCACCCCATGCGGCGAGGTCGGCCTCGATCGCGTCGAGGTTCTCGAGGCCGAGACGGTCGAGGGTGTCGATCTCGTCGGGCCACCGGGTCAGCCCGTTCTCCCGGCCGTGCGTGAGGCTCGCCTCGCAGAACCCGCCGTTGCGCCCCGACGCGGCCCAGCCCACCGTACGGCCCTCGACGAGCACGACGCGTGCCTCGGGGTTCCGGCGCTTCGCGAGCACGGCCGTCCAGAGGCCCGTGTAGCCACCGCCGATGATCGCGAGCTCGGCGACGTGCTCACCCGTGAGCGGCGGCCGGGCGGCGCTCACGGGGAGGTCGTCGAGCCAGAACACGCGCTGCTCGGCGCGCGCGAGACTGTGCGCGATCACGCTCGCGGGCGGTCGGCGGCGTTCGAAGACGGTGGTTCCCACGGGCGCGGCTCCAAGTCGGACGGTTCACTCCATCCTCGCCGGGCGGCCGGTGGTCGCGCCAGTGCGCGATGTCGCGAACGGATGCCTCGGCCGGACGGGTCGTCCGGTGGGCATCGCCGCGACGTGCGTGCACCGGCACCTGATAGACCAGAGGTATGACCGGAGCTGAGTTCCAGGAGACGCTCGGGCGCACCGCCCACGCGCTCGCCGCGATGGGTGCGGGGGATGCGCGGCCGTATCAGGCGTGCTGGGCGCACGACGACGGCGTGACGCTGTTCGGCGCGTTCGGCACGATCGAGCAGGGGCACGGCAACGTCATGGCGACGCTCGACTGGGTCGCCAGCCGGTTCAGCGACGGCACGCTCGTGCCCGAGTACGAGACCGTGCAGGTGGGCGAGGACACCGCATTCACCGTCGGGTTCGAGCGGGGCGTCGTGCGGGTCGACGGCGCCGACCCGACCGAGATCACCATCCGCGTGACCCACGTCTACCGCCGCATCGACGACGCCTGGCGCATCGTGCACCGGCACGGCGACCACCCGCCGGCCCTGGCGGTGCGGCCCCGCTTGGAGACCTGACGGGAGAGGTCGCCGTCAGTATTCGCGGGTCATTGCGCCCGGGCACCCGCAGAACGTGACGGCAACCCGCGTCAGCGCGGCGCGTGCGCCTCGAGGAACTCGAACACCTCGGTCTGGTCGACGCCCGGGAACGAACCGGTCGGCAGTGCCGCGAGCAGGCTCGTGGGCGTGCGAGCCGCGGGCCACGAGGCATCCGACCAGCGCGTCGCGAGCGCCTCGGGGGCGCGACGGCAGCAGGACTCATCGGGACAGCGCGACACCGCGCGATGCGGGGTCTCGCGGCCGCGGAACCACTTGACGTGGTCGAACGGCACGCCGACCGACACCGAGTACTCGCCCTCCTTGGCCTTCTCGATGCGCGATGTGCACCAGAACGTGCCCGACGACGTGTCCGTGTACTGGTACCAGGGGCTGAACCGGTCGGTGACGTCGAACACCGTGCGCGCCGTCCAGTTCCGGCAGACCGTGGTGCCCTCGACCGCGCCGAGGGCATCCGACGGGAAGCGCACCCGGTCGTTCTCGTAGGCCTTGATGATCGTGCCCGACTCGTGCACCTTCATGAAGTGCACCGGGATGCCGAGCCGCGCGGTCGCGAGGTTCGTGAATCGGTGCGCCGCGGTCTCGTAGGTCACGGCGAAATGGTCGCGCAACTCCTCCATCGAGATGCGGCGCAGGTTCTTCGCCTCGGTGAGGTAGCGCACGGCCGCCTGCTCGGGCAACAGGATCGCGGCGGTGAGGTAGTTCGTCTCGATCCGCTGGCGAAGAAATTCGCCGTAATTTCTCGGCTCCTCGTGGGCGAGGGCATGGCTCGCGAGCGCCTGCAGGATCGGCGAGCGCGAGTCGCGCGACGACGTCGGCGCGGTCGGCAGGTAGATGCGGCCGTGCCGTTTGTCGGTAACCGAGCGGGTCGAGTGCGGCAGGTCGCCGACGTAGTGCAGCGAGTACCCGAGGTGGCTCGCCATGTCGGCGACCAGCTGGTGCGAGACCGGCCCGCCCGTGTGCCCGACGGCGCCGAGCAGCTCGGCCGCCTGGGCTTCGAGCTCGGGATAGAAATTGTCGCGCGCGCGCATCTCGGCGCGCAGCTGGGCGTTCGTGCGCCGCGCCTCCTCGGGCGTCGCCGCGCGCTCACGGTGCAGGCGGTCGATCTCGTGATGGAGCGCGAGGATCGTGCGCAGCGTCTGGTCGCTCATCGACTTCGCGACGCGGAACGGCTCGAGCCCGAGCGCGCCGAACACCGGCCCGCGTTGTGCACGCTCGACGGCGATCTCGAGCGCGGCGCGCTCCGAGGGCGCGTCGGGCCTGAGCAGCTCGTCGGCGGTCGTGCCGAGCGCCGACGCGATCGTGCGCAGCATGGACAGGCGCGGTTCGCGCTTGCCGTTCTCGATCGCCGACACCTGGCTCGGTGCGCGATCGATCGCCTCCGCCAGGGCGCCGAGCGTCATCCCGGCCGCGGTGCGCCGGTCGCGGATGCGCCGCCCGAGGGTCAGCGCGTCGATCTCATCGCCCGACGGGTCGGATGCCTCGCCGGCGGCGTGGCGGCTCGGCGTGCCGAGGGGCTCGGCCGAGGCCCGACGGGAGCGCGGTTCGACGATGGACATGAGTCGATGCTCACATGGAGCACGCGCCGAGACAAACAGAACTTCCTCAAAGTTTCACAACGTGATGTCGGCTCTCCGCATGAATTCGTGCCTCGCGGTTATACGCGCCGGTGAAGGTCATCGCAAGGGCCTATAGGCCACGGAAGCGGGTTCTTAGCGTTGGCGCACAACCGGCCGAGGCATCCGCTTCCGCCAATGGGAGCAAGTGAACCCACCCTGCGATCGCGGGAACCGGGCGGAGACAGGAAGTGAGCACACGATGACGAACACGTTTTCATCCGACCCCTACGGCTCCGGAGCGCCAGGAAGCGTGTCCTCCGGCGGTGCGGGGAGCGGCGCATCCGGCGGCGGAGGCTCCTCCGACCTTCGTGAGCAGGCCAGAAACGTGGCCTCGGAGGCCGGCGACGCCGGCAAGCACGTCGTCGACGTGGCGAAGGACGAGACGCGCGGAGTCGCGAGCGAGACCAAGACGCAGGCGCGCCGCCTCGTGAGCCAGGTGGGCGACGAGCTGCGCGGCCAGGCCGCGCACCAGCAGTCGAGGGTCGCCGGCGGCATCCGCGACGTCGGCTCGCAGTTCGAGCGCATGGCCGACGGCGACACGGATGGCTCCGGCATGGCCGCGAACCTCGTCCGCGACACCGGACGCCGGGTCGGCCAGGTCGGCGAATGGCTCGACCAGCGCGATCCGAAGGACCTGCTCGAGGAGGTCAAGCGCTTCGCTCGCCGGCGCCCGGGGGTCTTCCTCGCGGTCGCGGCCGGTGCGGGGTTGGTCGCGGGTCGGCTGACCCGCGCGCTTGCGAGCTCCTCGGGTGGCTCGGGTGACTCGGGTGCGGCGCGCCGGGGCGGCGGCACGACGCCGGGCACCGCGACGCGGCCGGTGCCGCCGGTGACGGTGCCGCCGGTGACGGCTCCGCCCGTGACGCCCCCGCGCGCGACCGAACCGCCCGCGACGACGACCATCGGCAACCCGGCGGTACCCGGCGGGGCCGTCGGCGGGCCGGGTACGGCGCAGCCCGGCGGGCTCACCCCGGGGACGGGCGGGCTCTGATGACCGACAACAGACCCGGATTCGAACCGCAGACCCCATCGGAACGGCAAGCCGAACGCGAGTCGCTCGGGCAGCTGCTGCAGGAGGTCTCCCGGGACCTGTCGACGCTGCTCCGCCAGGAGGTCGAGCTCGCGAAGGCCGAGCTGAAGGAGTCCGCGAAGAAGGCGGGGAAGGGCGCCGGTCTCTTCGGCGGCGCGGGCGTCGCGGGCCTGCTGGCTCTCGTCTTCGTGTCGATCGCCGCCTGGTGGGCGCTCGGGTACCTGATCGGCAATGCCTGGTCGGCGCTCATCGTCGCCGTCATCTGGGGCATCGTCGCAGCGGTCCTCGCGATGACCGGCAAGAAGGAGATCGAGGACATCGACGGCGCACCGCAGACCGTCGACACCCTGAAGGAGATCCCGGACACGTTGAAGAGGAATGAGGAGAACCGATGAGCAACCCCGACGAGATCCGCCAGGACATCGAGCGGACGAGGGCCGACCTCGGCCAAGACGTGGACGCGCTCGCCGACAAGGTGAACCCCTCCAAGATCGTGGACCGGAAGACACGCCGGGTGCGCCAGGGGTTCACGACGCTGAAGGAGAAGGTCATGGGAGTCGCCGACGACACCGGAAGCACGGCGCACGGCGCCATGTCGCACGTCGGCGACGCCGCGCACCACGCCGGAGACGCCGTCAAGGACGCCCCGCACAAGGTCGCGTCGACGACGCGCGGCAACCCGGTCGCCGTGGGCCTCATCGCCTTCGGGGTCGGCTGGCTCGTCGCGTCGCTGATCCCGTCCACGCGGGTCGAGCAGCAGGCGGCCGACAAGGCGAAGGAGGCGGCGGAGCCGCTCGTCGACCAGGTCAAGGAGGTCGCCCAGGAGACGGCCGAGCACCTGAAGGAGCCCGCGAAGGAGGCCGCCGAGGCGGTCAAGGAGCGGGCCACGGACGCGGCGCACACCGTCGCCGACGAGGGCAAGGCCGCGGCCTCGGACGTCAAGGACGAGGCGCAGCAGCAGCGAAGCTGACGCCCTCGCTGGTCGAGTAGGCGCGCCAGCGCCGTATCGAGACCCGGTGACCGATCCTCGGATCGCTCGCCGGGTCTCGATACGCTTCGCTACTCGACCAACATCGGCTTCAGCTCGCGGGCGAAGAAGTCGATGAAGCGGTCGGGGTCGGGGCCGTTGTTCATGAGCACGACGTGGTCGTAGCCGACCTTCTCGTACTCGCGGATGGCCTCGAGGTGCGTGGCGGCGTCGGGCCCGCACGGCATCGCCTCGGCGATGTCCTCCGGGCGGGCGAGCGCGGCGGATGCCTCGAAGTTGGCCGGGTTCGGCAGCTCCGCCATGACCTTCCAGCCGGTGAGCGACCAGCGCGCGGTCTCGAAGGCGTGCTGCACCGCGGCGTCCTCGGTCTCGGCCCACGCGAGGCCGACCTCGCCGTAGGCAGGACCCTCGCCACCCGCCCCGCGGAACGCCTCGAACAGCTCGGGCTTCGGCTCCGTGCCGAACAGCCCGTCGCCGAGTTCGGCCGCGATGCGCGCGGCCTGCGGGCCGCCCGCGGCGACGATGATCTCGGGCAGGACGTCGGGCAGGTCGAACACCCGGGCGTCCTCGAGATCGAGGAACTCGCCGCGGTATGACTGGTAGCCGCCCTGCCACAGCAGCCGGATGATCTCGAGGGCCTCGCGCAGCAGGTCCTGCCGCTCGTCGGCGGCCGGGAACCCGCGACCGACGACGTGCTCGTTGAGACGCTCGCCTGAGCCGACGCCGAGCGCGAACCGGCCGTCGGAGACGAGCTGGAGGGTGGCGGCGGCCTGCGCGATGATCGCCGGGTGGTATCGCACGGTGGGGCAGGTGACGCCGGTCGCGAGGCCGATGCGGTCGGTCGTGGCGGCGATGGCGCCGAGCACGGTCCACGCGAACGGGGAGTGCCCCTGGACGTCGAGCCAGGGGTGGTAGTGATCGCTGATCTCCACGAAGTCGAACCCGGCCTGCTCCGCGAGCTGCGCCTGGCGGATCAGTTCGGCGGGGCCGAACCCCTCGGCCGCGAGCTTGTATCCGTACTGCGTCATGACGCTCCTCCGTGGGTCGTGAGTGGTTCGTCGTGACGATACGAAACGCCCGAGGCATCCGTCAGCCCGTTGCGCGCCCCGACCCGGGCGTGTACTCGGGCGAGGGATCGGCGAGCCGCATGGTCGCACCGGAGCCGACCGCGAGCGAGGTCGCCGTGCGCGCGATGGTCTCCTGCATGACCTGCACCGCGGCCGCCGGCGCGAGCTCGGCCGTGCGCGCGACGCTGATCGTGCGGGTGAGCGTGGGCTCCTCGAGCCGGACGGCGCGGAGCCCCGGCCGCTCGATGAGGACCATGGCCGGCACGATCGCGACCCCGATGCCGCGTTCGACGAACCGCAGCACGGCGTCCATCTCGGGGCCTTCGACCACGATCTCGGGTGTGAGCCCGGCGGCCTCGAACGCGGCATCCGTCGTGCCGCGCAGGTCGTAGCTGGAGCTGAAGACGACCTGCGGCAGCCGGGCCACCTCGGCGAGACGGATCGCGCGATGCTCGGTCACGGGCGGCGCGGCGCTCGACGAGATCACCACGAGCTCCTCGACGAGCAGCGGGGCGACGGTGAAGCGCTCGGTCGAGGACGCGTTCGACGTCGTGATCAGCGCCAGGTCGAGCTCGCCGCCGGCGAGCTCGTCGAGCAGGCGCCGTGATCCGTGTTCCGAGACGTGCAGCTCGATGCCGGGGTGCGCGGCGTGGAACGCGCTCAGCACCTCGGCCACGAGGCTGATGCAGAGCGTCGGCGTCGCGCCGAGGCGTACGCGTCCGCGACGGAGCCCGGCGAGCTCGGCGAGTTCGCGGCGCACGCGCTCCGCGTCGGCGAGCATGCGCCGCGCGAGGGGGAGCAGCGCCTCGCCCGCGGTCGTGAGGGTGCTGCCCCCGCGAGCGCGCTGGAACAGCTCGGCGCCGAGGTCGCGCTCGAGCGTGGCGATCTGCCGGCTGAGCGACGGCTGAGCGAGGTGCAGCCGGTCCGCGGCCTGCGTGAAGTTGCCGAGGCGGGCGATCTCGACGAATCCGCGGAGCTGGTCGAGATTCATATCCATAGCCTACGGCTATCGAATCCAGGTCGAAGATGCATTGGAGTAATTCTCGACTCGTGCCTAGCTTGGACTCGTGAGCATCTCCGAACGACGACTCTCCACCACCGTCCTCGTGATCGGCACGGGCGGATCCGGCCTCCGCGCGGCCATCGAGCTGGCCGAGGCGGGCGTCGATGTGCTCGCGCTCGGCAAGCGCCCCAAGTCCGACGCGCACACGTCGCTCGCCGCGGGCGGCATCAACGCCGCGCTCGGCACCATGGACGCCGACGACAGCTGGCAGCAGCACGCCGCCGACACCATCACCGAGAGCTACCTGCTCGCCGATCCGCGCACGGTCGAGATCGTCACCTCGGGCGCGGCCCGCGGCATCGACGACCTCGAACGCTACGGCATGCCCTTCGCGCGCGAGGACGACGGCCGCATCTCGCAGCGGTTCTTCGGTGCGCACACCTACCGGCGCACGGCGTTCGCGGGCGACTACACGGGCCTCGAGATCCAGCGCGCGCTCGTCAACCGCGCGACGCAGCTGCAGATCCCGGTGCTCGACACGGTCTACGTCACCCGCCTCCTCGTGAACGAGGACGGCGCCGTGTTCGGCGCCTACGGGTTCGACCTCGAGGACGGCACCCGGTACCTCATCCACGCCGACGCGGTGATCCTCGCCGCGGGTGGTCACAACCGCATCTGGCGGCGGACGTCGTCACGGCGCGACGAGAACACCGGGGACTCGTGGCGGCTCGCCGTCGAGGCCGGCGGCCGCGTGCGCGACCCCGAGCTCGTGCAGTTCCACCCGAGCGGCATCATCGAGCCCGAGAGCGCTGCGGGCACCCTGATCTCCGAGGCGGCGCGCGGCGAGGGCGGCATCCTGCGCAACGGGCTCGGCGAGCGGTTCATGCACAAGTACGACCCCGAGCGGCTCGAGCTCTCCACGCGCGACCGCGTCGCGCTCGCGTGCTACACCGAGATCAAGGAGGGCCGCGGCACGCCGAACGGCGGCGTCTGGCTCGACGTCTCGCACCTGCCGCGCGAGACGATCATGACCCGGCTGCCTCGCGTGTACCAGACCATGCTCGAGCTGCAGTTGCTCGACATCACGAAGGAGCCGATCGAGATCGCGCCGACGGCGCACTACTCGATGGGCGGCGTGTGGGTGCGGCCCGAGGACCACGCGACGGATGTCCCGGGGTTGTACGCGATCGGTGAGGCGTCGTCCGGGCTGCACGGTGCGAACCGGCTCGGCGGCAACTCGCTCATCGAGCTGCTCGTGTTCGGGCGCATCGTCGGGCAGGCCGCTGCCGCGTACTCGGCCGCGCTGCCGGCGCAGACCCGGTCGGCCGCGGCGGTCGCCACGGCGCGCGCCGAGATCGATGCCCTGCTCGAGGCATCCGGACCCGAGAACGTGCGCGCCCTGCAGCGCGCGATCCGCGACACGATGACCGAGCACGCGGGCGTCGTGCGTGACGAAGCCGGCCTCCGGGCGGGGCTCGCCGAGCTCGACGCGATCGAGGCGCGCACGGCCGACATCGGCGTGCACCCCGACCTCGCGGGGTTCCACGACCTCGCGCACGCGTTCGACCTGAAGTCCGCGGCGCTCGCCGCGCGCGCGACGCTCGAGGCCGCGCTCGAACGGCGTGAGACGCGGGGCTGCCACAACCGCAGCGACCACCCCGAGCTCGATTCGGGCCTGCAGGTGAACCTGGTGTGGTCGCCCTCGACGGGGGTGACCCGCGAGGAGATCCCGCCGATCCCGGCCGAGATCGCCGCGCTCATGCGCGAGGTGTCCGTCGCCGGCAAGCTCGTCGAGTAGCCCGCGCCGCTCGCCTGGCCTCCCACCCCTCCCGCACGCTCGACGGGTGAGCGTGGGGGAGGGGGCGAGGGGTCAGGTGCGGGTGGGCTCGGAGGCGCGGTCGGGGGCGGGTTCCGGGGTGCGAGCGCGGTCCTTGACGAGCGACGGCAGGTGGTGGTCGAGGAGGGTCAGCACCACGGCGATGACGATGCCGATGAGCAGGATCACGCCCGAGTTGCGGAGCGAGTCGGCCAGGCCGATGGTCGCGACATCGAGGAACGGGTAGGGGTACCAGCCGGTGACCGCGCCGTGCACGAACGTGTAGACGAGCCAGGCCAGCGGCCAGATGAACGCGAGCACGGTCGTCAGCCAGGTGCTGCGCGGGCGCGGCCCGAAGATGAGCCAGCCGATGAGCGTGGCCCACGGCGAGATGTAGTGGAACCCGATGGTGGCCGCGAGCGCCCACCCTTCCGGGTGGACGAGCGGCGCGAGGATGGTCTCGTAGACGAGCCCGGTGATGATGATGCCGAGCAGGGCGTCCAGACGGATGACCCGCCAGAGCTTGCCGTCGCGCGTGACGTTGATCGCCAACGCGATCGACGTGACCAGCACGAAGAGGTTGCTCTGGATCGTGAAGAAGCTGAACAGCCGCACGAACCTGGTGGCGAGGCTTTCGCCGGCGGTGGACTCGCCGGAGTTGACGTCCTGCCCGCCCGTGAAGATGAGCACGATCTGGATGAGGAGCGCGGCGGCGACGACCACGGCGATCGTCCCGAACCACCAGCGCGCGAGGCGCGCCCTGAGATCGATCTGCGGCGCCGGCGGTGTGGTCGATGAGGATCGCGTCGTGGACATCGACGTTATGGTTGCACACTCTCCGCATCGGTGACCAGACCCGATCTGACGGCGTCCGGAACGAAGAAGTGCCGCCCCGCGGTGAGCGGGGCGGCACTTGACATGGTCGCGCAGAGATATGCGCGGGCGTTCAGCGTGCTGGGATCAGCGCTGCGTCGCCCGGGTGCGGCGGGTCACGAGGATCGCGCCGGCACCGAGGACGAGGAGCGCGAGCGCCGAGAGGCCGATGCCGAGGTCGACACCCGTGTCGGGGAGCCGGTTCACGTCACCCGCGGGAGCCGCAGGGGCCGGGGCCGGGTCGACCGGGGTGGGCTCGGGGGCGGGAGCGGGCGCGACGACCTGCACGTAGAACTCGGCGATGCGGCCGCTCTCGAGACCGTCGACGAAGACCGCGAGCGTGTCGCCCACCTCGGCGCCCGCGAGGGCGGCGGAGACGGTGCCTGCGCCGTTGGCGTCGGCAACGGCGGTGCCGTACGACTCGTCGATGAGCTCGGTCTCTTCGGTGTAGCGGAGCAGCCCGAAGCCGTACTCGACCTCTTCCTCGGCGCCGAAGCCCGCGAACTGTGCGGAGACGCCGGCCGCGAGGGCCTCAGGGGTCACGTCGCCCGCGATCGCGACGGAGGCACCCTCGGTGATCGTGATGTCGACCGAGTTCGAGTAGACCCAGCGGTCGACGCCGCCCTCGGCCGCGCGCTGCGTCACGGACGCGGCGTACACCGGGTAGCCGTCGGCGTCCGGGGCCTGGGTCGCGGCGTCGGGGACGATGTGCGCCTCGATCGTGCCGTCCTCGGCGACGTCGATCTCCGTGCTGTAGATCCCGCCGCCGCCGTTCTCGCCCATCGAGCCGATGCCGAACTCGGCGGTCGGGATGGTCGGGTCGAAGCCGTATCCGGTCACGGTGAAGCCGTCTTCCCAGTCTCCGGCGGGGAAGCTGGTCTTGCTGAGCTCGATGACGCCCTCGTAGGGCTCGATCGGTTCGGCCGCGGCGGGCGATGCGGCGACGAGCCCGCCGAGCGTGAGCGCGCCGGCGGCGACGAGCGCGCCGAGGCGGCGGCGTGAGGCAGAGTGAGCCAAGGGAGGATCCTTCGTTCGGTAGGGAAAACGGACACGATGGCCCGCAAACGAGTGACTCCCAACCTACCCCAATACGGAAAGCCGTCTCCATGGGCAGGACTTCCCATGTCGCACTGCGCTGCTACGCGCGCTCGGCGGACAGGGCTGCGATGACGTGGCGGGCGCCGGCGGTGAGCGGCGGATTGCGGTCTGTGAACGTGGTCCGGTCGGTGAAATAGACCAGCTGCGCGAGCGCCTGCAGCAGAGCCCAGCCGCGCGCCCGCGCCCAGAGCGCACCGTCCGCGCCGACCTCGGAACGGAACACCCCGCGGGCGGAGGGAGACAGCAGGTTCCAGGCCACACGGAGGTCGCTCGCAGGATCGCCGAGTCCCATCGCACCGAAGTCGAGCACGCCCGAGAGGCGGCCGTCGCGCACGAGGAGATTGCCGGGCGTGAGGTCGCCGTGGATCCAGACGGGCGGGCCATCGTGGCGCGGGGCGGCGAGCGCCTCGTGCCAGATCGCGAGCACGGTGTCGCGAGCGTCGTGGAGCTCGCCGCGCTCGCCGGCGAGCCGGCCGATGGCCGCGCGCACGAACTCGTCCTCCTCGTGCAGCGGCCGAGGCCAGGCGGTCACCGGCGCTCCCGCCGGGTCGAGCGCGCGCATCGCACGCACGAACCGGGCGAGGTCGCGCGCGAGCCCCGCGTCATCGTCCCGGCCGCCCTCGACCGCGGGATGCGCGCCCTCGAGCCAGCGGCAGACGGTCCACGGCCAGTCGAACCCGGAGCCCGGGGCGCCGAGCGCCACGGGCACCGGCACCTCGACCGGGAGGGCCGGCGCGAGACGCGGCAGCCACGTGAACTCGCGCTGGACCGGCGCGACCGCCCACGGGATCCGCGGCAGTCGCACCGAGAGCTCGTCGCCGAGCCGGTAGATGGCGTTGTCGGTGCCATACGACTCGATCCGCGTGATCGGCAGGTCGGCCCATTCGGGGAACTGGGTGCTCACGAGACCGGTGACGAGCGCGCTGTCGATCACGACCTCGTCGTCGTGCATGCGCGTCATCGCCTCACGCTACCGCCGGGATCTTCCGCGACGCAGAAGAAGCAGAGAAGTTCTTCGCACGAATCCGGTTCGCGGTGCGTGCGCGCGTCACAGGCTGGTTCGCACCAGGAGGCGGGCGCCGAGGCCCGCACCACCGCCGACCGACACGAGGAGCCTTCCCATGAGCACGATCCGACCCGGTGACCAGACGCAGACGGCTGCCGAGCTGCAGCTCGAATGGGACGCCGACGCCCGCTGGGACGGGGTTCGCCGTGACTACACCGCCGAGGACGTCATCGCGCTTCGCGGTCCGGTCCGTGAGGAGCGCACGCTCGCCAAGCGCGGCGCCGAGAAGCTGTGGCAGGACATCCAGCAGAACACCGGTACGGCCTTCGCGCCGCAGGAGGACCCGCAGTGGTCGGCCGCGCTCGGCGCGCTCACCGGCAATCAGGCCGTGCAGCAGGTGCGCGCGGGCCTCAAGGCGATCTACCTGTCGGGCTGGCAGGTCGCGGCCGACGCCAACCTGAGCGGCCAGACCTACCCCGACCAGTCGCTCTACCCGGCCAACTCGGTCCCCGCGGTCGTGCGCCGCATCAACAACGCGCTGCTCCGCGCGGGTCAGATCGAGACGGATGCCTCGTCGAGCGGTGTGACCGACTGGATGGCGCCGATCGTCGCCGACGCCGAGGCCGGCTTCGGCGGCCCGCTGAACGCCTACGAGCTCATGCACCAGATGATCGAGGCCGGCGCGGCCGGAGTGCACTGGGAGGACCAGCTCGCGAGCGAGAAGAAGTGCGGCCACATGGGCGGCAAGGTGCTGATCCCCACGAGCCAGCACATCCGCACCATCAACGCGGCACGGCTCGCGTCGGACGTCGCGGGTGTTCCGTCGATCATCATCGCGCGTACCGACGCGCTCGCCGCGACCCTCATCACGAGCGACCACGACGAACGGGACCGGCCGTTCGTGACGGGCGAGCGCACCGCCGAGGGCTTCTACCACGTGCGGAACGGCATCGAGCCGGTCATCGCCCGCGGCCTGGCCTACGCCGAGTACGCCGACCTGCTGTGGGTCGAGTCGGCCGAGCCCGACCTCGAGCTCGCGCGCCGCTTCGCCGAGGCCGTGCACGCGAAGTTCCCGGGCAAGCGGCTGTCGTACAACTGCTCGCCGTCGTTCAACTGGAAGCGCCACCTCGACGACGACCAGATCGCGAAGTTCCAGCGCGAGCTCGCGTCGATGGGCTACGCGTTCCAGTTCATCACGCTCGCCGGCTTCCACTCCCTGAACCACGGCATGTTCACGCTCGCCAAGGACTACAACGAGCGGCACATGTCGGCGTACGTCGAGCTCCAGGAGGCGGAGTTCGCCTCGGAGGCCTCCGGCTACACGGCCACGCGCCACCAGCGCGAGGTCGGCACCGGCTACTTCGACCGGATCGCCACGGCATTGAACCCCACCAGCGCCACCCTCGCCCTCGTCGGATCGACCGAGGAAGAGCAGTTCCAGCACTGACCCGCGTACGGGTCCGACCCGCGTGCGGGTCGACGAACTCCGAGGAGACACCATCATGAACACCACGCCCACACTGACGCTCGAACGACCGCAGCCCGAGGCATCCGCGCCCGCCCTCGAGCCCGCGACCGGGTCCGGCAGCTTCCGCGCCCACCGGCCGCGCATCGAGGTCACCGCGCCGCTCGGCGAGCGGTACGCGGAGATCCTCACGCCCGAGGCGCTCGCGTTCCTGGCCGAGCTGCATGACCGGTTCGCGCACGTCAGGCACGACCTGCTCGCGGCGCGTTTGCAGGGCCGCGTGGACGCGGCGAACGGCCGCGACCCGAAGTTCCTGCCCGAGACCGCCTCGATCCGCGCCGATCGCTCGTGGCGGGTCGCCGGGGCCGGTCCCGGGCTCGAGGACCGCCGCGTCGAGATCACCGGCCCGACGGATCGCAAGATGGCGATCAATGCCCTGAACTCGGGTGCGAAGGTCTGGCTCGCCGACCAGGAGGATGCCACGAGCCCCACCTGGGCGAACGTCGTCGAGGGCCAGCTGAGCCTGTTCGACGCCGTGCGCGGGAACCTCGGGTACACGAGCCCCGAGGGCAAGGAGTACCGGGTCACCGCGACCGAGACGCCGACCATCGTGATGCGCCCGCGCGGCTGGCACCTCGTCGAGAAGCACCTGCGGTTCCACGATCGCGCCGGCCGGGCGATGCACGCCTCGGGCTCGCTGGTCGACTTCGGGCTGTACTTCTTCCACAATGCCCAAGCGCTGATCGGGGCCGGCCGCGGACCGTACTTCTACCTGCCGAAGCTCGAGTCGCACCTCGAGGCGAAGCTGTGGAACGACATCTTCGTGTTCGCGCAGGAGGCGCTCGGCATTCCGCAGGGGACGGTTCGCGCGACCGTGCTGATCGAGACGATCCAGGCCGCGTTCCAGATGGACGAGATCCTCTACGAGCTGCGCGACCACTGTGCGGGCCTGAACGCGGGCCGCTGGGACTACATCTTCTCGATCGTGAAGACGTTCAGGTGCCGCGGGCGGCGGTGGGTGCTGCCGGATCGCACGAGCATCACGATGACGGTGCCCTTCATGCGCGCGTACACCGAGCTGCTCGTGTCGACGTGCCACCGGCGCGGCGCATATGCCATCGGCGGCATGAGCGCCTTCATCCCGAACCGGCGGCGTCCCGAGGTGACCGAGCGCGCCCTGGAGCAGGTTGCGGCCGACAAGCGCCGCGAGGCGACGGACGGCTTCGACGGCACCTGGGTCGCACACCCCGACCTGATCCCCGCCGCGCGGTCCGAGTTCGACGCCGTGTTCGGCGACCGTCTCAACCAGCTCGACCGGTTGCGCGAGGACGTCGAGGTCACGGCGGCCGATCTGCTCGACATCTCGTCGGCGGGCGGCCAGGTCACGGAGGCCGGCGTGCAGTCCAACATCTCGGTCGCGATCCGCTACCTCGAGTCGTGGCTGCGCGGCACGGGCGCGGCCGCGATCGACGACCTCATGGAGGACGCGGCGACGGCCGAGATCGCGCGCTCGCAGATCTGGCAGTGGCTGCACGAGAACATCGAGACCGCCGAGGGCACGCGGATCGACCAGACCAGCATCGTGCGCCTCATGGCCGCGGCGGTCGCCGAGCTGCCGCGATCCGAGGGCGACCGCTTCGACGACGCGATCTCGGTGTTCCGCTCGGTCGCGCTCGAGCCCGAGTTCCCGACCTTCCTCACGATCCCCGCGTACACGCGGTTCCTCTGAGCCGTCCGCCCCGCGCCATCTCTTACCTACCGCGCCAGCCACGACCGTCGTGGCGGGCGCGGTAGGTGGCGCGTGGCGCGGTGAGCCGGAACTGGCGCGGCAGGCGAGATGTGGGGCGGGACGCAATGGGGCGCGGATGCCTCGGGCAGCGGCTGCCCGTCCCGTCCTAGCGGATGACGTCGTGCGCGGCCCAGGTCGCCAGCTCGGTGTGCGTGGCCGCGCCCTCCCAGTCGCCGGGATGCGTGCATGCCGCAGCACCGTTGCGGATGGCCAGCTCGAGTCGCGCTGCCGCATCTCGGCCCTGCATGAGGCCAGCCAGGTACGCGCCCGCGAACGCATCTCCCGCGCCGACCGTGTCTGCGACCGCCACGGGCACCGCAGGCCGCGCCGACCACACACCGGCGACGAGGCTCCCCGCGCCGCGGTCGCCGAGCTTCATGACGACCTCCGACGGACCGAGCGCCGAAAGCCCGCGCGCGAGTGCCTCAGGGCCATCGGTGGCGTCGGTGCCGAGTACGAGTGCCACTTCGTCGTCACCGGCGAAGACCAGGTCGGCCGCCGCCACGAGTCTGCGGTAGATCGGTCGTGCATGATCCGACGACCACAGGCGGCTGCGATGGTTCACGTCGAAGGCCACGCGCGCGCCAACGGCGCGAGCCGCAGCGAGGGCGCCGAAGACCGCGCGCTGCGCGCTCACCGAGAGCGCGGGGGTGATCCCGGTCAGGTGGAGCACATCGTCGGCCACCAGCTCGGCGCGATCGATGTCATGGGTGTCGAGGCGGCTCGCTGCACTGCCGGCCCGGTAATACTGCACCTCGGTCACCCCGGAGCGAGGCGTGTCCTTCAGCAGTATCCCCGTCGGAGCCATCGGGTCGACGGCTGCACGGACATCGACTCCCTCTGCGCGCAGCTCCCGGACGACTCGCCGGCCGATCGCATCATCGCCGACCCGGCTCACCCAGCAGGCCGCGACGCCAAGACGGCGCGCGGCGATCGCCGAGTTCGACTCCGCCCCGCCGACACCGACCTGCGCATCGCCCAGGAGTGCGAAGCCGCCGTGCGCCGTGGAGCGCACCACGCCGATGCTCTCGCCGAGCGTCACCAACCGGCTCATGCGCGTGCCGGAGCCAAGCGGGCGGCGTCTCGACTGAGCTCGGCGATACGCTCGCTGTCGCAGCGCTCGACGGCGTCGGCCGGAAGCATCCAACTGCCGCTCACCGCGGTCACCGACTCGATCTCGAGATACGCGGCGGCGTTCGCGGTCGATATGCCGCCGCTCGGGATGAGGCCGACGGCCGGAAACACCGCGCTGAGCGACCTCAGGAATCCCGGGCCGCCGAGGGCGCCGGCCGGGAAGACCTTGACGCACCGCACGCCGACCGCGAGGGCCGACATGAGCTCACTCGGCGTGGCGATGCCGGGAAGCATGGGCAGGTCGAGGCGGTGAGCAGTGGAGACGGCCTCGCGGTCGAAGCCGGGAGCTACGGCGAAGGCCGCACCGAGGCGGTGCGCCGTGACGACGTCGTCGGCGGTGAGGGCCGTGCCGACCCCGAGCACGATCTCAGGGACTTCGTCGCGGATCGCCGCGACGGCATCCCAGGCGCGCGCGGTGCGCAGGGTCACCTCGACGCACCGGATCCCGCCGGCGAGCAGGCCGCGCGCCGCTGAGACCGCTGAGGCGGGATCGGCCGCGGTGAGCACGGGGACGACGCGACCCGAGGTGACGGTGCCGGGAAGCGTATGCGTCACGCCTCGGCCATCCACGTCACGAACTCGACCCCGCGCGCGACGACCGTGTCGAGCAGCTCCCTCCCGAGACGCTCGTCGGCGAGCTCAGGTGCACCCAGCGCGCCCGTGGGGGTGAGCTCGTCGAAGTCACGTGACATGAAGATCCCGACCTCGCGCTCGGGGATGGCCTGGCCGCGGAGGAGCGGATGGGCCGGCGGGATCAGCTCCGCCGCAGCCGGCGGGGGAGCGACCACCAGCTCGGGCGCGATCGCCATCGCGAGGCTCGTCTCGACCTCGCACGCGTGCCCCGTGAGCGGGCTGCGGGCGATCTTGGCGACCACGTCACGACCCAGCAGCGACCAGTGCGCGACCGCGATGCGCACGCCGAACCGCTGCTGGGTCTCGGACATCCATGCGGGAAGGAACGCGAGATTTCCGCCGTGCCCGTTCACGATCAGGAATCGCTCGAATCCGTGACGCATGAGCGAGGTCACGAGGTCTTCGAGCTGCGCGGTGAGCGTCGACACCCGAGCGGTCATCGTCCCGGGGAAGTTCCGGTGGTGCGCCGAGAACCCCACCGAGACGGTGGGGGTGACGACGGCTCGCCCAGCGGCGCCTTCGGCGATGCGCTGGGCGAGCCGTTCGGCCACGACCGCATCCGTGCCCATCGCGAGGTGCGGGCCGTGCTGTTCGGTCGCCCCGAACGGGATCAACGCCACCCGCGCGACGCGTGCGAGCTCGGCGAAGCGCGCAGAGCTGATCCTCGAGATGCGGTACTCGGTCACGATGAACTCCTCGTCAGAATCGCTCGTACGCCATGTACAGGTCGCCGACGAGCTCGCCGCCCTGGATCCGATCGCGGATCTCGCCCTCGATCTCGACCGTCTTCTCCGACTCGAGGAGGACCTCGGTGGCGACTTCGGCGGGGATCACGACGATTCCATCACAGTCGCCGACGATGAAGTCGCCGGGGCGGACGGGCACCCCGCCGCAGACGACCGGCGTCTCCATGTCGACCACGTTCCAGCGGCCGCGAGCGTCGCGCGGGACGCGGAAACGGTGGAAGACCGGGAAGTCGACGTCGAGGATCGCGGCGGTGTCCCGCATGCCACCGTCGATCACGGCGCCGACCGCCCCGCGGGCCATGGCGCCCGTGGTCAGCAGCTCGCCCCAGTGACCGGTGGTGCGGTCGTCGGAGCAGTCGAACACGGCCACGTCATACGGCTTCAGCGCGTCGATCATGCGCGGCCCGAGGCGGATGGCCCGCTCCGTCGAGCGCTCGGGCTTGCCCAACGCGGTGTAGGCGCGGCCGGCGACGCGGTCGGTCAGGCGCAGCGACTTGATGTCCTCATGCATCACCTGGTTCCAGAAGCCCAGGTCGTCGAGGACGTCCGCGATGGCGGGGACGTAGATCTTCTTGAATCGCTCGCACATCTCTGCGAGCGGGATGTCCGTGGACATGGTGCTCCTTCAGTAGGCCGGCCGAGTGCCGCCGATCGTCGACGGCGGTCCCAACCGAAGCGGACCGCCGCGTTACATGAATTAGACATCGACAATCTGGATTTGGCAACTTGAAAGATGGATGTACTATCCATATAGATCCTCCACGGCGCGAGACCCCGCGCAGTGTCCCACTGACCGCGAGGTTGCTGACATGCTGATGTTCCTTACGAAACGCGCGGCGATGACCGTGTTCGTCTTGTGGGGCGTCTTGACGGTGATCTTCCTCGTCGTGCGGGTGGTGCCCGGCGATCCGGCGCTCACCCAGCTCGGGCCGACCGCGAGCGAAGAGGAGCTGAACGCCTTCCGCGAGCGATTCGGGCTGGACCAGCCGCTGTTCGTCCAGTACTTCGAGTTTCTGCGCAATGCCGTGGTCTTCGATTTCGGCGATTCGTTCCGGCTCGGTGGACCGGCGATCGAACACGTGATGGACCGGCTCCCGGCGAGCCTCATCCTCGCGGGCACCGCGATGCTCATCGCACTCGTGGTCAGCTTCCCGCTCGGAGTCCGGGCCGCGCTGAACCCCGGCGGCTGGGCGGACCGGATCTCGAGCGTCGCCTCGCTCACGATCCAGGGGCTGCCCACGTTCTGGGTGGGCATCATGCTCATCCTCATCTTCGCCAGGCTGTTGAACGTGCTGCCCAGCGGCGGCGGGGGCTCATGGCAGCACGTGATCCTCCCAGCCGTGACCATGTCCCTCCCGCTCATCGGCGTCATCATCCGCCTCGTACGGAGCGGCCTGCTCGAGGTCATGCGCGAGGGCTATGTCCAGACCGCCCGCTCGAAAGGCCTGGGCGAGCGCGTCGTGGTGGGAGTGCACGGGCTGCGCAATGTGCTGATCCCCGTCGTGACGGTGCTCGGCCTGCAGTTCGGGGTCCTGATCGGCGGTTCGGTGGTCGTCGAGATGGTGTTCTCCTGGCCCGGCATCGGCCGGCTGCTGATCGAGGCGATCGGCAATCGCGACTACCCGGTCGTGCAGGCCGCGGTCGCGGTCATGGCCATGGTGTTCGTCGCCCTCAACCTCATCGTCGACCTCCTCTACGGGGTCCTCGATCCGCGGATCCGTCAAGGAGCCTCCCGATGACCGGCAGCACCGTCATGACCGTCACGCCGAGCAAGCCGCTCCTGCGCCGACGTTCCTCGGCCCCCCTCTGGATCGCAGTCGGCGTCCTCGTCCTCTTCGTGCTCGCCGCGGCGATCGGCCCACTGCTGCTCGGTTACGACGGCACCAAGGTCGACAACGGCGCACGCCTGCTGCCGCCGGGCAGTGTGCTCAGCAACGGCCAGATCGCATGGCTCGGGACCGATCAGGTCGGCCGCGACGTGGCCGCCCAGATCATGCAGGGTGCGCGGGTCTCGCTCATCGTCGGCGTCGCCACGCTGGTCCTCGCTGGATTGCTGGGCACGCTCATCGGGGTCGTGTCGGGATACTACGGCGGAGCCATCGACTCCGTCTTCATGCGCATCGCCGACATCCAGCTCGCCTTCCCGTCGATCCTGCTCGCGATCCTCATCTCGGCGATCCTCGGCCCGAGCATCGTGAACGTCATCATCGTGCTCGCCATCTCACGATGGGTGACCTTCGCGCGGGTCGCTCGCAGTGCGACGCTCGCGGTCAAGGACCGTGAGTTCGTGCAGGCCGGGCGACTGCTCGGCGCACCCGATCTCTCGCTGCTCGTGCGGTATGTGCTGCCGAGTGCGCTCTCCTCGCTCGTGGTCGTCGCGACCGTCGAGTTCGGCCTCGTGATCATCGCGGAGGCGTCGCTGAGCTTCCTCGGCCTCGGAACCACCGATGCGATGCCCTCGTGGGGGCTCATCATCGCCAACGGCCGCGACTACATCCCGAACGCCTGGTGGATCTCGACCTTCCCGGGCATCGCGCTCGCGATCGTCATGGTCGCGATCGGCGTGCTCGGCGACCGGCTCCGCGACCGGCTCGACCCGGCCCTCGCGTGAGGCCGGGCAGCGCCCACAGACCGACCTGCCGCCTCCGACGCTTCAGAAAGAGACTCCCGTGAACCTTCCGATGCACATCGACGCGGCCGTCGACGGTCCGCGCTTCGAGGTGCGCAGTCCGGTCGACGGCAGGATCGTCACGACCGCACGTGATGCTGCGCCCGACGAGGTCGATGCCGCGGTCGAATCGGCCGGGCGTGCCGGTGAATCGCTCGCGCGCCTCACCGCGTTCGATCGTGCCGATCTGCTGCGCGGTGCCGCGGCCAACCTGCGTGCCATGACGGAGGAGATCGCTGAGATCGTCGCCTGGGAGACCGGGCGACCGCTCGCGAGCGGCCGCGACGAGGTCGCGAAGGCCGCGAGCGGGCTCGTGCTCGCGGCTGAGGAGGGCGTCCGGCTGGGCGGTGAGGTGGTCCCGGTACGGGCAGCCGACCGGCACACGATGACCACGAGGCATCCGCTCGGCGTGTGGGCCGTGCTGAGCCCGTGGAACTTCCCCGTGAACATCCCCATCGAGTACCTCGGTCCGGCCATCGCGACCGGCAACGGTGTCGTCTGGAAGCCCGCGCCGAGCACGGTCGGCTCGGCCGCGCTCGTCATGGCCGCGTTCCGCGACGCCGGACTGCCCGACGGCGCGGTGCAGCTGCTGACCACCGACCGCATCGACACCGCCTCCACGCTCGTCTCGCACCCGGGCATCGCCGGCGTCGGGCTCACGGGGTCGACGCCCACGGGTGAGGCCGTCGCGCGCCTCGCCGCCGGCAAGGAACTGATCTTCGAGCTCGGCGGCAACGGCCCGGTCCTCGTCTTCTCCGACGCCGACCTGCCGCGCGCGGCAGCGGCGATCGCCGCATCGGGGTTCTCCGCGTCAGGCCAGATCTGCTCCTCGACGGGGCGCGTGCTCGCCGACCCGAGCGTCGTCGACCGCCTCGCCGACCTCATCGCCGATGAGGCCCGCGGATATCGGCTCGGCGACCCCTTCGACGCCGACACGGTCATCGGGCCCGTGCACGACACGGGGATCGCCCGCCGGGTGCGCGAGCGTCTGGCTTCGGCGGTGGCGGCCGGCGCTCGGGTGCACACACCTGACGACGCGGACGATCGGTCGACGGAGTGCTATCTGCCGCCGGCGGTCGTGTCCGGTGTGCCGCTCGGGCACCCGCTCGAGGCCGAGGAGTCGTTCGGCCCGGTCGTGCCGATCGTCGCCGTGCACGACGACGACCTCGTCGCCACCGCCAACGCGGGCGCGCACGCGTTGTCGGTCGCGCTGTTCACGAGCGACTACCGCCGCGCGATGACGGCGTCGGCGACCATGCGATTCGGTTCGGTCGTCGTGAACGACCGGCCGTCGTACTGGGAACTCCACCTCCCGTTCGGCGGCTGGCACGGCCGCGCCTCCGGAAGCGGCCGCGTCGGGGTGCGCGAGGTGGTCCGCCGGATGACGCAGACGAGGACGACGACCTTCGCCTGGTAGCCCGCGCCGGCACCGAGCGAGCCCCAGAGACCTCCACCGCCAGACCTGCACCGCCCGCATCACCGCTCACCTGCACCACCTGCCTCACCCGAGAACGAAGGAGTAATCGAAGCATGAGAATCGCATCATTCGCACGCCGCAGTGCGCTGGCCGGCGCGCTCGTCGCCGCGCTCACGCTCACCGCGTGCGCGTCGGGGACGAACGAGGACTCGCCGAGCGAGCTCATCGTCGCCAACCCGATGTCCGTCGCGTCGATCGACCCGCACGGCCCCGGGAGCGGCGACCGGCCGACCATCACCGTCGCGCAGCACGTGTTCGACACGCTCGTCGTCCGTGACGGCGCGGAGTTCCTGCCGAGCCTCGCGACCGAGTGGGACAACAGCGACCCCAACGTCTGGCGGTTCAGCCTCGTCGAGGACGCGACGTTCCACGACGGCACGCCCGTGACCGCCGAGGATGTCGTCGCCTCGTATGAGCGGCTCATCGAGCTCAAGGGGCCGCTCGCGAGCACGTGGGCTGCCGTCGAGTCCGTGATCGCGGAGGACGAGCACACCGTCGTGTTCACGACCACGACCCCGCTCGGCACGTTCCTCAGCAATCTCGCGCTGCTGTTCGTCGCACCGGCCGCGAGCATGGATGAGACCGACTTCTTCCTGGAGCCGATCGGATCGGGGCCGTTCGTGGTCGAGTCCTTCACGCCCGGTGACCGCACCGTGATGACGAAGAACGAGGACTACTGGGGCGACCAGGCGCAGGTCGATCGGCTCGTGATCCGCGAGATCCCCGAGGTCTCGTCGCTGGTCGCCGCACTCGAGACCGGCGAGGTCGATCTCACCTGGGGCATCGCCCCCGACCAGATCGCGACCGTTCAGTCGATGGGTGACGTCACGCTCGAGTCGATGCCGAGCTTCCAGTACTACATGAGCTGGTTCAACTCGTCGCGTGAGCCGTTCACCGACCCTGAGGTCCGTCGCGCGCTCTGGCACGCCGTCGATGTCGACAGCCTCGTCGAGCAGCTGTTCCCGGGCGCGGCCGAGGTCGCCTCAGCGCCCATCCCGTCGACCGTCTTCGGCTGGTCGGAGCAGACGCCCTACGAGTACGACCCCGAGCTCGCCAAGCAGATGCTCGCCGACGCGGGCTATCCGGACGGATTCGACTCGGCGCTCGACATCTCGGTCGGCGGCGGTCCGCAGATCCGGCTCATCGCGCAGACCATGATCTCGGACTGGCAGGAGATCGGCGTCGACGTCGAGCTGCAGGAGAAGGAGCGCGCGGTCTGGCTCGAGGACCTGCTCGCCCTCAACTGGGACATGAACCTGCTCGTGAACTCCGTGCTCACCGGCGATGCCGACTTCACGCTGGGCCGTCTCTACCCGAGCGAGGCCAACCGCACCGGCTACGCCAATCCGGAGCTCGACGAGCTCCTGGCGGCGGCGAAGGCCACGGTCGACCAGGACGAGCGGCTCGCCCTCTACGAGGAGGCGAACGCCATCATCTGGAACGACGCGGTCGGCATCTTCCCGATGGAGCTGCTCGCGAACTACGCGTGGAAGAACACGGTGCAGGGCTTCACGCCCGACCCGAATGAGACCCCGCGGTTCACCGCGGTGTCCGTCGAGTGACCGAGTACCCGGACAGCTGAACGACCGAGAAGGAGCCGCCATGTCACCCGACCCAGGGGTCGTACTCGAGGCGACCGATCTGCAGATCGAGTTCACCACGCGCGCCGGAGTCGTCAGGGCCGTCGACGGCGTCTCCTTCTCGGTCCGCCGTGGCCGGACCCTCGCCATCGTCGGTGAGTCCGGTTCGGGCAAGTCCACCACCGCGCTCGGCATCACGGGCCTGCTGCCCCGGCCGGCCGGCCGCATCGCCGGCGGTTCGGTCCGGTTCGAAGGCCGCGAGCTGGTCGCTGAGGAGCAGTTCCGTGCGGTGCGCGGCGACGGTGTCGCGATGATCTTCCAGGATCCGATGAGCTCGCTGAATCCCGTGATGACCGTCGGCAAGCAGATCGGCGAGGCGCTTCGTCGCCGACGCGGGTTCAGTGCCAAGGCCGCGCGAGCCCGGGCGATCGAGCTCATGGAGCAGGTCCGCATCCCCGCGGCGACGCAGCGAGTGGATGCCTATCCACACCAGTTCTCCGGCGGGATGCGTCAGCGAGTGATGATCGCCCTCGCGCTCGCCCTCGAGCCCAAGGTGCTCATCGCGGATGAGCCGACCACCGCCCTCGACGTCACGGTTCAGGCGGAGATCATGGCGCTTCTGGCCGATCTGCGCGACGAGCGGGACATGGGCATCGTCCTCATCACCCACGATCTCGGCGTGGTCGCCGAGTCCGCGCACGAGGTGCTCGTGATGTATGGCGGGAAGCCGGTCGAAGAGGGTCCGGTGACGGACGTCTTCCCGAACCCGGCTCACCCGTACACGGCCGGCCTCCTCGCCTCGATCCCGCGGATCGATGAGCTCCAGGACCGGCTGCCGGCCATTCCCGGCCAGCCACCGGACCTGAGGCGATTGCCCGAGGGCTGCGCGTTCAGCGCACGCTGCCCGATGGTGCAGGACGTGTGCCACACCAGTCGGCCCGCCTTTCTGCCGGTGGCTCCGCACCGGTCGGCCGCGTGCCACTTCGCTCGTGAAGGAGTCCCCGCATGACGACGCCGTTGCTCGAGGTCGACGACCTCGCCGTCAGCTTCCCGCTGAAGCGTTCGTCGCTGAGGCTGCACGCGCCGCGGCTGCACGCGGTCGCGGGGGTCAGCTTCTCGGTGCGCGCGGGTGAGACGGTCGGCCTCGTCGGGGAGTCCGGCTCGGGCAAGTCCACCATCGCGCGCGCGATCGTCGGACTCGAGCAGGTGACCGGTGGCGACATCCGCTTCGACGGCGAGTCGCTGCTCACCATGTCGCGTGGGCGCCGGCGCGAGGTGGGCCGTCAGATCCAGATGGTGTTCCAGGACCCGTACTCGTCCCTGCACCCGCGAATGACCGTGCTCGACGCCATCTGCGAGGGGTGGCGGCACAACCCCGGTATCGTGCCACGGCAGCAGTGGAAGCCCCGTGCACTCGAGATCATGGAGCGGGTCGGTCTCAGTCCCGATCATGCGAGCCGGCTCCCCGGGCAGTTCTCTGGCGGCCAGCGCCAGCGCATCGGTATTGCGCGGGCGCTCGCCCTCGAACCGCGGATGATCGTCTTCGACGAGCCGGTCTCGGCGCTCGACGTCAGCATTCAGGCGCAGATCCTCAACCTGCTCGCCGACCTCCAGCGCGACCTGGGCCTGACGAGTCTCTTCATCGCGCACGACCTCGCCGTGGTGCGCCACATCTCCGATGACATCAACGTGATGTACCTCGGCAAGCTCGCGGAGACCGGCCCCGCTGAGGCCGTGTTCGGCGATCCGCGGCACCCGTACACGCGCGCGCTCCTCAGCGCCGTCCCGCAGATCACCGTGAACCCTTCGGCACGACCGGACGGGACGCGTGGCCTGTCGGGTGAGATCCCGTCGCCCGCCGATCCGCCGTCGGGATGCCGGTTCCGGACCAGGTGCCCGCTCGCCCAGCCGCAGTGCGCGGAGGTCGTCCCGGGATTCGTCGACCTCGGCGACCGGCATCGCGCGGCCTGCCATCTGGTGGTCGCATGACCATCAGGGTCGCGGTGGTCGGTCTCGGCTGGATGGGGCGCGACCACGCCAGGGTGCTCGCCGCGCACCCCGAGGTGGAGCTCGTGGCCGTCGTCGACCGGGACCCCGATCGTGCCGCGCGGGTCGCGGCCGACACGGGCGCCCGGCCCACGGCCGACGTGTCGCCGCTGCTGACCGAGCTCGACGCGGTGAGCGTGTGCACGCCGGATGCCGCGCACGAGGCGCTCGTGGTCGCCGCGCTCGATGCCGGCGCGCGCGTGCTCGTCGAGAAGCCGATGGCCACGTCCGTCGCCGCTGCGAAGCGCATGCTCACGGCCACCGGCGGCGATGACGCTCGGCTGACGGTCGGTCATCTGCTGCAGCACGACGCACGTGTGGTGCGCGCCCGCGCGGCGATCCAAGACGGGGCACTGGGCCGCGTCTGGCACGCCCGCGTGCGACGGCACGCGAGCCGTGCGGTCGCCTCGCATGTCGCGGGGACGAGCACGGTCGGCTGGTTCGGGACGATCCACGACGCGGAGCTCCTGCTGTCCGTCATGCCCGCCGACGCGGTGGAGGTCCGGGCCGCCGGGCGGCGGAACCTGGTCTCGCCCGGCTGGGATGTCATCGACGCCGCGGTCGAGTTCGCGGATGGCTCGTACGGCACCCTGCACGAGTCGTGGACGCTCGCGCCGACCCGCCCGAATCGCTCGGACAGCGGATTCACGATCGTCGCCGAGCACGGCAGCATCGACGTCGATCTCGGGCACGGCCAGGTGCTCGTCGCCGGTCTCGATGGCGCGAACGCGCCCGACGTCATGCACTATCCCTCGGCGGAGCTCGCCGATGCATCCGATCTGCAGACCGAGCTGCACACCTGGATACGCACCGTCCGGACCGGCCGGCAGCATGGGGTCGGCGGCCGCCGCGCAGCGCGAGCGGTCGCACTCGTCGCGGCCGTGCACGACTCCCTCGAAACCGGCCGTCCGCATCGGCCGGCAACCATCCCGTGATCGAAACGAGGTTCCCCATGTCTGAGGTCTCCACGCGGTTGCGTGCCGCCGGACTCGAGATGCCCGCGTACCAACAGCTCCCATCGGACTTTCCGCGCGTGCGGACCCTCGAGGTGGGCGAGCTGCTCTTCGTCTCGGGGCATGGGCCCGACGCGCCGGGGTTCCCCAGGCTGCGCGGCAAGGTCGGGCGGGAGCTCGACCTCGCGGCAGGTCGCCAGGCCGCTCGGCAGACCGCGCTGAACATGCTGAGCACGATCGACCATGAAGTCGGGCTCGACCGAGTGGCCCGCATGGTGAAGGTGCTCGGAATGGTTCGGTCGGCCGAGGGGTTCGGCGGTCAGCCCGCGGTCATCGACGGCGCGTCCGAGGTCTTCCTCACGGCCTTCGGTCGCGATCTCGGCATCCACACGCGGTCGGCCGTCGGCATGGCCGAGCTGCCCGACGGCATCCCCGTGGAGATCGAGCTGCAGGCCCAGCTGCACCCCGTCAGGTGACGTTGGCGCCGAGGTAGCCGAGTTCGGAGGAGATCTCGCCCGCCCAGTGGATCGCGAGCTGGGCGAGACGGTCCTGTTCGGTGTCCAGCTGCATGGCGCCGAGCGGCCCCGAGATCGACAGCGCCGCGACGATGGTGCCCTCGCGGCCGCGGATCGGCGCGGCGATGCAGGCGCGGCCGGGCGCCGCCTCCTCACGCTCGACCGCGAACCCTCGGAGCCGCACGCGCTCGATCTCAGCGAGCAGCTCCTCGTGATCGGTGATGGTGTGCTGCGTGTACCGCGGCAGCTCGTCGCCGACCACGTCGCGGATCTCGTCGTCGGAGAGCCCGCTCAGCAGGGACTTGCCGAGCGCCGTCGCGTGCAACGAGCCGGTGCGCCCGACCAGGGTCGCCGGCCGCGGCGCCTTGGCGCCCTCGAAGTTGAGCAGGTACAGGAATCGGTTGCCGTCGAGTTCCGCGACGTTCACGCCGAGGCCGGTCTCGTGCGCGAGCTCTTGGGCGAGCTGGCGAGAGCGCTGGTGGACCGGCGAGAAGTTGAGGGCGATGTTCGCGAGCCGCAGGTTTTCGTGGCCGAGTGTGTAGAGGCCGGTGCGCTCGTCGTGCGCCAGGAATCCGAGTGCGGTGAGCGTGCCGACCAGCCGGGAGACCGTCGACTGGCCGAGGCCCGTGTCGGCGACGAGCTCGGAGATTCGTTTCGCGGAGTACCGGTCCGAGAAGGTGGTGAGGAGCGAAAGGGCGCGCTCGACACTCTTGGTGCCATTCGATGTCTCGCGTGAGCCGGACACACTGCCCTCTCCAGTTGTGAATATGCGATCTATATCGTAGATCAATTCCTCCACCGGTGCGCGACGACGCGCGATGCGTGCCGACGCGCGGTCTCGATACGCTGCGCGACTCGACTGGCGGTGAGCTCAGCGCAGCGGCACCCGCACGTCGGTGCCGCCCTCGGGCGTGAGCCGGGCGTTCATCTTCACGAGCGACGGCGTCGGCACGAACCCGCCCGCGAACAGCGCCTCGCCCTGACGGAACCACGGCGAACGCGCGAGCAGCGCCTGCGGCGCATACCCGAACGACGTGCCGAGCTCGGCGAGGTCGACGGGCGAGCTCATCTTCATGAGCGCGAGGTTGTCGCACTGGGTCAGGATGCCCGAGTGCACCTTCGACGGCCGCTGCGTCGACAGCAGCAGCCACAGCCCGAACTTGCGTCCCTCGGCCGCGATCTGGATGAGGCGCTCGCGCACCGCCACCGCGAGCGGCGAGTCGAGATGCGGCGCGCAGAGGTTGTGCGCCTCGTCGATGACGAGCAACACCGGGCGCCGCTCTTCGCGCCTGGCCCAGAGGTCGTCGAGGAGCGCGAGCGCGACCACCAGCTGCTGTTCGGGCGTCGAGAATCCGCCGAGGTCGAGCACCGTGGCATCCGGTCGCTCGTCGACGACGTCGGTCACCGCGGTGTCGTCGCCGGCCCAGACCTCCCAGTCGAGGATGCCGAGGTTCTCGATGCGCTCGGCGAGCGGGTGCGACTGACCCTCCTCGAGATGGTTGAGCCGGTCGAGCACGTCGGCGAGGTCGGTCGCGTGCAGGAGCTCTTGATCGAGGTGCACGAGCTGGTTGTACTCGGCGCGGTTCGCGACCGGGTCGAGCCTGAGCACGGCCGCCTTCGACGGCAGCGGCATGTCGAGGAACCGGGCGCGCAGCGGCGACGCATCGTCGCGCGGCCGCAGCACGCGGATGTCGCGCTGGGCGAGCGCGTCGGCCGCGGGCCCGGATGCCCCGGGGTTGAGCTCGCCGAGGCGCACGAAGTCCGAGTTGGGGTCGAAGATCACGATCGGCAGCGCGGTGTGCGCGACGAGCTGCTCGAGCACGACGCCGAGCGCGTACGTCTTGCCCGAGCCGCTCTGCCCGCACCAGAACGTGTGCCGGTTGAACCGCAGCGGCAGCAGCCGGGCGGCGCCGCCCGGGGGCGTGAGGTTGGTGCCGACCTCGAGCACGGCCCCCGTCGACGCGTGCAGCATCTCGATGGTCTCGTGGTCGACGGTCTCGAGCGTGGCCGAGGCGAACGGCCGGCTCCTGCGGAGGTCGAGGGTGCCGTCGCCCAGCTCACCGAGGAGCCGCCCGCGGAGGGCGGCGGGGGTGCCGGCGCGCTCCTCCACGATCGCGAGCTGCCGTGCGCCTTCGGCGTGCAGGATCACGAGTGAGCCGGCGACGAGGCTCGACTCCGACGCGTCCTCGACGGTGAACGAGCGGCCGTCTTCGCTGCGGGCGGCGATGCTGGGCGGGACGGGGCGTGGCGTGGCATCCATGCGCCGATCCTCGCATCGCATTCCTTGCTCAGGAAGATCCGGGAGCCCGCCGGCGAGTCGGGCGGCATCCGACGGCGCGCCGCCCGTTCCTTCCTGAGCAACGTTCGGGGACGCCGTGGTGGGTGCCGTGTGTGTACAGCCGTCCGGAGGCTCATCTCCGCGCGGTTATACTCGACCCGCGAGAATGTCGGGTCCGTTCAGCCCCGGCGACCGGGGCCGAGCCCCGAACACTGGGGCGCAGCCCCGATCCGGGGAAGGGGCCGAGCATGGGCAGACGCATGACCGCGACGCCGCCCGTCCTCGCCGGGTACGCGTACGTCCGCCCCCTCGGTGCGGGCGGCTTCGCCGACGTGTTCCTCTATGAGCAGGACATGCCGCGTCGGCTCGCGGCCGTGAAGGTGCTGCTGGCCGACGCGCTCGATCCCGAGGTGCGTCGTGCGTTCAACGCCGAGGCCGACGTGTCGGCGCGGCTGTCGTCGCATCCCGCGATCGTCACGATCTATCAGGCCTCGGTGTCGGCCGACGGCCGTCCGTACCTCGCCATGGAGTACTGCCCCGACACGATGTCGGCGCGTGCGAAACGGCAGCCGCTGCCGCTCGCCGAGGTGCTCGACACGGGCGTCCGGCTCGCGGGCGCACTCGAGACCGCGCACCGCGCGGGCCTGCTGCACCGCGACATCAAGCCGTCCAACGTCCTCGTGAACGCGCTCGGCGCACCCGTGCTGGCCGACTTCGGCATCGCGGCGGCGCGCGCCGCCGAGGCCGGCGAGTCCGAGGTCTTCGCGATGAGCGTGCCGTGGAGTGCGCCCGAGGTGCTGCGCGAAGACGTGAGCGGCTCGGTGCAGAGCGAGGTGTGGAGCCTCGGCGCGACGCTGTACACGCTGCTCGCGGGGCGCAGCCCGTTCGAGGTCGCCGATCGCTCGCACAACACGCGTGAGCAGCTCACCAAGCGCATCCTGCGCGCCAAGTACACGCCGATCCCGGTCCCCGACGTCCCGCAGCAGGTCGACGACGTGCTCGCGACGGCCATGTCGCGTGAGCCGGGCCGCCGGTTCGAGTCGATGGCCGCGTTCGCCGATCGGCTGCGCCAGGTGCAGTACGAGCTCGGCTTCGCGGTGACCCCGTTCGAGGTCATCTCGCCCGAGTGGGCGGGTGCCGCACCCGTGCGGTTCTCCGACGCGTCGCTGCGCGGCCCCGTGATCACGACCGTCGCGGCCGAGTCGCGCCGCGCCACGCGGCAGTCGAAGCGGCTCGCCCCCGACTCGACCGATCGCGACGGCCTGCCCGTCGCGGCCGAGCGCACCGGGCGGCTGAAGGCCGGGCTCATCGGTGCGGGGGCCGCGGTCGGTGCGGTCGCGGTGCTGTTCGTCCTCGCCCGGGTGTTCGGGATTCTCTGATGCCGCGTTCGACCACACGCCCGCTCCGGCGCGGACCGCTCCTCGCCACCGTGGGTGGCATCGCCGCGGTCGGCGTGGTCGCGACGCTCGCGGTCGTGGCCACGGGCTACGAGTCGCAGGAGGTGCCTCGGCTCGAGGCATCCGTCTGGGTGACCCGCGACGACGGGCGTTACGCGCGCGTGAACACCGAGCTCGCCGAGCTCGACACGGTGCGATCGGTCGACGACCCGACGACCGTGGTGCAGGACGGCGCGACTGGCGTCGTCTACGCGGGCGGGCTGCGGCAGCGCTGGTCGATCGACGCGGCTGCGCCGGTCGATCTGGTCGGCGAGGGCGAGGGCGACGCGGCGGCCGGCCCCGATGGGGCGGATGCCTCGGGCGATGCGGATGCCTCGGGCGACCCCGAGGCCGCGCCGGCGCTCGCGGCCGGTGGCGAGCAGATCGCCGACCCGACGCCCTCGGGCACGCGTGAGGTCACGGCGGCCGGGCGCTACGTGGCGTATCGCACCGACACCGCCCAGGTGTACCTCGGCACGCTCGACGATGGCGTGACGGTCCCCGTCGACCCGTTCGCGGGTGAGGCCGAGGAGGAGGGCGAGGACCCCGTCGTGTACTCGGCCGAGGCCGTGGGGCTCGCACCCGACGGCGCACTCGCGACGTACTCGGCGAGCGAGGGCGGCGTGCGCCGGTTCGACGGCGCGGCGCTCGAGTTCACGGGCGGCGTCGAGCAGCTCGAGCAGGCGCCCGCGGCGGACGCGGCGCTCGCGCTGACGGTCGTCGGGTCCACCTGGGTGCTGCTCGACGCGGCCGAGGGCCGCGCGTGGGTGGCCGGCCGTGCCGAGCCCGTCGAGGTCGAGGTCGAGTCCGACGCGGTGCTGCAGCGCGGCGCGGCCGACGGCGACGTCGCGTACGTGGCCGACTCGGCCGGCCTGGTCGCGATCCCGTTCGACGGGTCGCCCGCCGAACGCCTCGTCGAGGCCGACGGCGTGCCCGCGGCACCGGTCGCGCAGGGCGACGATGTGGTCGCGGCGTGGCTCGGGCAGCAGTCGGGCACGGCGTGGAGCCGGTCGGGCGGCGAGCAGACGCTCGACGTGCCCGACGGGGCACTCGACCAGGTCGCGCAGGTCGCTCCCGCGATCCGGGCCAACGGCGACCGGGCCGTGCTGAACGAGCCAGGGTCGGGCCTGGTGTGGACGCTGCCCGACGGCCGGCTGATCCCGCTCGAGCAGTGGTCGGTCGACGACGACCCCGAAGAGCTCGAGGGGACGACGATCGTCGAGGACGTCGCCGAACAGCACCCGCCCGTCGCGGTCGACGACGCGTTCGGGGTGCGGCCCGGTGAGCTCGTGAGCCTGCCCGTGCTGCTCAACGACCACGACCCGAACCGGGGCGATGTGCTGACCATCGCGGCCGATTCGGTCGGCGGCGTCGACCCCGCAGGCTTCGGCGAGCTCTCGATCGTGTCGAACGGGCAGGCGCTCGCGGTCCGCGTCGCGGGCGAGGCATCCGGCACCGCGCGCTTCACGTATGCCGTGACCGACGGTCAGCAGTCCTCGGAGCCCGCGACCGTGACGCTCACGGTCGTGCCAGACGATCAGAGCTCGGCGCCCGTCTGGTGCGGCGTCGACGCGTGCACGCAGCAGTGGCCGTCGCCCGAGGTGCTGCCGGGCGGCACCCTGCTCGTCCCGGTGCTCGACGGCTGGGTCGACCCCGAGGGCGACGCGTTCGTGCTCGCGGACGCGAGGGCCGACGACCCGGCGGCTCCCGTCACGGTCGTGCCGCGCGCCGACGGCCGGCTCGCGGTGCGGCACACCGACCCCAACGCGGGCGACGCCGAGATCCCGCTGACCGTGACCGTCGTCGACGCGCGCGGCGCGACGGCCGAGAAGACGCTCGTGCTGCGGGCGACGAGCCAGCCCGGCATCGTCGCGGGCGGCGTGGCCCTGGCCGCGGCGGCCGGTGAGACCGTCGTCGTCGACGTGGCGCGGCATGTCACGGGCGGCTCGGGCGCGTTCCGGCTGGTCGACGCGGTCGCGTCGGCGGCCTCGGCCGCCGGGCTCGCGGTCACGCCGAACGCCGCGGCCGGCGAGATCGAGCTCTCGGCGAGCGAGCCGGGCGAGTACGTCGTCGGCTACACCGTGGCCGACGGCGTGTCGCAGGCCGAGCAGTCGGCGACGATCCGGCTGAGCGTGTTCGCGGCGGGCCGCCCGCTCGCGATCGCCCCCACGACGGCGTACGTGCGGCCGGGCGAGGACACCACGATCGACGTGTTCGGCGCCGTGCAGAACGCCGCGGGCCGGGTCCTCCTCGTGTCCGAGGCGCGCAGCTCGAGCCCCGACCTGACGGTGGGCGTCGTGTCGTCGTCGCAGGTGCGACTCGGCGTCGTGGGCGGCGCGCAGGTCGCCGAGGGCATCGTGGGCCGGGCCGAGGTGGTCGTGACGGATGGCTCGGGGCAGGCCGTGACCGGCGTCGTCTCGGTGTTCCTCGCGGCCGACGCCGGCGATGACGCGCCGATCGCGCTGCCCGACAGCGTCACGGTGCGCGCGGGCGAGCTGGCCACCGTGCCGGTGCTCGCCAACGACGTGAGCCCGCGCGGTGCGCGGCTCGTCGTGCAGCCCGCGGTGCAGGGCTCGGGCGCCGAGGGCGAGCTCGCGTTCGCCTCGGGCGACGTGGTGCGCTACCTGGCGCCGAAGGCGCCCGGCACCTACCGGGTGAGCTACGCGGTCGCCATGGAGAGTCACCCCGATCGGGTCGACCACGCCGACATCACGGTGACCGTGCTGCCCGGCGGGGCGAACCGGCCGCCACGGCCGCCCGCACTGAGTGCCCGGGTGCTGAGCGGGCAGAGCGTCGAGATCCGGGTGCCGCAGTACGGCGTCGACCCCGATGGCGACCGCGTCGTGCTCGCGAAGATCGCGCAGCCCGCGGCCGGCCAGGGCACGGCCTCGATCTCGGCCGAGGGCGACACGGTCGTGTACCGCGCTCCGGCCGACGGCGTCGAGGGCGGTCAGCTCTCGTTCGAGTACACGCTGCGCGACACGCAGGGCGCCGAGAGCGTCGGCGTGATCCGGGTCGGCGTGCTCGCGGCAGGTCTCGCGGACGCCGCACCGGTCACGTTCAGCGACTATGCGCGCGCGACACGGGGCGCGTCGACCCCGGTGCGGATCGCGCCGCTCGCGAACGACCGCGACCCCGCGCTCGGCACGCTCGAGCTGGTCTCGGTGGCGCCGAACGCGCCCGCGGGCACGGCCGAGTACGCGCGGCTCGAAGCGCTCATCGACGGCGCGACCTCGCTCCAGCAGGGCGTCGTGGTGCTCACCGCGGGTGAGTTCGCGGGCACCAACTCGTACGTGTACACCGTTCGGTCCACCAAGACGTCGTCGACCGCGCAGGGCCTCATCGTGCTCGGGGTCGGCGACGCCGCAGCGGTCGACCACCCGGTCGTGGCCGACACCGTCGTCACGGCGCGCACCCGGGGCGAGTTCGCGGGCGACGGGATCGACGTCGTGTCGAACAAGGTGCAGTGGGCGACGGGTGACGTCGCGGGGCTGAAGCTGCGGCTCTGGGGGGACGCCGCGGCGCGCTACGACGTGTCCGGCTGGCGCGTGTCCGGCGACCTGCCGGCCGACGGCGACCTCGTGCCGTTCGAGCTCACCGGGGAGGACGCGGTGGGCGGCGACGTCACCGCGTACGGCCTGCTGCGCATCCCCGCGTTCGACGACATGCCCGTCCAGCTGGGCGCTGACGTCTCCGCGGTGCGCGTGAACGAGGAACGCTCGGCCGAGTTCGACGTGCGCGACCTCGTCGATCTGCCGTCGGCCGACCGCATCGAGCTCGCCGACGGGCCGTACGCCACGCAGCGCTCGGCGGCGGCCTGCCGGCCGAGCGGCGACCGCGAGGCGACGTACGAGGCGGGCCGCGAGGCGCCCTGGACGGACTCGTGCCTCGTGCCGGTACGCATCGAGGGGCAGTCGCGCTGGTCGTACCTCGCGGTGCCGGTCGAGATCGAGCCGAAGGACCCGCAGGCGATCCTCACCGCGATCTCGCGCACCGTCGCGCCCGGCGCGAGCGAGGCGGTCGACCTCTACGGCGATCTCACGACGTGGGAGGGCGGCCGCATCGGCGACCGGTCGCGCCTCGACTACCAGGTCAGCCACTCGGGCTCGGTGTTCGCGATGCAGCGCTCGGGCAACCAGATCGTCTTCGAGGCGCGCGCCGACGCGCGGCCCGGCACGCGCGAGACCGCGACCGTGACCCTGCCGGGCTTCGACAATGCGACCGCGACGATCACGGTCGTCGTGGGCATCGCGCCGCCCGATGCGCCGCGCGGCGCGACGTTCACGCGGGAGTGCACCGTCAGCGCCGGCTCGTGCACGGTCGAGGTCGTGGGCGCCGCGGGCGAGTACGACCCGTTCGCGGGCAAGCAGGGCGCCGGGCTGTCGCTCGTCTCGGTCGGCTCGGGCGGCGGCGTGAGCTGCGACGTCGCGACCGTGCAGGCCGCGGGCAAGACCGCGGTCGTCGCCACGTTCCCCGGCGGGCAGACCGCGTTCGGCGGGCAGTGCACGGTGCCGTTCACGGTCGCCGACGCGCAGGGGCGCACGGGCACCGGCACGCTCACGCTCGACGTCCAGGGCTACCCGCAACGTCCCGCGAGCATCGCGACGGCGCGCTACGACGGGTCCTCGGTCACGTTCAACGTCACGCTCGGCGAGGCGGCGCGCGCGCACCCCGCGATCACGGGCGTCGCGATCACGCGCGACGGGCGAGCGGATGCAGCGGGCTGCGCGCCCTCGATCGCCGGCGTGTACTCGTGCACGGTGACGGGCCTCACGAACGGCGAGAAGCACCAGTTCACGGCGCGCGCCGTGAACCGCGTGGGGGAGTCGGTCGACACCTCGGCGGTGACCTCGTGGGCGTACCAGGCGCCCGAGGTGCGGTCGGCGGCCGCGGAGCCGGTGTACGAGGCCGGGCGCACCACGCAGAGCAACGCGGTGGTCGAGCTCAAGGTCCGCGGCACCGACGACGCGCAGGCGTACCGCATCGCCGAGCGCAACCAGACCCTCGAGCGGACGGGCGACACCACGACCGTCCGGCTCGACACGCCGCCTGGCACGCAGAACTTCACGATCGTGCCCATCAGCCGCTTCGAGCCGCCGATCGCGGGGTCGTCCGACGGCGCCTCGACCGTGGCCTCCGTGAACGCGGCGGGTGCACCCGGTATCGGGGGCATCAGCGCCTCGGCGCCCTCCACCACGTCGATCTCGGTGGGTGGCGGTGAGGTGAACCGCAACAACAGCTCGCTGTCGACGGAGATCAAGTACCTCGCCTGGAAGGACGGGGGAGCTCCGCAATGCAGCGTCGGCCCCAACGGTGCCGGCCTTTCGGTCAGCGGGAATGGATCCGTCAGTCAGTCCGCCAGCCCGACCATCACTGAGCGGATCGAGGAGTACGAGCGGTATTACGTCATGGCCTGTGCGAGCAACGGATACGGAGTGGCTCAATCGAACGTGACCGAGGTCTGGACCTATTCGCGAGTGGTCCCGGTCGTCGAACAGGGGTACCGCGTGCGGACCGAAGCCGCGAGTTCCGGTGCGAGGTATCACTACGGACTCGAGTACGGCCCGAAGGTGTCGGTACCGAATCGGTTCACGCCCGAGTACTTGTCGTTCAATGGCTGGACGGGTTCCGAAGGATTCGATCTGAGCGACGACGCCATCACCCAAGTTCAAGCCCGAGGGTGTCGCTACGGCGGGCTGCTCTGCACCGACACCATCGACATCGCCCCAGAGACGGCACCAACCACTGTCACGGTGGAGTTCCCCACCCAGTGTGTAGCGACACCGACGCGCGAAGCGGTCTGGGTCTCCAGCGCCGCCCGGGGCGCGGCGAACATCACCTGGACGCACACAACGGGCGACTTGGTCGCGACGTACACGGTGCAGTTCATCGACGCCTTCTCCGCGCTGATGCCTATCGTCTACGAAGTCCCGGTCTGCGCGCCCGAGCCGCCGATCGAGGATCCGGACCCGCCCGTCGGCCCCGATGACCCAGGCGGCGGCGAGACCACGCCGACCACCCCCTGACCTCACCGACCACACGCCTCAAGCTCCCTCCGAGAGGATCCACCGCATGACGCTCGCTCCCGCGCAGACCGCCTGGTTCGCCGAGACGTTCTCGCTGATCGCCGACAATGTCGAGCAGGCGATCCTCGGCAAGCGGCACGTCGTCGAGCTCGTGCTCGCGACGGCCATCTCGGGCGGTCACGTGCTGCTCGAGGACTACCCGGGCACGGGCAAGACGGCGCTCGCGCGCGCCCTCGGGCAGACGATCGACGCCACCAACTCGCGCATCCAGTTCACGCCCGACCTGCTGCCGGGCGATGTCACGGGCATCACCGTGTACGACCAGAAGCGGGGCGAGTTCGAGTTCCACGCGGGGCCGGTGTTCGCGAACATCGTGCTCGCCGACGAGATCAACCGCGCGAGCCCGAAGACCCAGTCGGCGCTGCTCGAGGTCATGGAGGAGGGGCAGGTCACGGTCGACGGCGTGAGCCGCAAGGTCGGCGACCCGTTCCTCGTGCTCGCCACGCAGAACCCGATCGAGCAGGGCGGCACGTACCGGCTGCCCGAGGCGCAGCTCGACCGGTTCATGATCAAGACCTCGATCGGCTATCCCGACGAGGCCGCGACGCTGCGCATCCTGCAGGGCGTGGCGAACCCGCGCCGCGACCTCACGCCGGTCGCCACGACCGACACGATCGTGACGATGACGGACCTCGCGCGCGGCGTGTACGTGAACCCGCTCGTCTCGGACTACGTCATGCGCCTCGTCGACGCGACCCGCCGGGCCTCCGAGGTGCGGTTGGGCGTGAGCGTGCGCGGCGCGATCGCGCTGTCGCGCCTCGCGATGGCGTGGGCGGCCGCGCAGGGCCGTTCGTATGCGACGCCCGACGACGTGCGCGAGGTCGCGATCCCGGCGCTCGCGCACCGCATGGTGCTCGAGCCCGAGGCCGAGTTCGACGGCGTGACCGCGGTCGCCGTGGTGAGCCAGATCCTGCTGGACGTCGCCGCTCCCCGGGAGAACGGCGCGGCGTGACCCCTTCGGCCCGAGCGCGGCGAGACCGCAGCACCGGACGCACCGGGCGTTCCGGTGGGCTGTCGCGCGCCACGGGCCTGACCCGCACCAGCGGGCTGGCCCGCACGAGCGGGCTGAGCCGCACGAACACGGTCACCCGCACGGGCACCCTGAGCCGGACGGGCACCGTGACCCGGCGCGGCGGAGCGCGCGGCGTCGCAGGGCTCTGGATCGGGGTGCGCGCGAACGCCCGCCGGTTCGGCCGTGCCGTGGCGGGGGCGGCCCGGCGCACGCGCGAGACCGTCTCGGCCGCGGGCGCGGTGCTCATCCTGATCGCCGTGGCCGGTGCGGTCGCGGGCCTGCTGTTCGACTGGGTCGAGGCCTGGGCCGCCGCCGGCATCGCGCTCGCGCTGCTGCTCGTCGCCGTCCCGTTCCTGCTCGGCGCCCACGACTACCGGCTCGAGCTGCAGCTCGACCGCGACCGGGTCGTCGCCGGGTCCGAGGTCACCGGCCGGCTCGAGCTCGTGAACGCGGGCCGGCGCACGGCGCTGCCCGGCGTGGTCGACATCCCCGTCGGTCCCGGGCTCGTCGAGGTGCACGTGCCGCTGCTCAGGCCGGGCGCGCAGCACGGCGAAGACCTCACGATCGGGGCCGAGCGCCGCGGCGTGATCGACGTCGGCCCGATGACCGTGAACCGGGGCGACCCGCTCGGCATCCTGCGCCGGGAGCAGGGCTGGCCCGAGGTGCAGCGCATCTTCGTGCACCCCGTGACGGTGCCGATCCCGAGCACCAGCGCGGGCCTCGTGCGCGATCTCGAGGGCACCCCGACGGGCACGCTCGCGGACGCCGACCTGTCGTTCCACGCCGTGCGCGAGTACGTCCGCGGCGACTCGCAGCGGCACGTGCACTGGAAGGCCACCGCGAAGACCGGCACGCTCATGGTGCGTCAGTACGAGGAGTCGCGGCACGCGCGCATCGCGCTGCTGCTCGACCTCGCGCGCGAGGAGTACGCCGACGACGACGAGTTCGAGATGGCCGTGAGCGCGACCGCGTCGCTCGGGCTGCAGGCCGTGCGCGAGGGGCGCGACGTGTTCGTGGCCGTGGGTGCCGAGGTGCCCGAGACGAACGATGCCGTGCAGTCGATCCGCACGCTCGCGACGACCACGCCGCGCGTGCTGCTCGACGGCATGTCCGCGGTCGACCAGGGCGACCGGGTGACGCGGCTCGAGGCATCCGCCGCGCTCGCCGCGCAGACGTTCGCCGACCTCTCGATCGTGTTCCTCGTGACCGGGTCGCGCATGCCGCTGCAGCGCATCCGCCAGGCCGCGATCGCGTTGCCGCAGGGCATCGGCGTCGTCGCGGTGCGCTGCGAGCCCGCGGCCGAGCCCGTGGTGCGCACGACCCGCGAGGTCACGGTGCTGACCATCGGCGCGCTCGGCGACCTCACCCGGCTCCTCGCGAGGGGGGCGGCGTCGTGAGCGGCGAGCTGCGCGCGCGTCCGCGGGGCGCCGACCGACGCCGGGGGACGCGTCGCCCGGCCTCGGATCGCGATCTCAGGCTCGAGCTGCTCGGCCTCGGCTACCTCGTGGTCGGCACAGCCATCGCCGTGGTCGCGGCGTGGCCCATCCATGAGACGTTCCGGCTCGCGCTGGTCGCCGCGGCCGGCCTCGCCGTCGGTGTCGCGGCCGCGGTCTTCGCGCGCCGGCTCGTGCGTCGTGGGCTCATGCGCGTGCTGCTCGCGATCGGGCTCGCGTTCGCGGGCTTCGCGATCGTGGTGGTGCCGGTCGCCGTTCCCGCCGCGCTGCGCTCGGTGCCCGACGCGGTGATCGGGCTCCGTGACGGCATCGTCGGCATCGTCGTCGGCTGGAAGCAGCTGCTCACCCTCGACCTCCCGCTCGGCGACTACCAGGCCGTGCTCGTGCCGTTCCTCGTCGTGACCGTCGTCGGTTCGACCGCCGCCGCGCTCCTGGTGCTCAGGGGCGGCGCAGCAGCGCCGTGGGCGGTGCTGCCCGTGCTCGGGCAGACCGTGTTCGGGCTCGTGTTCGGCAGCAGCAGCACGAGCGCTCCGGTGACCTTCGCGGGCCTCGAGATCGCGGCGCCGCGAGAGCTCGCGGTCGGCGTCGCGAGCGTGGCTGCGGCGGTCGCCTGGCTCCTGATCAGGCACCGGATGCTCCGGGCGCGCGCCCTCGCGCGCGCTCGCGCCGGCACCGTCCGGCAGTCGGCCGAGTCGACCTGGCTGACCCTGCGCCGGCGGGCGCTCGCGGGCGGCCTGCTCGCCGTCGCGTTCGTCGTCGGCCTCGCGGTGGCCCCGGCCGCCGCGTCGTTCGGCGACCGCTCGGCACTCCGCGACGAGGTGACGCCCGCGATCGTGCTCCAGCGGCAGGCGAGCCCGCTCGCGGCGTACCGGTCGTGGTTCGCCGACCCGCGGTACGACGAGGTCGTGCTCACCGTGGACGGTGACGTCGAGCAGGTCGGCCGGCTTCGGCTCGCCGCGCTCGACCGCTACGACGGCGAGGTGTTCTCGGTCGACCCGGATGCGCGGTTCTCCCGCCTGCCGTCGAGCGCGCCGTTCGGCGTCGACCTCGCCGAGCTCGAACTCGAGATCGGCGACGCGTACGAGGGCGTGTGGGTGCCCGCGCCGGCCGAGCTGGCCGCGGCGCCGTCGTTCGCCGGGCCGCGCGCCGACGCGCTCACCGACGGGTTCCACCGGTCTGAGTCGGGCGACGCGGTCGACATCGCGCCGGTGCCGGACGGTGGTGCCGGCAGCTCGGCGCTCGGTCTGGTGCCCGGTGACCGGTACTCGATGCTGGCCGTGCCGTCGGCTCGTGACGCGACGCGGCAGGCGTTCGGCACCGCTGAGGGTGCTGAGGATGCGCTCGACGCCGACCTCTACCCGCAGCTGGCCGCATGGGTCGAGGCGCAGGGTCAGCCGCGCACGGGCGCGGGCTACCTCGAGCTGATCGATCGGCTGCGGGCCCGCGGGTACCTCAGCCACGCGCTCGTGAACGACGACGCGTCGGCGAGCTGGACGGCCGGGCTCGCGACCGAGGCCGGCGGCTATCAGTTCCTGCCGAGCTATGCGGGCCACTCGCGGGCACGCATCGAGACGCTGTTCGGCGAGCTCATCGAGCAGGAGCGCCGGGCCGGCGAGGACGCGGCGCCCGAGATGCTCGTCGCGGGCGTCGGCGACGACGAGCAGTTCGCCGTGGCCGCGGCGCTGATCGCGCGGCACCTCGGCTTCGACTCGCGGGTCGTGCTCGGCGTTCGGCTCGCCGGCACCGAGCCGATCCCGGGCATCGCGACGTGCGACCCCGACTGCACGGGTGCCGCCGTCGGCGCATGGGTCGAGGTGGCTGCCCAGGGCGACTGGGTCCCGGTCGACGTGACGCCGCAGTTCACCCTGCTGCCGACCGACATCGCCGAGGGCGAGCAGCTGCCGAAGCATCCGACCGTGCCCGATGACGCACGCAGCGAGCCCATCGATCCCGAGCGGGCCCAGAGCGATGCCGAGGCGGCGGCCTCCGCGCCCGTCGAGGAGACGGACGCGACCGCGGCCCTGGTGCTCGCGATCGTGAGGATCGTCGCGCTCTCGCTCGCGCTGCTCGCGTTCCTCGCGCTCCCGGTCGTGGCGATCCTCCTCGCGAAGCCGCTCCGACGTCATTCACGTCGGCGGGCGTCCGATCCCGAGCTCCGGATCCTCGGGGCCTGGGAGGAGGTCGCCGACGCCTACGAGGACGCCGGGCGCCCCCTCGCATCCACGGCGAGCCGCCGCTCCGCCGCGCAGCGCACGGGGCGGACCGGTATGGTCAGGCTTGCGGCCTCCGTCGACGAGGCCGTGTTCGCCGCGCATCCCCCGGCGCCTGAAGCCGCCGAGGAGGCGTGGCGGATCGCCGACGCCGAACGTGCCGAGCTCACCTCGAGCCTGCGGAAGCGGGATCGCGTGGCGGCCGCGCTCTCGCTCAGATCGTTCGTCGGCAGGCTCCGAACCCGCCAGCTGCGCGCACCCCGGAAGGAACTCGCTCCGTGACCCCAGACCCGTCCGACCTCGGTGGACTCGTCGCGACGCTCGTCGTGACCGTGGTCGCCTCGCTGCTCATCGCGGCCGCCGTCTACGTGTGGACCGGCCTCGCCATGTCGCGCCTGTTCGGCAGGCTCTCGGTCGAGCCGTGGCGTGGCTGGGTGCCGCTGCTGAACCTCGCGGAGATCCTCGCGCTCGGTGGGTCGCCGCGCTGGATCGCGCTGCTGTTCCTGGTGCCGTTCGCGAACATCTACGCGCTCGTGATGTTCGCGATCGCGGCGCACCGGGTCAATGTGCTGTTCGGTCGCGGCGCGGGCATGACCGTGCTCGCGGTGCTCGTGCTGCCGGCCTGGGCGAGTGTGCTCGCGTGGGGGCGTGACGCGCCGGATCCGGAACGCGGTCGGCTCGCGACCGCCGTCGGCCGGACGGCGCAGCCCACCGGGCCGCTGGCGGTGCCGCCCGAGCCGGTCGCGCCGCGCCACGAGCCGGCCGGCGCGGATGCGGGCGCGAGCTCCGCGCGGGCGTTCCCGCCGCTCCCGGGACTCGAACACCAGGCCCCGGTACGCCCCGGCGCCCAGCCCGCGGCCGAGCGACCTGCGGCGTTCGCACCCGTGCCGCCTCCGCCCGCGACGATCGCGCCGCCGCCGGGCCTCGGCGAGCAGGCGGGCTGGCCGGTGTCGCCGCCGGCCCGTCAGGCCCAGACGCCGGCGCCGGCGCCATCCGGCTCGGCCGGATGGCCCGCGTCGGGTCAGCCTGTGTCGGGTCAGCCGGTGTCGGGTCAGCCTGTGTCGGGTCAGCCTGCGTCACCGCAGCAGGCGCAGGCCGGGGCGGATGCCTCGGGCCGGCCGGGTCCGGCCGGGTGGCCTGCGTCCTCGCAGCCGGCGTTCCCGCAGCATCCGCCGACCGGTCAGGCCGTGCCGCGACCCGAATCGGTGCCCGCGCAGACCCCGCCCGGCCCGGCCTGGGCACCCGGCCCCGACCTCGCGACGCCCTCGACCGCGGAAGCTGCTGCGGCGCCTGCGGCGCCCGGCGGCCAATCCGCGACGTCGTCGCCCGCGAACGCCGAGGCCGCAGCGGCACCCGCCGCGCCCTGGGCTGCCGGTCCCGATCTCGCACCGCCGTCCGCGAACGTGCAGGGCACGGCGGCCGGCACGGCGGGCGTGCCGGCCGCCGGCCACCCGGCCGCGTTCGCCGCACCGGTCCCGCCCACCGGTCAGCCCGCACCGGCCGGACCGCGTCCTGCGGGGGCTGCCGGAGCGCCTTCGGCCGCACCGCCCGCGCCCGCCGACGACCAGCACGGCGGACTCGACTTCGCCGAGGCCGCGACGATCCTCGTGCACGGCGATGAGGCGAACGACGTCGAGGCGACGGTGATCGTCGACCGTCGTCCGCGCCGCGAATGGCGGCTCGAGCTCGACGACGGCGAGGTGCTGTCGCTGACCGGCGAGGTGATCGTGCTCGGACGCAACCCGTCGGCCGGGGCCGGCGAGCAGCGGCTCGCGGTGCCCGACCGGACGCGCACGCTCTCGAAGACGCATGCGCGGCTCGCGCACCGGAACGGCGTGTGGACCATCACCGACCTCCGATCGACGAACGGCGTGCTCATCGTCGACACCACCGGCGAGGAGACCCTCATCGAACCCGACGTCGAGACCAGTGTCAGCGGGCGGTTCGTGCTCGGCGAGGTCGGGATGCGCGTGATCGAGGGTGGCGCGTGAGCGTGGCATCCGTCCCCGTTACGCTCGCGGTCGGCGTGCGCACCGACACGGGGCACAAGCGCGCCGCGAACGAGGACTCGGTGCTCGCCGAGTCGCCCGTGTTCGTCGTCGCCGACGGCATGGGCGGTCACGAGGCCGGTGACCGGGCGAGCGCGGCCGTGGTCCAGGCGTTCCGGCACTACGCACGCGTCGGCGAGCGCGCGACCATCGACGGCGTGCGGATGGCGCTGGCCGTGGCGGAGGCCGACGTCGGCGAGCTCGCGACCGGGTCGGCACGCGGCGCCGGATCGACCGTCACCGGTGTCGCGCTCGTCGAGCACGAGGGCCTGCCGTGCTGGCTCGTCTTCAACGTCGGCGACTCCCGCGTGTACCGGCAGCTGGGCAGCGACCTCCAGCAGGTCACGATCGACCACAGTCTCGGGCAGGAGCTCGTCGACAGCGGCGAGCTGCGACGCGAAGACCTGCGCGAGTTCCCGCGCCGCAATGTCATCACGCGGGCGATCGGCGCGGTGGACAGCGCGGCCGACAGCTGGCTGCTGCCGCTCACGAACGGCGAACGGCTGCTCGTCTGCTCCGACGGGCTCACGAGCGAGCTGTCCGACGAGGCCATCCGGGCGACGCTCACCATGACGGGCCGGGCCGACACCGCGGCCGACGCCCTCGTCGAGCGCGCGCTCGAGGCGGGTGGACGCGACAACGTCACGGTCATCGTCATCGACGTGGTGTCGGGCGGCACGCCCGGCGAGGGCGACGACACGACGAGCGGCCGATTCGAGCCCACCACGGTCGACTCGACGGCCGACGGCACGACGATGCCGGTGCGGGCGGGCCGATGACGCGCGACGGTCAGCCACGTGCGGCCGGGCCCGGCGGCGATCTCGACGCCGAGCTCGTGAGGCTCGACGACCTCGACGCGGTCGACGACGAGCTCGAGGGTGAGAGCGTCGTCGTCGACCGCAGGATGGCCGGCGAGGTGGCCGGCAGCGAGGTCGCGGACGAGACCGTCGTCGTCGACCGCGGCGCTGCCCGCGGCAAGACCGTCGACGAGGCCGTGGACGACACCGTGGTCGTCGACCGGAGCGCTCCCGACGACGACTTCGCCGATCAGGACACCTTCATCGTCATCAGTGGCGGCGACCGCGCGCCCGAGGGTGAGATCCCGCACGCGGACACCGTGGTCGTCGACCGAGGGAGCGGCGCGGAATCCGCCCTGCCCGAGGCATCCGCCACCGTCGACGCCCCCGTCCGCCGCCGCCGCCTCGGCGGCCGGCGCACCCTCGAACCTGCGCCGCTCGAGCCCATCGACCTGCGCTCCTCGGTCCGCGCCGTCGGCGCCGGCGCGGTCGAGTACTACCGCCCGCGCCGGCTGCCCGAGGCCGCACCGCCACCGGCCTCGTTCGACGCCGCGCCGCCCGTGCGCGAGCCGTCGCCCGGCCTGCCCTCGGTGCGCCGCAGCTCACGCCGCATCGCCGCGATCACGCTCGCCGCGCTCACCGGAGCCATCATCGTCGGCGTCGCCGGCGCCCTCACGATCGCCGGCCTCCTCTTCGGCGCCTGACGCGCGCTGGCGCGGCGCGGGCCGCGTATATTGGTCGGACAGCCCCCGGAGTCCTTCGGACCGGGCTCAAGGCCCCGCCTCGGAGGGGCCTTGCTTCGTCGTCCGTGGCCCGGTGCCGGCCGGCAGTCGGCGGCCGGTCAGGACGTGGGTGCGGGCTCGGCGAAGATCTGCCAGGCGTGGCCGTCGGGGTCGGCGCAGAGCGCGGTATAGCCCCAGTCCTCGCGGGCGGCCGCGGACAGTATCGAGCCTCCCGAATCGGCGATGCGCTCGACGAGCCGGTCGACCTCGGCATCGGAGGTGAGCGTGACGCCGAGCAGGCATTCGCTCACTCCGGACGGGGCGAGCGGCCGTCTGCCGATCGCCCCGGCGAGGCCCGCGGCTGGGATGAGCGCCAGAAGGGTGCGATCGTCGAGCCGAAACGTCAGCGGCTCGGGGATGCCGTCCTCTTCCGGCGCGCCGACCGGTTCGAAATCGAACGCCGTCCGGTAGAAGTGCATGGCGCGCCGACGGTCGGCGATCGGCAGGCTGATGGTGATCTCGCGGACGTGGGCGGGCACGGGCGGCTCCTCGGAGGCGATGGCGGGAACCTCCAGTCTGGAACACCGGACGGGTGGTTTCCACTCTCGCGGGCACTCCACGAATCGTGCCCGGATATGCTGCGAGCGATGTCGTCGCCGCGCGGCGGTCGAGGGGAGCGGATCGTGCGTCAGGTCACCGGGGCAGTACGGGTCGCCGTGGCGGGGCTCATCATCGCCGCGATCGTCGGGCAGTTCGTCGTGAGCTGGTCGCTGGTGCCCGATCGGGCGGTGTTCCTCGTGAACTTCTTCAGCTACTTCACGATCCTGTCGAACGCGCTCGCCGCACTGACGCTGCTGGTCGCGGCCTGGTTCTCGTTCACGCGGCCGGTCGAGCCGTCGTGGTTCACAGTCGTGCGAGTATGCGCCGCGACGTATATGGCGACGACGCTCGTGGTCTACAACCTGCTGCTGCGCGGAATCTCACTCGATCAGGCGACGACCGTGCCGTGGTCGAACGAGATCCTGCACGTCTGGGGGCCGCTGCTCGTCGTCGCGGACTGGGTACTCTCGCCGGGCCGGAACCGCGTTCCCTGGTCGCGATACTGGATCATCGCGGCGTTCCCGATCGTCTGGGTCGTGTACTCGTTGGTCCGCGGCCCGATCGCCGACTGGTACGCCTACCCGTTCCTGAACCCCGCGCAGGACGGCGGGTACGGCGCGGTCGCGATCTACGTGGCCGCGATCGCGGCGTTCATCCTCATCGTCGGGGCCGGCCTCGTCGCGATCAGCCGGCTGCGCACGCTCGGTGCGCACGCGCGGCCACCCGCGGATCCCGCCGCGCCCGACGCCGACACCGGCCCGCGTCCCGGATCGCTCGTCGGCTGAGGCGCGTGGCGGGTGGTTCGCTGGGATGGAGGTCGGCGCATCGTGGTCCCGATACGCGTGCTCCATCGGCGCTCGCTACTCGATCCGCGGGAGGCGCTCGGCGCTCGCTGGTCGACGGGCAGGAGGCGGTCGGCGCATTGTGGTCTCGATACGCGTGCTCCTTCGTCGCTCGCTACTCGACCGGCGGGAGGCGGTCGGCGCTCGCTGGTCGACGGGCGGGAGGCGGTCAGCGCGTGGCGGTGAGCCAGGCGGCGACCGACTCGTGCAGCTTCGCGGTCTGCGCGGCGAGCCCGTCGTCGCGGGCCGGCACGCGCTCGAGGGGTGCGCCGAGCGCACCGGCCCAGCGTTCGCCGAGCTCGAACGGATGCACCGGGTCGCGCGGCGCGGCCACCACGAGCGAGCGGATGCCTCGCGCGGCGAGCCCGGCGAGCTCGGCGTCGTCCGTGAACGCGCGATTGCGCGGCACCTCGACGAGCCTGATCGCGCGCTCGGCGGCGCGCGGCGCGGTGAACTGCGACAGAAGCCCCTTCGCGCCCGCAGGCGTCTCCCGGGCGAACGCCTGGTAGCGCGTGCTCTCGCGGAACTCGGCGAGCCCGCCCTCGGCTCCGGCGTCGTGCAGCAGCTGCCCGATGACCGGGAACACCCGGAGGTTCGGCGGCATCGACCGGTCGTCGAACGAGGGCCGAACGAACACGGCCCGCTCGATCGGCAGAAGCCGATGCAGCGCGAGCCGCAGCGCGATGGCGGCGCCCATCGAGATGCCGATGACGGTGAGTGGCGTAGCCGCTCGTGCCGGGCCGGCCGCGCCCGCGGCCGTAGCGGGCGCGTCGTGCCCGGGGTCGGCGGCGGCGCGGACGAGCGGGTCGTCCGTGGCGAGGCGGGCGCCGGAGGCATCCGTCTCGCGCACCGAGGCCGCGATCTCGTCGGCGAGCCGGTCGATCGCGAAGTCCTGGGCGCGGCCGACGCGCTCGTCGGTGCCGTGCGCGCGCACGTCGATCGCGATGACGCGCTCGCCGGACTCGGCGAGGATCGGTCCGAAGAGCTCGAGCGGCTGCCGCCGGTCGGCGCCGAGGCCGTGCAGCAGCAGGGTGGTCACGCGAGCGGGCCCGGCCGGTAGAACGAACGGTCGCGGCCGTTCGGCGGTGCGAGCGGCGGCGAGGTCGGCGCGATCAGGGTCAGCAGCTCTTCGGCCAGACCGATGAGGATCGCGATCTGGTCGTCGTCGCGGTCGACCCACCGGCACTCGGGCTCGCCGGTCGGGACGAAGTCCTCGTGGCGCTCCCAGACGACGAGGGTGCGCTCCGCGCCCAGCACATACTGCTGCCACCACACCTGACGCAGATAGCTGCGCGGGATGCCTCGCCAGGCCTTCGCCGTCGTCTTGATCTCGCACAGCTCGAGCGCGCCGGTCGGACGCATGACGAGCCCGTCGGGCGTCGCGAGATGCCGCCGGTCGGTCTCGGCGTGGAACAGCAGGCTCGACGGCAGGAGGCCGTGCTCGCGCCGGGCCCAATCGGCGATGACGGGTTCGCGTTCGCGGCCGTGGTCGGTGAACCGGCTGCCGCCGAAGCGGCGGCCGCCCGTGCCGTGCAGCTTCTCCCAGGCCGCGGATCGCACCGCCGTGCGGCTCGAGAGCTTGGCCGCGTCGGTCGCCGTGACGCCGCGCGCCCGCGCCTTCAGCCACCCGACGCGATCGCCCGAGTCGGCGACGATGCGCCGTTCGTGCGGATGCGGGTCGCGTCGCTGTTCCGCGCGTTCGGTCGTGGCCGCCGCCCGCGCCGGCGGTGCGTAGTCGTCGAGCTCGAAGAGCGCGAACGGCTGGGCGAGAGTCACCTCAGAAGCGTACCTCCGCCCACCGCCGTCGCCCGTGCGCCCGCGCCCGCGCGTCCCGCGCGCCCCGTGCGTCCCGAATCCTCGTTCGAGCGGTCGCAGATGGTGGGTGTTGGGCGGTCGCACCCGCAATGCGCGACCGTTCGATGTTTGGGGGGTGCTCGGCGTGGAGGTCGCACGGTCGGTTGCGGTCGAGCGGTCGCAGATGGTGGGTGTTGCGCGGTCGCACCCGCCATGCGCGACCGTTCGGTGGGGCGGTGGTCGTGGTCGCGCGGGCGCGGGCGCGGGCGGGCGCGTCAGCGCGCGGCGGCGAGCTGGTCGATGCCCTCGGGCGAGAGCGCGTGGTGGATGGCGAGCATGCTCGCGCCGAGCACCGCGGCGTTCTCGGCGGCGGCCGACTGCACGATCGCGAGGTGCTCGGTCGCGAGCGGCATCGACCGCGTGTACACGACCTCGCGGACGCCCGCGATGAGGTGTTCGCCGGCCCGCGCCATGGAGCCGCCGATCGCGATGACCGACGGGTTCACGAGGCTCACGCACGCGGTGAGCACCTCGCCGATGTCGCGTCCGGCCTGGCGCACGGCCTGGATCGCGTCGAGGTCGCCGCGCTTGACGAGGTCGACCACGTCGCGCCCGGTCTGCGCCTCGATGCCCTGCTGCCGCAGTGCGCGCGCGATCGCCGGGCCGGACGCGAGCGCCTCGAGGCATCCGCGGTTGCCGCAGTGGCACGGCACGCCCGCGCCGCGGGCGACCTGGACGTGACCGATGTCGCCCGCGATGCCCTGTGCGCCGCGCTGCAGCAGCCCGCCCGAGATGACGCCGGACCCGATACCGGTCGCGACCTTCACGAACATGAGGTGCTCGACGTGCGGCCACGCCATGGCGCGCTCGCCGAGCGCCATGATGTTGACGTCGTTGTCGACGAGCACGGGCACCTCGAGGTGCTGCTGCACCCAGCCGGGCACGTCGAACCGGTCCCAGCCGGGCATGATCGGCGGGTTCACGGGGCGGCCGGTCGAGTGTTCGACGGGTCCCGGCACGCCGATGCCGATCGCCGCGAGATCGCCGCGATCGCGGCCGAGGCCGTCGACGAGCTGGTGTCCGGCCTCGACCATCCAGCCGAGCACGGCCTCGGGGCCGGAGGTGATGTCCATGGGCTCCCCCTGCTGCGCGAGCACGGTGCCGGCGAGGTCGGTGACGGCGATCGTCGCGTGCGACGCGCCGAGGTCGGCGGCGAGCACGACGCGTGCGCCGGGGTTGAGCGCGAACTGGGACGGCGGCCTTCCGCCGGTCGAGACCGCGTCGGCGACGGGCGTGACGAGGCCCAGGCTCATGAGCTCGTCGACGCGTGCGGCGATGGTCGAGCGCGCCAGGCCCGTCGCCTGTGCGAGCGACGCGCGCGTGCGCGGGACGCCGTCGCGCAGCAGCTGAAACAGCTCGCTCGCCCCCGAGACGCCGAGCGCCGATCCGCGGCTGATGTCGACCATCCACCGAGTAAAGCACACCGGCTTGATGAAGTCGCACGAGCGTTAACCGAAACGTGATGAACAACTTTTGACGAGTGAGTAGCAAAAGTTGGCAGACCTGTGTCAGCATGTCCGCATGACGATGGATGTCACCGCTCCGGCCCGCACGATCCGCGCCGGATTCGTGGGGGGCGGCTTCATGGCCGCCGTGCACTCTCGGGCCGCGCGCGCTGCAGGAGCGGCGCTCGTGGGCGGGGCGTCCTCCTCGGCCGAGCGGGCGCGTGACGCCGCCGGCCGCCTGGGCCTCGATCACGGCTTCGCCTCGCTCGACGATCTGCTCGCCGACCCCGAGATCGACGTGGTCCACGTCTGCACCCCCAACACGACGCACGCCCGCATCGCGCGAGCCGCGCTCGAGGCCGGCAAGCACGTGATCTGCGAGAAGCCGCTCGCGACCGACGCCCGCGACGCGGCCGAGCTGACCGAGCTCGCGGAGGCGCGCGGCCTGGTCGCCGCCGTCCCGTTCGTGTACCGCTTCCACCCCATGGCGCGCGAGGCTCGCGCCCTCCTCACCGGCGGCGCCGCCGGCCGGCTCATCAGCGTGCACGGCGCCTACTTGCAGGACTGGCTCGCGACGCCCCACGACGATGACTGGCGGGTCGACACCG
>NZ_JAVKGQ010000013.1:0-102422 GCF_031432255.1 Agromyces aerolatus | reverse complement strand
CGTGGCGGTGCGACCCGCGCTCCCCGGTCCCGAGCGGCCGCGGCCGGCATCCTGCGGGTGGGCTGCTCGGTGGGCGAGACGGATGCCTCGTGCGGCGCCCGTGCGACGGGCGCTGCTGCCGCGGGAGCTGGTGCGGCAGGCGCAGGGGCCGCGGGCGCCGGGGCCGCGGGCGGAGCTGCCGCGGGCGCCTGGGGAGACGTGGCGGACGCGGCGGCCCCCGCAACGACGGCCGAGGCGCTCGCGGCGGCGATCGGTGTCGGGATCACCGTCGTGGCGTCGGACGGCGCGTCCGCCTCCTCGGTCTGCACGGGCTCGGGCGGCCCGGGCCGATCGGGCTCGGCGGTCGGCTGCGCGAGGTCGTCCTTCGCAAGCTCGTCCGGTCGGTCGAGCTCAGTCTCGGCCGAGTCGGGCTCTCCCGGCTCGGTCTCCTCGGGTCGACTCGGCGAGGCGGCGGCTGCACCTCGGCGAGCGCGAGCCTCGGCCACACTCGGGTCGGGCGCGTTGGGGTCGGGCGTGAGATTCCACTGGAAGACCGGCGGCGCTCCGGTGTCCTCCGTGCCGTCCGTCTGGTCGCGCGACTCGTTCGGCCCTGCCGGACGCGAGTCCGCGATCCCGGTCTCAGGCTCCGCTGAACCCTCTGACGCGCCATCGGGCTTCGCGTCCTCGCGGTCGACCGTCGCCTCCTCGGCGAGCAGGTCGTGGACCGGCGCGGCCGCGGGCGGTGCCGCATGCTCACCCCAGCGCGCGGTCGCGAACGCCGGGAACGGCGCTCGGGGCCGCTGCATCGCGGCGGCTCCAGGCGCTTCGGATGCCTCGGCGCCCTCATCCGCCCCGGCACGCTGGCCGGAGACCCCGGGATCGTCAGCTCCGGCCACGGCCGCCGCTGCGCCGGCGGACCCGGAGACGGCGGCGGCACCAGGCGCCCCGCCCTGGGCCGGCTCGTGCGGCTCGTCGGGCTCGGTCAGCGCCGACCACAGCGCGGCGCCATAGTCGTCGACGGGCCCGGCCGGCTGCGAGCCGGCCGCCGAGGCACGCGCCGTGGTGCCCGGCTCGTCGGCCCTCGCGGGCTTCGGCGCCGCGATGTGCTCCGCGGGCGCGGCGTCCTCGGCCTCGGCTGCGACCGCGGGTGTGGCAGGTGTGCCCGCCGGTGGGACCGCGGGCGAGGCATCCGGGGCATCTACCCGAGCGGCACCGTGCGGGGCCGCCGGCGCACCCGACCAGGCCGTCGTCGGGTCCCCGGGCTGTGCCGCCGGTGCCGGCGCCACGGGCCGCACGCCGGTCGGCTCGGAGTCGTCGAACGGCGGCGTGAACGATCGCCGTGCCGCGCGTGGCGGCGCGAAGTGCGTGGGCGGCGTGTCGGCGTCCCGCTCGCGCTCACCCCAGGTCAGCGCGAACGACGCGGTCGGCGTCACCGGCCCGGGGACAGCGGTGTCGTCCGCCGGCACGGCACCGGGAGTCCCGGACGAGCCCGTGGCTGCGCGTTCGGCGCCCGCGTCGCCGGCAGGTGCGCCGTCCAGCGCGGGCGCGTCGCCCTGCGCCGGCCGCGGGGCCGGGGCGAGCGAGAACCAGTCGTCCGGGTCCTGGCGGCGTTCGCGGCGCGACGACCAGGCCGAGGGCTCGGGGACCGGCACGTCGTCGAGCGCGGAGTCCGCCGGAGCCGCGGGCGCCCCCGGCGCCGCCGGCGCCTCCGCAGTCCCCGACGCGTCTGACCCGTCGGACTCGTCGTCGCCCGCGAGCTCACCGAGCAGCCACTCGGCGCCGTCGCGCTCCTCCGGCTGCTCCTGTTCGTCGGGTTCGTCGCGCCCGCCGCGTCCCCGGCGCATCACGCGAGTCCCAGGTCGTCCAGCCCGATCGCGGCGAGGTACGGCACGCCCTCGGCCTCGATGACCTCGCGCGCACCCGTCGCCCGGTCGACGACGACCGCGACGGCGGCGACCTCGGCACCGGCCGCACGCAGTGCCGCGATCGCCTTGAGCGGGGATCCGCCGGTGGTCGACGTGTCCTCCAGGACGATGACGCGCCGGCCCGAGACATCCGGGCCCTCGACCTGCTTGCCGCGACCGTGGTCCTTCGGCTCCTTGCGCACGACGAACGCGTCGTAGGCGAGGCCGCGTGCCGCGCCCTGGTGCAGCACGGCCGTCGCGATCGGGTCGGCACCCATCGTGAGGCCGCCGACGGCGGTCACGCCCGGCACCTCGGCGATGAGATCGAGCATCACCTGCCCGATCAGCGGGGCGACCCGGTGGTCGAGGCTGACCTTGCGCAGGTCGACGTAGTAGCTCGCCTGCTTGCCGCTCGTGAGCGTGAAGTCGCCGTGGAAGACCGCGTCGGCGGCGATGTGGTCGATGAGGCGGCGGCGCACGTCGGCGGCCTGGGAATCGTGCGGGGTCACCCCCCGAGTGTATTGGGCGAACCGCGGCGTGCGCGGCAGGCGGGAGCCGAGCGGCTCACTCGGGCGTCTCGCCGGGCGCCGGTGCTCGATCCGCGGACGGCTCCGGAACCCGCCGTGCGCCGCCCGCCCGATGCACGAGACGCGCCCAGAACGACGGGCGCACGGCCTCGGCGACGCTCGCGGGCATCTCGATGTGGAACCCGGCGATCTCCTCAGCGCCGCGATGCACGAAGCGGTAGAGCGCCGTGCCGAGCAGCACCCCGAGCGCGATCGACATGACCGACGTGAGCGCCGCCGCGAAGTCCTCCACGCCGCCGTCGGTGCCGACCACCTCGGTGAGTCCCACGAGCCCCGCCGCGCCCGGCACGAGCAGCCAGAACGCGGGCAGGAACGTGAGCTGCGAGGGCGCACCGTGCCGCAGCGACGAGATCCACAGCACGAGGGGGGTGACCACGAGCGCGCCGATGAACCCGCTCACCGTCGCGCCGGCCACGAACTGCCCGACGGACTGCGCCGCATACGCCACGACGAGCGCGAGCAGCACCCAGCCGAAGGTCCGGCCGGGGGCGGAGAAGTGCAGGAAGTTCCCGACCGCGAACAGCAGCACGCCGCCGAGCGCGGCCCACCACGGGAACCGGTCGGCAGGATCGAGCGGCACGTAGCTCTCCTCGCCGACGCCGAGGATCGTGCCCGCCGCGAGGATGCCGAACGCGAGCAGGCCGAGCTGCACGAGGCCCGTCACCAGCCGGGACGCCCCCGCGGTCATCTGACCCGCGGCCAGCTCCATCGTCGCGGTCGTGAGCACGCCACCCGGGAGGAAGGTGGCGAGCGGCGCGATGAGCAGCCGGAGCGGATCGCCCAGCGGCACGTACGGCGCGATCAGGAAGACCGCGAGCGCCGACCCGAACGCCGCGACCACGGGGAAGACCAGCTGCAGCGTGGGCGAGCGGATGAGCTTCGCGAACCCGAGCACCGCACCCAGCCCGAACGCCACGAGCGCACCCTGCCACGTCGGCGTGAGCAGCAGCGCCAGTCCCGCCGTCAGCAGCGCGTGACCGAACACCCGGACCGGCCACGGCTGACCCGGGCGCATCGCGCCGATCTCATTGAGCCGGCGGATCCCCTCGGCAGGCTCGACCTTCGCCGCGCGTGCCTCGCCGACGAGGTCGTAGAGCGCCGCGATCTGATCGAAGCGGAACGCCGGGACCGTCGACGACCGCAGCGCCACGTGGGCGGACTCGCCACTGCCGGTCTCGACCACGATGGCCGTGGGCAGCACCACGTAGTCGGTGTCGTCCTGCCCGTAGGCACGCGACACGTCGTTCATGATGTCGCGGATCCGGTCGACCGACTCGGACGAGGCGTTGAGCGCCTCCGCGAGCCCCAGGAGGAAGCTGCGGAGGATCGCCGACTCGTCGACGCTCACCCCCTCGCCCACGGCACGGCTCCGGCGGTCACGCCACGACGACGAGTGAGAGCAGCACGCCGATGATCATCGCGACCACGATGTACACCAGGTTCGGCAGCTGGAACGAGTGGTCGACCACGAACTTGCCCATCCTGGTCGTGCCCGTCTGGTCGAACGCGACCGTCGCGACCTGGCTGCCGTTGGCGGGCAGCGTGTAGATGCCCATCGCGCTCGGCCAGAGCCCGACGAGCAGCGACGCCGGAAGCCCGATCGTGATGCCGATCGGCACGATCGCGTTCGTCGCGCTCGACTGGCTCGTCGTCAGCGCGGCGACGAGGAACAGCGCGAGCGCGAACAACAGCGCCCCGAGGAACGCCGACGAGCCCGAGACGAGCGCACCGAGCCCGTCCACGATGAGCTGGGTGTTCGCGGCGACGAACGTGTTCGCGAGCCACGCGATGCCGAACAGCGCGATCGCGCCGACCATGCCCGCGGGGAACGTCGACTGCTTCGGGACATCCGCCGCCTTGACCTTGCAGGTCAGGAAGATGAGCGCCGCGATCACGCCCATGATGACCTCGATGATGACCGTGACCGACACGCGCACCGGGTCGCCGTCGTCGTCGGTGCCGATGACCGGCCTCAGGCCCTCGAAGAGGCCGAAGATCACGATCACCCCGACACCCGCGAGGAACAGCGATGCCGAGAGCACCGCGCTGCGCGGGAGCTTCTGCTCGTGCGCATCCTCGACCGGCGGCTTCACGAGGTGCTCGGCGAGCCGACGCTGGAACTCGGGGTCGTCCTCGAGGTCTTTGCCGTGCCGCACCATGATCAGCGCGGCCACGAGCAGGCCCGCGATCGACGCGGGCCACATGATGAGCAGCAGCTTGCCGAGGTCGACCCCCTCGGGCGCGAGCAGCACGACCATGGAGGCGGTCGCTGCGGACACCGGCGAGCACAGGATGCCGACCTGCGAGGCGACCGCCGAGACCGAGAGCGCGCGCTCGGGCCGGATCTTCTGCTGGTACGACACGTCGTAGATGACGGGCAGCAGCGGGTAGAAGATGTTGCCCGTGCCCGCGCCGACCGTGAAGAGGAAGGACATGGCCGGGGCGAGGAACACGACGGACTTCGGCCGCCGGCGGATCACCTTGGCCGCGACCGACACCATCCAGTCGATGCCGCCGGCCGCCTGCATGACGGATGCCGCGGTGATCACCGTGATGACGATGAACACCGCGTCGACGGGCGCGTTGCCCGGCGCCTCGCCGAACCCGAAGACGAGCACCGCGACGCCCACGAGGCCCCACACGCCGAGCCCGATGCCGCTCGTGCGCGTGCCCATGTAGATCGCGAGGATCACGACCAGGAGCTCGGCGAACAGGATCCAGACGTTGTCGTTCATGCGCTGGGCCCCGCCACGATCGGGGCCGAGGCCTCGAGCACCCGCACCGGCAGCGGCGTCTCGACGATCTGCCCGTCGCGCGCCTCGACGCGCAGCGCGAGCGGGTCCTCGACGGGGCTGATGGCCGTGACGAGCTCGGAGCCCTCGAAGTGCAGCGACTGCAGGTTGCCCACCGCATAGCCGGCCGGCAGCGCGCCGTCGATGAGCGCCCGGTGGTAGAGCGGGCGCCGCTGGTCCTCGGCGTCGTAGTGGGGGCAGAAGCTGCCGCCGAGGAATCCGAGGCCCTCGGGAAGCACCTGCAGCGTGGGACCGTAGCTGTCGGTCGTGCCGCCCTCGAACCAGCAGATGCCGCCCGCCGAGCCCCCCGTGAACACGACGTTCGACGCGGGGTCCTCCCACATGCCGCGCAGGATCTCATCGAGCCCCTGCCGCTTCCAGACGTCGAGCATGTTGGCGGTGTTGCCGCCGCCGACGTGGATCACGTCGAACCCGCGGACGAATCCCGCGAGGTCGTCGATGTCGCGGTGGAAGAGCGTGAGGTGATGCGGTGCGCACCGGTCCGAGTCGTAGGTGCGGTAGAAGCTCAGGATGTACGCGGCGTCGTCGCCGGTCGCGGTGCCGACGAAGAGCACGCGCGGGCGCGGCTTGCGGGTCAGCTCGAGTATGTAGTCGTGCGTCGGGTCCGCCCGACGCTCCATCATCGCCTTGCCTGCCCCGGTTGCCACGACGTGTGCCATCGATCCCCCTCGGTCGCCGACCTGTGTGAGGTCAAGCTAGCGCCGACCAGGAGAAAAAGTCGAGGGGTTTTCCGGTTCGCTTGGATGACGGCGAGGCGGCGAAAGCGAAGGGCCGCCCCGCGGGGTGTCCCTCCCCCGCGCGGCGGCCCTGCGTTGACGGGGCGACCGAGCCCCGGAACGCGCGACCTAGAGGGTGCGCGCGAACGTCTCCTTCGGGATGCGGCGGTAGCCGTCGCGCGTGGTCACGACCACGGAGCTGACGACGCCGAACGCGGCGATGCCGAGGAGGACGATGGACAAGGCTGCACTGGTGACAACCATGGCGTTTCCTTTCACGAGAATGAGGGGGTGCTGATCGAGCGACGATGCCCCATTGCCCGTGTTCGACCCTTCTATTGAAGCGTGAAAAACCGTGCAGCACAATCGAACAGTTCTACACCGAGAATGTAGTCTGCCTACATGGACGTGCGACGACTCGACCTGCTCAGGGAGCTCTCCGAACGCGGCAGCGTCACGGCCGTCGCCGAGGCGACCGGGCGCACACCCTCGGCGGTGTCGCAGCAGCTCAAGATCCTCGAGCGCGAGGCCGGCATGCCGCTCACCCAGCGCAGCGGCCGGGGCGTCGTGCTCACCTCCGCGGGTCAGGCCCTCGCCCGGAGCGCGACCGACGTCGCGGTCGCCCTCGAGCGCGCCTCGGCGCTCTGGGACGAGTTCCGCAACCACCCGAGCGGCGAGGTCACGCTGCTCACCTTCCCCACCATGGGCGCCGCCGTGCTGCCCGGCGTCCTGCAGGAGATCGCCGCGATCCCCGGCCTCGTCGTCCGCGCGACCGACTCCGACGCCGAGCTCAGCGAGTTCGCCGACCTCACGAACGACCACGACATCGTCCTCGCGTACACGATGCCCGGCGAGCTGCCCTGGGGCGGCCGGGGCCTCGCCGTCATCCCGCTCTTCACCGAGCCGCTCGACATCGGCCTGCCGGCCGGCCACCGCCTCGCCGAGCGCGCGTACGTCACCGCCGACGACGTCGTCGACGAGGAGTGGCTCGGCGTTCCCTCCGGCTACCCGTTCGAACGGCTCGAGCACGCCGTCGAGCAGCAGGCCGGCCGGCGCGTGCACGTCGGCCAGCGATTCAGCGACATGCGCATCGTCGAGGCGTTCATCCAGGCCGGCCTCGGCATCGGCTTCGTGCCCAGGTACACGTCGGGCACCGTGCCGGAGGGCATCGTGCTGAAGCCCGTGCGCGGCTTCGTCGCGGTCCGGCAGATCGTGGCGCTCGTGCGCCCCGACGTCGCCGAGCGTCTCGCGGTGCGCACCGTGCTCGACGTGCTGACCGCGCACGCCGCCCGGCTCGCCGACCAGTTCAGCACGCGGTCCTGACCCGCAACCCCTCCTGTAAGGCCCGGCTCGCCCGCCAGACTGAGAGCGGGTTGGAAGTCAGAAAGTGGGCCGGAGGGCCTCCCGGCACGACTTCGAACCCACTTCTCGACTTCCAACACACCATCAACGCACGACCCGAGATGAGACGCACGACCCGAGATGAGAGGGACAGGATGCAGGATCCGGCCGAGGAGTACGCCGCCGACGCGGCGGGGATCGCCGAGCGCGTCACAGAGCTGGGGCTGACGGTCGCCACGGCCGAGTCACTCACGGCGGGCGCCATCTCGGTCGCGCTCGGGGCCGCGCCCGAGGCATCCGACTGGTATCGCGGCGGCGTCGCCGCCTACTCCGAGGAGGTCAAGCGCGACGTCCTCGGCGTGACCGCCGAGAAGGTCACGTCGGCCGAGTGCGCGCGTGAGCTCGCGCTGGGCGTCGCCCGGCTCCTGGGGGCGGATGCCTCGGTGGCGGTCACGGGCGTCGGCGGCCCCGGCCCGACCGAGGGCGAGCCCGAGGGCACGGTGTTCGCCGCGGCGCAGGTCCGCGGCGAGGTGTTCGAGGCGCACCACGTGTTCGAGGGCGAGCCCGCCGAGGTCGTGCACGAGACCGTCGGCGCCGCGCTCGCGCTGCTCCGCCACGCGCTCGAGGCGAGCCCGCTGGTCGAGTAGCGAAGCGTATCGAGACCCGGTGCAAGGTCTCGATACGCGTGCTCGTTCCTCGCTCGCTCCTCGACCAACGGGGCCGGCTCAGTCGTGCCGCGGGAACCCCAGGTCGATGCCGCCGTGGCTCGGGTCGAGCCAGCGGCTCGTGACCGCCTTCTCCTGCGTGTAGAACTCGAACCCGTGCGGCCCGTACGACTTCGCACTGCCGAACAGCGACTCCTTCCAGCCGCCGAACGAGTGGTACGCCACGGGCACGGGGATCGGCACGTTCACGCCGACCATGCCGACGGTCACCTCGCGCTGGAAGCGCCGCGCGGCGCCGCCGTCGTTGGTGAAGATCGCGGTGCCGTTGCCCCAGCGCGACGCGTTGATGACGTCGAGCCCCTGCTCGTATCCGTCGACGCGCACGATCGACAGCACGGGCCCGAAGATCTCATCGCGGTACACCGCCGACGAGACCGGCACGCGGTCGACGAGCGTCGGCCCGAGCCAGAACCCGTCGGGTTCGCCGTCGACCTCGACCTCACGCCCGTCGACGACCACGCTCGCGCCGTCGGCGGTCGCCACGTCGACATAGCTCGCGACCCGATCGCGGTGCTCGCGCGTGATGAGCGGCCCCATGTCGGTGCCGCGGGTGCCGTCGCCGGTCGTGAGCCGGGACATCCGCTCACGCACCTTGGCGACCAGCTCGTCGGCGACCGTGTCGACCGCGAGCACGACCGACACCGCCATGCACCGTTCGCCCGCCGAGCCGAAGCCCGCGTTCACGGCCGCGTCGGCGGCGAGGTCGAGGTCGGCGTCGGGCAGCACGAGCATGTGGTTCTTCGCGCCGCCGAGCGCCTGCACGCGCTTGCCGTTCGCCGACGCGGTCTCGTAGATGTGCTTGGCGATGGGCGTCGACCCGACGAACGAGATCGCGCGCACCGTCGGGTGCTCGAGCAGTGCGTCGACCGCGACCCGGTCGCCGTGCACGACGTTCAGCACGCCGTCGGGCAGGCCGGCCTCCTGCATGAGGCGGGCCAGCCACACGGCCGCGCTCGGGTCCTTCTCACTGGGCTTCAGCACCACGGTGTTGCCCGCCGCGATCGCGATGGGGAAGAACCACAGCGGCACCATCGCCGGGAAGTTGAACGGGCTGATGATGCCGACGACGCCGAGCGGCTGGCGCAGCGTGTACACGTCGATGCCCGTCGAGACGTTCTCGGAGTACTCGCCCTTCGTATAGCCGGGCATCGCGCACGCGAGCTCGACGACCTCGAGGCCGCGCGCGATCTCGCCCTGCGCGTCGGCGAGCACCTTGCCGTGCTCGCTCGTGAGGATCGCGGCGAGCTCGCCCGAGCGGGCGTTCAGCAGCTCGCGGAACGCGAACATGATCTGCTGCCGTTTCGCGATCGACACGTCCCGCCAGGTCTCGAACGCGCGCGCCGCGACCTGCACGGCGGTGGCGACGTCGGCCACGTCGGCGAAGTGCACGCGCCTCTGCACGATGCCGCGGGCCGGGTCGTAGACGGGCCCGGTGCGTTCGCCGCGCCCGGCGACGGATGCCCCGTCGATCCAGTGCTCGATCGTCGGCGCCTCACCGGTCTGCGTGCCGGTCGCGTCGGTCATGGTCTCGCTCATGAGTCAGCCCTCTCCTTCGAGTGCGGTGCTCAGGACTTCATCGTAGATCGCCATGGCCTCGGCCACCTCTTCTTCGGTGACGATGCAGGGCGGCACCACGTGGATGCGGTTGTCCTGGATGAACGGCAGCAGGCCGCGATCGAGCAGCGCCGTCTTGATCCGCCCCATGGCCGGAGCCGCGAGCGGTGCATGCGTCGCCCGGTCGGCGACCAGCTCGACCGCCCAGAACACGCCCTCGCCCCGCACCTCGCCGATGACCGGGTGCCGCTCGGCGAGCGTCGCGAGCTGCGGGCCGATCGCGGTCTCGCCGATCTCGCGCGCATGCTCGACGATGCCCTCCGACTGCATGGCGTCGATCGACGCGACGATGGATGCCATCGCGAGCGGATGCCCCGAATAGGTGAGCCCGCCCGGGAACACGCGTTCGTCGAACTGCGCGGCGATCGGCTCGTCGATGATCACGCCGCCGACCGGCACGTAGCCCGAGTTCACGCCCTTCGCGAACGTGATGAGGTCGGGTCGCACGTCGTAGCCGTCGAACGCGAACCAGCGTCCGGTGCGCCCGAATCCCGCCATGACCTCGTCGAGGATGAGCAGGATGCCGTGCGTGTCGCAGAGCTCGCGAACGCCCGCGAGGTAGCCGGGCGGCGGCACGAGCACGCCGGCCGTGCCCGGCACGGTCTCGAGCAGCACGGCCGCGATCGACGACGGCCCCTCGGCCTCGATCACGCGGCGCAGGTGGTGCAGCGCGCGCTCGGACTCCTGCTCGGGCGTCTCGGCCCAGAACTCCGACCGGTACAGGTACGGGCCGAAGAAGTGCACATGCCCGCGCGCGAACTCGTTGGGCACGCGCCGCCAGTCGCCCGTCGACACGATCGCCGCACCCGTGTTGCCGTGGTACGACCGGTACGTCGACAGGATCTTGTCGCGCCCGGTCGCGAGCCGCGCGAGGCGGATGGCGTTCTCGTTCGCGTCGGCACCGCCGTTCGTGAAGAACACCCGCTGGAATCCCTCGGGCGCACGGTCGACGATGCGTTTCGCGGCCTCGCCGCGCGCGAGGTTCACGGTCGCGGGCGCGACGGTCGTGAGCAGCTCGGCCTGCTGCCGGATCGCGGCGACCACCGCGGGATGCTGGTGGCCGATGTTGACGTTCACGAGCTGACTCGAGAAGTCGAGGTACTCGGTGCCCGCGTGATCCCACACACGGGCACCACTCCCCGACGCGATCACGAGCGAGCCGACGTGCGCCTGCGCCGACCACGAGTGGAACACGTGCGCGCGGTCGAGCTCGACCGCGACCCGGTCGAGATCGTCGGTGGATGGGTCGGTCATCGTCAGTTGCCGCCTTCCTCGAGGGTGACCTCGATGGGTTCGAAGTTCTCGCCCGTGAGGTCGAGGCCGTCGCCCTCGAGCTCGTCGAGCGCCTGCTGGATCCACTCGTTCGACCATGCGGTGGACGGCGGCTCCTCGGTGATGAGGTGGTCGCCGGCCTCGTTGACCGCGGCGAGCGCACCGTCGACGGTCTTCTGCCAGGCGGCCTCGTCGACGATGCCGATGCCCGCGGGCGAGGGCCAGATGAGCTTGTTGGTCTCGTTGACCATCCAGAGCTCGTGGCTCGGTCCCCATCCGGAGCCCGCGGCGATCGTGATCTCCGACGCCTCCTCGGGGTTCTCGGCCGCGTAGATCCATCCCTTGATCACGGCCTTGAGGAAGGCGACGGTCGTGTCCTGGTACGCCTCGTCGCTCTCGAGGCGTTCGGTGTCGGCCCAGATCGCATCCTGGAGCATGGCCCCTGCGGTCTCCTCGTAGCTGATGACGTTGAAGTCCTCGGGCTGGTAGAGCTCGCCCGTGTCGGGGTTCATCGTCTCGAGCAGCTGCGCGTACTCGTTGTACGTCATGGCCTGCGCCGCGTCGATGTCGCCCTGCAGGAACGCGTTCATGTTGAAGTCCTGCGTGATGATCTGCACGGTCGTGGAGTCGAGCCCCTCGTCGGCCATGGCCGCGAAGATCTCCCACTCGTTGCCGAAGCCCCACGAGCCGATCCGCTTGCCCTCGAAGTCGGCGATGGACTCGATCCCCGAGTCGGCCCACGACACCTGCAGCGTGCCCGACCGCTGGAAGATCTGCGCGATGTCGGTGAGATTCGCGCCCTGCTCGATCGAGCCGAGCACCTTCGGCACCCACGCGATCGCATAGTCCACGTCGCCGTTCGCGAGCGCGTCCTGCGGCACGATGTCGCCACCGGACGGGATGATCTCGACCTCGAGGCCCTCCTCCTCGAAATACCCGAGCTCCTGCGCGGCGAAGTAGCCCGCGAACTGGCCCTGCGGCAGCCATTGCAGCTGCAGCTTGACGGGCGTGAGCTCGCCCGCCTCGGGGGTTCCGGTGTCGGAGGTGGTGGTGTCGCCCGCCGAGCAGGCGGTGAACGCGAGCGCGCCCGCGAGGGCGAGCCCGCCGATCGTCGCGAGGCGACGTCTGCTGTGGTTCATGATGTTCCCCTTCACGTATGCCGCGGGATGCGGCGTTGCAGCAGGCGCTCGAGCGCGAGCGTCGCGAGGTAGAAGACGAGACCGAGGGCGATGGATGCCACGACGTAGGCCCATGCGCGCGCGTAGGCGCTCGACGCGGCCGAGGTCGAGATGAGGCTGCCGAGCCCGCCGCGCGGACCGCCGAAGTACTCGGCGACCAGCGCCGAGATGACCGCGAGCGAAGACGCGATGCGGATGCCGGTGAGGATGAACGGCCGCGCGGTCGGCAGCGTGATCGCACGCAGCACCTGACCGGGCGACGCGGCGTAGGCGCGCATGAGCTCGCGATGCACGGGCGTGGTCTGCCGGAAGCCGCGCAGCGTGTTCAGGAACACGGGCACGAACGACGCGAGCGTCGCGATGGCCTGCCGGCCGAACTGGCTGTCGGCACCGAACATCGAGTTCAGCACGGGGGCCAATGCGACGATCGGCACCACGGCGAGCGCGGCCACGACCGGGGCGCTCATGCGGTCGATCGCGCGCCACCGCGCGGCGAGGGCCGCGAGCGCGATGCCGAGGATCGACCCGAGCAGGAGGCCGATGAGCGCGTTCGTGCCGGTGGTGATCGTCGCCTGCAGGATCGACGGCCACGAGGCGATGAACGCTTCGACGATCGACGCCGGGCTCGGCAGCAGGTAGTCGGAGACGCCGACGACGCTCACGAGGAACTGCCAGATGCCGAGCACGATGAGCCCGACCGCGATGGGCGCGACGATGCGCAGCGTCGTCTCGCCGCGAGGGCTGAGGTGCTGCGCGCCGAGTGTTGCCGTTTGGACCGAATGTGACCGCCAGCGCGGCAACACTCGACCCGAACGGCCACACTCGCGGCTGGGTGAGTTGGTCATCAGCGCGTCTCCACGCCTCGCGGCATCGGACTGCCGCCGTGCAGGGCCTCGCGCACGGCCGTGACCATATCGAAGAAGGCGCGTTCCTCGCGCAGCTCCTCGGTCCGCGCGGCGCGCTGCGCGTCGGCGCCGAGGCGCATCGAGACGATCTCGCGGATGCGGCCGGGACGCGGAGACATGACGACCACACGATCCGAGAGGAAGACCGCCTCGGGGATCGAGTGCGTGACGAACACGACGGCGGCGCCGGTCTCGGCCGAGATCCGCACGAGCTCGGCCTGCATCTTCTCGCGCGTCATCTCGTCGAGTGCGCCGAACGGCTCGTCCATGAGCAGCAGCCGGGGGCGCTCGGCGAGTGCGCGCGCGATCGCGACGCGCTGCTGCATGCCGCCCGAGAGCTGATCGGGGTAGCGGTCGGCGAACTCCGCGAGGCCCACCATCTCGAGCAGCTCGGCCACGCGCGCGGACCGGCGACCGGACGGCTCGCCGTGCACCTCGAGCGGCAGCGCCACATTGGCCGCCACGGTACGCCACGGCAGCAGCCCGGCCTGCTGGAACGCGATGCCGTACTCCTGGTCGAGCCGCGCACGCGCGGGAGCCTTGCCGAAGACCGAGATCTCCCCGGTCGAGGGCTCGTCGAGGTCCGCGATGAGCCGCATGAGCGTCGACTTGCCGCAGCCGCTCGGCCCGATCAGCGACACGAACTCGCCAGCCGCGACGGTCACGTCGATGCCCTCGAGCGCGCGCACCTCGCCGCTCCGGGTCTCGAACACCTTGTCGACGCCGCGCACCTCGACGGCCGCGACGGCGGTCGTCGTCGGGCGGACCTCGGCCGGAGCATCCGTCATGCCGTCTCCTCATCGCGTCGGTAGTTCCTGAGCACCAGACCGAGCACCGCGACCGATCCCGCGGCGACGAGGCCGAGCACGATCGCGCCGAAGATCGGCCCCCACGCCTTCGCCGGGTCGCCCGACGCCTGCCCGGCGAACTGGATCAGGATGCGGCCGATGCCGCCCTGCAGCCCCGTCGACACCTCGGCGACGACCGCGCCGATGACGGCGTTCGCGGCGCCGAGCCTCAGCGCGGGCAGCAGGTAGGGCACCGCGGCCGGGAAGCGCAGCTTCCAGAGCGTGCGCCAGTACCCGGCCGCGTAGGAGCGCATGAGCTCCTCGTGGATGACGTCCGGCGACTGCAGTCCCTTCAGCGCGCCGACCGCGATCGGGAAGAACGCCAGGTAGCTCGCGATGAGCGCGACCGACATCCAGTCCTGCCACTCGAACGCGCCGATCTCGACGCGCGAGCCCCAGCTCTTCACGACCGGCGCGAACGCGATGAGCGGAACGGTCTGGCTGATCACGATCCAGGGCAGCAGCCCCCACTCGGCGATGCGCCAGCGCTGCATGACGAGCGCGAGGCCGACGCCGACGACGAGGCCCACCAGCCAGCCCGCCGCGGCGATGCCGAGCGTGGTGAGCGCGGCCAGCATGACCACCAGCCAGAGCGGCTGCGCCGACGGCGAGCGCGTGACGGGCTCGGCCAGGCGCGCGGCCATGTCCCAGATGTGCGGCATCGCCAGATCGGTCGTGCGCGGCAGCACACGCGCGCCCGCGATGATGACGCCGTCGGCCGGCCCGAGCAGCTTGTACGTCTCCCAGACGAGCGCGAGCAGCACGATGCCCGCGAGGCCCCACAGCCACGCGGTCGCGGTGCTGCGGCGGCGCATGCTCAGGCCTTCGCCGTCAGGTGCTCGGAGAGTGCGGGGATCACGGTCTCGCCGTAGACGCGCAACGTCTCCTCTTTATTGTCGTGCTGCAGGTAGCCCGCGAACTGGTCGACGCCGAGGTCGGCGAGCCGCTTGAGCTTCGCGATGTGCTCGTCGGCGGTGCCCAGCACGCAGAACCGGTCGACGATCTCGTCGGGCACGAACTCAGTGTGCGTGTTGCCGGCGCGGCCGTGCTCGTTGTAGTCGTACCCCTCGCGACCCGTGATGTAGTCCGTGAGCGCGTCGGGCACCGCGCCGTGCGTGCCGTACTTCGCCACGATGTCGGCGACGTGGTTGCCGACCATGCCGCCGAACCAGCGGCACTGGTCGCGCATGTGCGCCACGTCGTCCCCGATGTACATGGGTGCGGCGACGCAGAACTTGACCGCGGCGGGGTCGCGGCCTGCGGCCGCGGCCGCATCCCGCACCGTGCGGATCATCCACTCGGCGATGTCGAGGTCCGCGAGCTGCAGGATGAAGCCGTCGCCCACCTCGCCGGTGAGCTTGAGGGCCATCGGCCCGTATGCGGCGACCCACACCTCGAGCTCCGAGCCGACGCTCCACGGGAAGCGCAGCGTCGAGCCCTGATACTCGACCGATCGCGAGTTGCCGAGCTCGCGGATGACGTGGATCGCCTCGCGCAGCTCGGCGATCGTCGTGGGCTTGCCGTTCGTCACGCGCACGGCCGAGTCGCCGCGGCCGATGCCGCAGACCGTGCGGTTGCCGTACATCTCGTTGAGCGTCGCGAAGACCGACGCCGTCACCGTCCAGTCACGGGTCGCGGGATTGGTCACGAACGGGCCGACCTTGATCCGGCGGGTCTGCGCGAGGATCTGGCTGTGGATGACGTAGGGCTCCTGCCACAGGAGGTGCGAGTCGAACGTCCAGACATGGCTGAAGCCGTGCGCCTCGGCGAGCTGCGCGAGCTGGATCGTCCGCGCCGCCGGCGGATTGGTCTGCAGCACTGCTCCGAACTCCATGGTGCCCCTCTCTGTCGTCCCCGCTGCTCCACCAACGGATTCACCTCACATACGTGCTGAACCCGCGCTTCAGGTACCGGCCGTCGCCCTTCGCACCGAGGTACTCGCCGCCATCGACGATGACCTTGCCGCGCGAGACGACCGTGTCGACGTGCCCCTCGACCTCGAACCCCTCCCACGCGGAGTGGTCCATGTTCATGTGCGCGGTCGCGTGACCGATCGAGGTGTGGCCGTTCGGGTCGTAGACCACGACGTCGGCGTCGGCGCCCGGCTGGATCACGCCCTTCGTCCCGTACAGCCCGAACATGCGCGCCGGGGTCGTGCTCGTGAGCTCGACCCAGCGTTCGAGCGTGATCTCACCGGTCACGACGCCCTGGTACATGAGGTCCATGCGGTGTTCGACCGAGCCGATGCCGTTCGGGATCTTCCGGAAGTCGCCGAGGCCGAGCTCCTTCTGATCCTTCATGCAGAACGGGCAGTGATCGGTCGAGACCATCTGCAGGTCGTTCGTGCGCAGCGCCTGCCACATCGCGTGCTGGTGGCCCTCCTCATGGCTTCGCAGCGGCGTCGAGCACACCCACTTCGCGCCCTCGAACGCACCCCACTGCTCGCTGCGTGCCCCGAGCTGCTCTTCGAGCGAGAGATAGAGGTACTGCGGACAGGTCTCGCCGTAGACGTTCCAGCCCTGATCGCGCGCCCAGGCGAGCTGCTCGACGGCCTGCTTCGCCGAGACGTGCACGACGTACAGCGGGGCGCCCGTGAGCTTCGCGAGCATGATGGCGCGATGCGTCGCCTCCTCCTCCATCTCCCACGCGCGGGCGATGCCGTGGAAGTACGGATCGGTCTTGCCCTGATCGACGAGCTGCTGCGCGAGCACGTCGATGGCCGGCCCGTTCTCGGCGTGCATCATCGTGAGCATGCCGGTGTCGCGAGAGACCTGCATGGCCCGGAGGATCTGCGCGTCGTCCGAGTAGAAGACGCCCGGGTACGCCATGAACAGCTTGAAGCTCGACACGCCCTCGTCCGGCAGCCTCCGCAGGGCCTCGAGCGAGGCATCCGTCACGTCGCCGACGATCTGGTGGAAGCCGTAGTCGATCGCGCAGTTGCCGGCCGCCTTCTCGTGCCACGCGGCCAGCCCGTCCTCGATGCGCTGACCGTAGGTCTGCACCGCGAAGTCCACGATGGTGGTCGTCCCGCCGTACGCGGCCGCGCGGGTTCCGGTCTCGAAGGTGTCGGATGCCTCGGTGCCTCCGAACGGCAGCTGCATGTGCGTGTGCGCGTCGATGCCGCCGGGGATCACGTACTTGCCGGTCGCGTCGATGACCCGGTCGACGGAGGCCGAGAGGTTCGTGCCGAGCAGCTCGCTGCCCGGTTCGAGGACCGCGACGATGCGCTCGCCGTCGACGAGGACGTCGGCCGCGACGCGGCCCGTCGCGCTCACGACGGTGCCGCCCGAGATGAGGGTGGTTGCCATGACACTCCTTCGTTGGTCGAGTAGGCCGCCCGCGGCCGATCCCTTCGTTGGTCGAGTAGGCCGCCCGCGGCCGTATCGAGACCCGGCCGCTATGGCTTCGGGATCGACGTGTACGAGTCGGGCCGGCGGTCGCGGTAGAACTGCCACGAGTTGCGCACCTCGCGGATGAGGTCGAGGTCGAGGTCGCGCACGACGACCTCCTCGTGCTCGTCGGACCCGTAGTCGCCGACGAGGTTGCCGCGCGGGTCGACGAACTGGCTCTTGCCGTAGAACGTGACCGCGAGGTCGCCGTACTCGTTGTCCTCGGTGCCCACGCGGTTCGGTGCGGCGATGAAGTAGCCGTTGGCCGCGGCAGCGGCGGGCTGCTCGATCTCCCAGAGCCGGTTGGACAGCGCGGGCTTGGTCGCGTTCGGGTTGAACACGATCTGCGCGCCGTTGAGGCCGAGCTCACGCCACCCCTCCGGGAAGTGCCGGTCGTAGCAGATGTAGACGCCCACGGGCCCGACGGCCGTGTCGAAGACGGGATAGCCGAGGTTGCCGGGCCGGAAGTAGAACTTCTCCCAGAACTTGTCGAGGTTCGGCAAGTGGTGCTTGCGGTACTTGCCGAGTATCGTGCCGTCGGCGTCGACCACGACGGCCGTGTTGTAGTAGACGCCCGGCTGGTCCTCCTCGTAGATCGGCAGGATCATGACCATGCCGAGCTCCTTCGCGAGCGCCGCGAAGCGTTGCACGATCGGGCCGTCGGCGGGCTCGGCGTAGTCGTAGTACTTCACGTCCTCGGTGATGCCGAAGTACGGGCCGTAGAACAGCTCCTGGAAGCAGATGACCTCTGCGCCCTGCTCCTTCGCCTGGCGCGCGAACTGCTCATGCTTGGCGAGCATGGACTCCTTGTCGCCGGTCCAGGTCGTCTGCGTGATGGCCGCTCGGACGATCGTCATGGTGCCTCCTGCCGTGCGGGGGTGATGCTGGAGAGGTGCTCATGGTGTGCCGTGGTCCCCTCATCTTGTCGCTCACGCGCCCCCGGGGCAATGCTTTCCCCAGACCGATGACACGCCCGTCTCAGGGATGATTCAGCCGGATCCGTTCGACGCCCGACGCGTAGACCGCGAACACCCACGGCCGGTGCACGCCGGCGAGCCGCTCGATCGCCGTGTCATTCGCCAACAGCCACTCGCGCATCTCTGGGCCGGTGATCTGCGCCGACGCGAGGACCAGGACCCGCGCCTCGGCGTAATAGATCGATTCCGCCTCGAGCGGTCGCTTCGCCATCCGACGGTCCTTGCAGATCAGGATCTCTCCGCGCGAGGCCGCATCACGAATCCAGTCGACGTCGCTGACCGGCTGCGAGCGTTCGACGCCGTAACGGTCGTCCATGGTCGTGACGCGCCAGCCTGCCTCGCGCAACCCCGCCGCGATCGACCTCGACCCCACCCCTCGATCGAGGAAGAAGCTGAGGTCTGATCGCACGACTCAGGCGGCCAGACGATTGAGGTTGAGCACGTCTTCGTGCGAAAGGTTGTAGTCGACAGCGACATCGGTCGGCGGTTCGCCCGCGCGTACTCGGCCGAGCACGGCGTCGACCGGCACGCCGGAACCCGTCAGCGTCGGCTGCCCGCCGTTGATGTTCGGCCGCACGGAGACATCCAAGCCGGGATACTGCGGCAGATGAACCTGATCGGCGTATCCGAGCGGACCGAAGTCGATGTGCCGAAGGTAGTCTTCGACGACCTCCGTGAACACCGCATGATGGTTGCGTACCACGATCAGCCGCCGGTCGAGCGGGTCTTCGGTGCGATACAGAATCTCGGCGCCATCGGTGAGCAGCCGGTTGCTGGCCAACGCGTACTCGATGCCGAGCTCGGACTTCAAGACCTCGACGGCCGGTCGGATGCGTTGCATCGGCAGCCCGGCCTTCCGGAATGCGTTCAACACGAAAGCCTCAGCGAGCCCGATGAACGGCACTGTCAGACCGTGCCCGCGCTGGACGCCGGAGATCAAGGGACGTTGAAATCTCGTTGCCGTGCCGTACCCCGTCGCCCACCGCTGCACGGTCGAAGAGGACGCACGGATGATCTGTGCCACGTCGGCCTGCGAGTACGTCGGAATGAGGTACTCACGGCCAAGCGCCCTGTCGATCATGAACCGATCGTACCGAGCCCGACCGACATCTCAGTGTCCGAACACCTGAGTGTCCCGGGCGTGCGCTCCGCACTCCGGCACGTCCGGACCGGAGGTCGCTCGTAGGCTGGGCGGATGCGGATCACGGTGTTGGCGGGCGGGGTGGGCGGCTCGCGGTTCGTGCTCGGGCTGCGCGAGGAGCTGCGGCGCCGCGAGGCATCCGGCGCCCTCGCACCCGGAACGACCGACGTGACCGTCGTCGTGAACACCGGCGACGATCTGTGGCTCGCGGGTGTGCGGCTCATGCCCGACCACGACACGCTGCTGTACGCGCTCGCTGGGGTCAATGACGTCGAGCGCGGCTGGGGCCGCGCGGCCGAGACCGAGCGCGTCGCGCACGAGCTGCGCGAGTGGGGCGTGGGCTGGCCGTGGTTCACGCTCGGCGACCTCGACCTCGGCACGCATCTCGCGCGCACGGCATGGCTGCGCGAGGGCCTCACCCCGTCGCAGGTCGCGGCACGCCTCCAGCATCGCTGGGAGCTCGGCGTGCGGCTCATCCCCGCGACCGACACCGAGGTCGACCTGCACGTCGAGGTCGCCGACGCCGACGCACCGGGCGGCAGCCGCACGATGCACTTCCAGGAGTGGTGGACGCGCTACCGCGCGAGCCTGCCCGCGATCGCGTTCCACCAGCAGAGGCTCGCCGAGGCCGTGCCCGCGCCGGGCGTCGTCGAGGCGATCCTCGGCGCCGACGCGGTGCTCGTCGCACCGTCGAACCCGGTCGTCTCGATCGGCACGATCCTCTCGATCCCGGGCATCCGGGAGGCGCTCGCCGAGACGCGAGCCCCCGTAGTCGGTGTCTCGCCGATCATCGGCGGCGCGGTCGTGCGCGGCATGGCCGACGCGTGCCTGCCCGTCATCGGCGTCGAGACCGACGCGGGCGCGGTCGCGCGCCACTACGGTGCGCGGGCGGCCGGCGGGCTGCTCGACGGCTGGCTCGTCGACGAGACGGATGCCCCGGCCGCGGCCGCGCTCAGCGCCGACGGGCTCCGGGCCGAGGCGGTGCCGCTCTGGATGCGCGACCCCGACACGTCGGCCGCCCTCGCGGGCGCCGCGCTCGATCTCGCGGCCGAGATCGGGAACCTGCGCCCGGCAGAGGAGTAGGCTCGGAACAGACCGCCGGTCGGCTGTGGCCGGTGCCGCGGATCCGGGATTGGGCCGCACGTCCTCGTTCACCTCGAGTCAGACGTCTCGCCTGCCCCCGGAGCATCCATGAACTCGTCCTCACCGCGCGTGCGACCCCGTCGCGCTGTCCTCACCGCCGGCATCGCCCTGTCGCTCGCCGCCCTGCTCGGCGGGTGCGCGACCGGTGCGCCCGGCGCCGCCGGCGACACGGCGGCCTCGGGCACGGGTGCCGCCGAGGCATCCGGATACCCGCTCACCGTCGACAACTGCGGAACCGAGGTGACCTTCGACGCCGCACCCGAGCGCGTCGTCACCGTGAAATCGTCGACGCTCGAGCTGCTGCTCGCGCTCGGCCTCGAGGATCGCATCGTCGGCACCGCGTTCAGCGACGGCCCGGTGCCGGCTGAATACGCCGACGCGGCCGCGGGCCTCGAGACCATCTCCGACAAGGTGCCGTCGCGCGAGGCGACCCTCGCGCTCGAACCCGACCTCGTGTTCGCCGGGTGGGAGTCGAACTTCTCGGCCGAGGGCGTCGGCGAGCGCGCCGAGCTCGAACGGCTCGGCGTGCACACCTACGTCGCCCCCGCCGCGTGCAAGGGCGCGGGCTACATGCCCGACCCGCTCACGTTCGACGAGGTCTTCCGCGAGTTCGACGAGGCGGGCGCGATCTTCGGCGTTCCGGATGCCTCGGCCGAGCTGGTGTCGTCGCAGCGCGCCGCACTCGACGCGATCGAGCCGAGCACCGCGGGGCTCCGTGCGCTCTGGTACAGCTCGGGCGAGGACACGCCGTACGTCGGTGCCGGGATCGGGGCACCGCAGATGATCATGGACGCCGCCGGGCTCACGAACATCGCGGCGGACGTGCGCGACACGTGGACCTCGATGAGCTGGGAGACGATCGTCGCCGCCGAACCCGACGTCATCGTGCTCGTCGACGCACCCTGGAACACCGCCGAGTCGAAGATCGCCCACCTCGAGTCGAACGCCGCGACCGCGCAGCTGCCGGCCGTGCAACAGGGGCGGTACGTGATCGTCGACTTCCCGGCGACCGAGGCCGGCGTACGCAACGTCGACGCCGTCGCCTCCGTGGTCGAGCAGCTTGCCGCCTTGGGGGCGCGATGAGCAGAGCCCCCGACGACGCACCCAGCCCCGCTGGTCGAGCAGCGAGCGAGGAACGAGCACGCGTATCGAGACCCGGTGACCCGGTCCCGACATCGGCCCACCGGGTCTCGATACGCTCGCTGGCGCTCGCTACTCGACCAGCGGGGGGCTCGCCGGTCGCTCCTCCGCCAGCGGGGGGCTCACCGGGAGCTCCTCGACCGACGGGGGGCCGCACGATCGGCTGGGCCATCGCGCTCACGCTCGCCCTCGTGGCATCCGTCGTCGTCGCCGTCGCGATCGGGCCCGCGGGACTCAGCCCCGCCGACGTGCTCGCGAGCGTCGGCGCGCATCTCGGACTCGGCGAGCCGACGCTTTCGCCGCTGCGCGACGCGATCGTCTGGGAGCTGCGCGTGCCGCGCGTGCTCACGGCGGCCGCGGTGGGCGCGGGCCTCGCGCTATGCGGGGCCGTCATGCAGGCGCTCACCCGCAATCCGCTCGCCGACCCGTACCTGCTCGGGCTCTCGTCGGGCGCATCGGTCGGCGCCGTCGTCGTGCTCGTGCTCGGCGTGGGCGTGCTGCTGCCGCTCGCGGCGTTCGGCGGCGCGCTCGTCGCGCTCGTCGCGACACTGGGGCTCGCGTACGCCGCGGGTTCCGGCCGGCTGCAGCCGACGTCGACCGTGCTCGCGGGCATCGCTGTGACGAGCGTCTTCGGCGCGCTCACGAGCTTCGTGATCTTCTGGAGCGCGACGGGCGACAGCTACCGCGAGATCCTGAACTGGCTGCTCGGTTCGCTCGCCGGGGCCGACTGGCAGGCGGTCGCGATCGCGGGCGTGGCGCTCGTCGTGGTCGGCGTGCCGCTCATCGCGAGCGCCCGGACCCTCGACGCATTCGGTGTGGGCGAGGCCGGCGCGGCCGCGCTCGGCATCCACGTCGGCCGGACCCGCGCGCTCCTGCTGGGCGCGACCGCGCTGCTCACGGGCGCGCTCGTCGCGGTCTCGGGGTCGATCGGGTTCATCGGGCTCGTGCTGCCGCACGCGGTGCGCCTGCTCGTGGGGCCGGGGCACCGGGCGCTGCTGCCGCTCTCGGCGCTCGCGGGCGCGCTGTTCCTGATCTGGGCCGACACCGGCGCTCGCACGCTGTTCGATCCGCGCGAGCTGCCGGTCGGCATCATCACGGCGCTCGTCGGCGGGCCGGTGTTCGCCTGGCTGCTCGTGCGCGCGAGGAGGGCGGCATGAGCCGGCGCGGGGCGGGCGCGGGCCGCGGCGCGACGGCGGGGGCACCCGCGGCGCCGGGCGCGCCCGGTCTGGATCTCGCGCGCGTCCGGTTCGCGCGCGGCGACCGCATGATCGTCGACGGCGTCGACGTGACCGTGCCGGACGGCGCGCTCACGGCGCTCATCGGGCCGAACGGCGCCGGCAAATCGACACTGCTGCACCTGATCGCCGCGATCGAACGCGCCGACGCGGGCGAGCTCGCGTTCGCGGGCCGGTCGCTGCCGCGGATGCCTCGCCGTGAGCGGGCCCGCATCGTGGCGCTCGCCGAGCAGCACGGCGAGGCCGACCCCCGGCTGAGCGTCGAGGACTTCGTGCTGCTCGGCCGCACCCCGCACCTGGGCGCCTTCGCGTCACCCGGCGAGACCGACCGGGCCGTCGTCGCGCGGGCGATCGACGACGCGGGCGCGGCCGGGTTCGCGCATCGCGCGGTCGGCTCGCTGTCGGGTGGCGAACGCCAGCGCGCGGTCCTCGCGCGGGCGCTCGCCCAGCAGCCCGCACTGCTGCTCGCCGACGAACCCACGAACCATCTCGACCTGCATGCCCAGCTCGTCGCGCTCGACGCCCTCGCGGGCCTCGCCCGGCGCGGTCTCACGGTGGTCGCCGCGCTGCACGACCTCAACCACGCCGCCGCCTATGCCGACCATGTGGTCGTGCTCGATCGGGGCCGCGTCGTTGCAGCCGGCCTCCCCGCCACCGTGCTCGCACCGGCCCTGATCCAGGAGGTCTACGGCGTGCGAGCGGAGGTGCTGACGCATCCGATCACGGGCCGGCCGTTCATCGCGGTCGCGAGCGCAGCGACCGACCTTCCTGCTAGTATATTGAAATGATTTCCGAGATTCTCGCCGCGGGCATCATCGCCGCGACCGCGTTCAGCCCGTCCGCCGCGCTCAGCATCCCACCCGACCCCGCCCCCTCGGCGCAGTCCAGCTCCACCCGCACGACGATTCCGCTGGTCCGCGAGAACGCGACGTCATGGTGGACGATCCGGGTGAACCAGACCTGCCCACCCGACTTCCCGTACGTGCACGAGGCCGGCTGGGGTTGGACCAACACACCGCACGACAACATCGTGTTCTGGGACGTCAGCTACGGCAACACCGTGGGCGAGCCGGCCACGAGGATCGCGGGGTTCATGACCAATTGGAACCTCGAGACCCGGTGGGTGGAGGCGAATCTGGCGTGCACCTCGGATGCCGGCCATGCCTTGATCGTTCCACCGCGCCCTCCACTGTGAGCACGGGTGCCGCTCCAGGGCGTGACAGCCTGCGAGCGGCGTAGCCTGGGCGGCATGGCCGAGATCAGCGACGCACGCCGTGACCAGCTCGACTCGATCGTCGAGGAGTTCCTGCACAACTTCGGCAGGGGTCGACGACTGCTCGCGATCGACGGCTCGTCGCCGGCGCTCGCGACGCGCTTCGCCGACGACCTCGCGGGTCGCCTGGCCGCGCACGACCAGATCCCGGCACGCGCCTCGATCGGCGTCGCCGATGAGACGACGCTGCGCTCCGGGACGATCGAGCCGTTCCGGGCGGGCACGCTGCCGGGCGCCGAGTCACCCGACACGGTGCTCGTGGTCGATGGGCAGGGGATGCTCGACCAGCCGATCCACGGCATCTGGCATTTCCGCGTCTGGGTGCTGACGGGCGAGGAGCTGCCGCACGCGGGCGCCGACGTCATCGTCGACGCGACCGACGAGGACGCCCCGACCCGGTTCTTCTACGACTACTGCCGCATCCCGCCGAGCGCCGGCGACGGCGGGAGGCGCTGACCCCCCAGCCCCGAACTCGGCGTCCTCTCGGGTCTGTGTTGTAGTATATCAACATGTTTACTTCAACACTCGCGGCCGCCGTGCTCGCCTCGACCCTTGTCAGCCCTCTTCCCACCGCTGAGGCAGGCGGCTCGACCCTCGAATATGTTCCACTCGTTCGCGAGAACGTTGGACTGTCCTACACCTTGAACGTGGACCAGCATTGCCCTGGCCACGCCATCTACGTGCACAAGGACGTCTACAAAGGCGCACTGCCCGAGCACGTGACCTTCAGCTACAGGGGGACGAATCCGCTGGGGACAAGCGACAAGGCCACCGCAATCAAGGGCTCGGTCTTCAACTGGTTCAACGCGTCCAACCCGTACGTCTCGCTCGACCTGGTCTGCACGTCGGACCCGCACGAAGCGATTAACGCCCGCTGAGCGAGATGCCGTTCTGATCCACGCCCTGGCCTCCGTCGCACGCGCTTCGACCCTACTCAGCCCGCTGCCCGCCGTAGCGGCGCGCGACACGGCCACGTTCGACGCTGAGATGGTGGAGTTCGTCCGTGAAGAGGCCGGGCGTGGTTCACGGTGCTTACGAGAGCACGTCCTTCGTCGCCATGCGCCACGCGGCGAAGCCGCCGAACACGACCACATAGGCGCCCTGCAGCAGCGCGTTCTCACCGAACGACGTCCACGACGGCGGCGAGCGCAGCAGGTCCGCGAAATCGAACCAGCGATCGGTGAAGAGCCCCGGGTGCAGCCACTCGAGCTGCGGGATCGCACCCGCGATCTGCGCGCTCACGGCCAGGATCGCGGTCGCCGCCATGGCCCCCACGGGCACGGTCGTGAGCGTCGACAGGCACAGCCCGATGGCCGAGAGCCCGAGCAGTGACACGCACACGTACGCCGCGATCGCGAGGAACCGCAGCAACCCCTCGCCGACCGAGATCTGCCCGCCCGAGAGCAGGGTCACCGGCCCGATCGGGAACAGCGCCCACCCGATGAGCGTGCCCACGATCACGACCGTGAGCGCGGCGGTGAGGCAGAACACGGCCGCGCCCGCGTACTTCACGACGAGCAGCCGCATTCGGCCCGCAGGCGCGATGAGCAGGTAGCGCAGCGTGCCGAGGCTCGCCTCGCCCGCGATCGTGTCGCCCGCGACGACCGCGATCGTGAGCGGCAGGAACAGCGGGGTCGCGACGACGAGCGCCGTGAGCCCGACGAACAGTCCGTTGCCCGCGATCTGATCGAGGAACCCCGGCCCGCGGCCGGGTGAACTGCTCCCGGCGATCCTGATCGCGATCGCGATCAGGATCGGGATGAGCGCGAGCGCCGCGAGCATGGCCCAGGTGCGCCAACGCCGGAACAGCGTGCTCAGCTCGGTCGCGAACAGCGACACCATGCCCCCGGCTCGGCGACCACCCGACCCGGGGCCGACACGGCCGTGCTCGCCGAGTGATACCGATCCACTGCGGCTGTGGCCGGGATCGGGACTCACTCGAGCCGTGTCGGTATCACTCGATGCGGGCGGGGCGGCGGAGTCAGGCGACGACATCAAAGCCCTCCCCGGTCAGTTCGACGAAGCGCTCCTCGAGGCTCTCGGCTCGCAGATCGAACCCGCGGACGCGAACCCCGGCGGCCACGAGCGCGGCCACGATCTCCTCCGCCGGGGGCACCGAACCGGCCGGCGCCCCGCCGTCCCCCACGCCCTCGTCGAGCACGGCGACGACGAGCGACGTGCCGCCCGGGGCATCCGCTGCCGCCGAGGCATCCGCTGCACCGGCTGCTCCGTCGACGCGCAACCCGAACCGCGCGAGCACCTCGCGCGCGAGCGCGACATCGGGCGTGTGCACCTCGACGCGTGCCGCACCGGCCCTCCGGAACTCGTCGAGCGTGCCCTGCGCGACGAGGCGCCCGGCGCTCATCACACCGACGTGCGTGCAGAGCTGTTCGACCTCGGCGAGCAGGTGGCTCGACACGAACACGGTCGTGCCATCGGCCGCGAACGACCGCACGAGCGCGCGGACCTCGCGCGTGCCCTGCGGGTCGAGGCCGTTCGTCGGCTCGTCGAGCACGAGCAGGTCGCGCGGCATGAGCAGCGCGTTCGCGAGCCCGAGCCGCTGCTTCATGCCGAGCGAGTACGCACCCGCCTTCTTATGCGCGGCGTGCGAGAGGCCGACCCGGTCGAGCGCGCTCGCGACACGCGCGGCCCGCGTCGAGGGCGACGCGTGCCGATCGGCCGAGTCGAATCGGCGCAGGTTCGCCTCGCCCGAGAGGAACGGCGCGAACGCGGGCCCCTCGACGAGCGCGCCGACCCGCGGCAGCACCTCGCCGAGCCCACGAGGCATCTCGGACCCGAGCACACTCGCGGTGCCCGACGTCGCGCGCACGAGCGCGAGCAGCATGCGGATCGTGGTCGTCTTGCCCGACCCGTTCGGGCCGAGGAATCCGAACACCGAGCCCCGCGGCACGGCGAGGTCGATACCGTCGACCGCGGCCTGCGTGCCGAAGCGCTTGGTGAGCCCGTGCGTCTCGATGGCCAGGTCGGTCACGCTGCCGGGCCCGCCCGTCAGCTTCCGCCGCCGGCGAGCTCGACGAGCCGCTCGACGGGCACCGATCCGGCGAACACGCGGCCGTCGTCGGTGACGAGCACCGAGACGAGCGACGTGGAGAGCGCCTGCCCGCCGGCGACCGGTTGACCGAGCGCCGCGAGCGGGCCGAGCAGGTCGCCCGCGCCGGGGGCGTCGGCGCCGGTCGCGCCGGCGCCGGGCGCTTCGGCCGGAAGTGTGAGCTCGACGACCGCCGACCAGCCCTCGCCGTGCACGACCGGCGCGGGGCCGTCGGGCTGCGCCGCCGGATCGGCGGCGTGCGCCTCGGCCTCGGCCTTCCAGCGCGCGAGCTCGTCGGCGGTCGGCAGCGGCAGCGGCTTCTCGACGACGGTCAGGTCGGCGGCCGGCTCGAACACCAGCGCGGATGCCTCGGGGGCGGCGAAGCTCACGTCGGAGAAGCCGATCGAGTACGCGGGCTCGTCGGCACCGCGCGCCGTGATCGAGGCCGACAGCGGCGCGCCCGTCTCCCCGTCGATCGCGAATCGCAGCTCGCCGACGAGCGTCTCGTCGGTGCGCGGCTCGAGCACGAGCTCGTACGCGTCACGGCCGGCGACGCGACCGTCGCTGCCGACCGAGACCTCGGTCGTCTCGTCGAGACGCGCGAGCGCCCGGTCGAGCGCCTGCTGCGGCGAGGGGAGCTGCTCGGCCGCGTCGGCCTTGCGCTCGTCGGCCCCTGGGAAGGTCGCTTCGAGGTCGTCGTGCAGGCGCTGCACCTCATCGTCGGAGGGCAGGACGAGCCGCGTCGCGGTGGCCGTCTCCGAGTCGACGAACCACGCGTCGTCGGGGCTCACGTACACGTTGCGCTCGGCGAGCCGGTCGAGCACCTGCAGCCGGGCGCGGTCGCCGTCGAGGTAGACCCGCGCGTCCCAGTCGCCGGTCGCGAGCGCGAGCAGGTCGTCGATGCTCGCTTCGGTGCCGGCGGATGCCTCGTCGCCGGCGCCGCCCGAGTCGCCGGCGCCGCCCGTGACCGCGGAGAGGTCGGGGAGGCCGAGCTCGGTGCGCTGTTCGACGGTGCCGCTGAGCGCGTCGACGTCGCTCGATGCGGCGAACTCGAGCAGCTGCTGGGGGGTCTTGTCGGGCAGATCGACCGCGGCGGTGGCCTGCAGGGGCACGAACACCGCGGCCGCGACGACGAGCGGCACCCCGATGGCGGGAACGAGGACACGGGCACGCACACGAGACGGCCCGGAGACACGTGGGCTCATGCGCTCAGCGTACGCGCGAGCACGCCCCCGCGACACGTCTGCGGGGCAAACCCACAGGCTCGCGGAGGGTCTCGATACGCTTCGCTACTCGACCAACGGCACCCCCGGCCGCGCAGCGCGCGCCAGCGGCACCCCCGTTGGTCGAGTAGCGAGCGCCAGCGAGCGTATCGAGACCTCAGCCGCGCGCGCGGAGCCGCGGCGCAAGGTCGCGTTCGAACAGCTCCATGAACCGCCGCTGGTCGTGGCCGGGCGCATGGAAGACGAGGTGCGTGAAGCCCCAGTCCACGTACTTCCCGATCTCGGCGACGACCTGGTCGGGGTCGGTGCCGACGATCCAGCGCTTCGCGATCTGCTCGATCGGCAGGGCGTCGGCGGCGCGCTCCATCTCGACCGGGTCGGTGATGTCGTGCTTCTGCTCTTTCGAGAGCGACAGCGGCGACCAGAAGCGCGTGTTCTCGAGCGCGGCTTCCTCGGTCTCCTCGTACGAGAGCTTGATCTCGATCATGCAGTCGAGCGCGTCGTACGACCGGCCGGCGGCCTCGCTGCCGGCCTTGACGGCGGGGATCAGATCGTCGACGTACAGCGATTCGCCCTTGCCCGACGTGCAGATGAACCCGTCGCCGGAACGGCCCGCGTACTTCGCGACGGTCGGCCCGCCGGCCGCGATGTAGATCGGGACGGGCGCGACCGGCCGGTCGTAGATGGAGGCGTCGTGCGTGGAGTAGTACTCGCCCTCGAAGTTGACCTGGTCGTTCTCGGTCCAGAGCGCACGCATGAGGCGCACCGCTTCACGGAGCCTGGCGAAGCGCTCCTTGAACTCCGGCCAGTCCTGTGCCCCGGCCCCGCGGAACCCGGTCGCGATCTCGTTCAGCGCCTCGCCCGTGCCGAAGCCCGCGATGACCCGGCGCGGGTACAGCACGCCGAGCGACGCGAACGCCTGCGCGAGCACCGCCGGGTTGTACCGGAACGTCGGCGTCATGACGCTCGTGCCGATGCGGATCGTCGACGTCCGCTCCCCGACCGCGGCCATCCAGGTCAGCGAGAACGGCGCGTGCCCGCCCTCGTGCCGCCACGGCTGGAAGTGATCGCTCGTCCAGACCGATTCGAACCCGTGACCCTCGGCGGCGACGCCGAGTTCGACGAGCTCACGGGGACCGAACTGCTCGGCAGAGGCCTTGTATCCGAGGGTCAGCGACATGATTGCAATCCTTGCACAGCGCTGCGCGCGCGACCCCCATCATGATGGAAGGCCGTTTGTGTGTTGGAGGTCCTCCCCGCACGGCCTCCGACACACCAATCAACCTCAGACACACTTTCCACGGCGTGGGCGCGGGCGCGGGCGCGGTGCCGGGGCGGCGACGGCGGGCCGGCGGAACGCCGGCGCCTCGTCTACTCGGTCAGCGGGTTGCCGCGGTCAGTGAGGTTCGCGAGGACGTGCGCGGTGTTCGGGCCCGTTCCGAGGGCGATCGCGTCCTCGAGCGCCGCGAGCGTATCGACATCGCGGCGAAGCCGGGCGGATGCCTCGATCGGCACGAATCCCGCATCGCGATGCCGCGCGGCGGAGTCAGGGCCGAACCTCGGCGCGAAGCGCACGTCGGCGAGCGCGGTCGCGAGGCTCGTGCCGGTTGCGTCGGCATCGGGCACGAACGCGAGCGGATGTCCCGCGGCGAGCGCGAGCGCATCGTCGAGGTCGTCCGGGGTGAGGCAGGGCAGGTCGCCGAGCAGCACCGCGACGTGTCCGCCGCCGGTTCCCCGCGCGTGCGCGATCCCCCGCGCGATCGCCGCCGTGAGCCCCGCTCCCGCGCCCGCCGGCTTCGCACGTTCGCCGAGGGCACGGTCGTCGGAGGCACGCCCCTCAAGGCCACGCCCCTCAAGGCCACGCTCATCGAGTGCACGCCCCTCGCGGGCGCTCCCCTCGAGGGCACGCTCGTCGAGGAATTCGGCCTCGTCCGCGAGGGACGGGTCGTCGCCGACGACGATCACGCGCGCGACCGAGCCCGCGGCGAGCGCGGCCGCGACCGTGTCGGCCGCGAACGCGCGTGCGAGCGCCATCCGCGACGCGTCGTCGAGGTGCGGCGCGAGCCGAGTCTTCGCCCGTGCGGGCGCCTTCGCCGGGATCACGACCGTCCACGTCACAGGCGCCCAGGAGGCATCGAGACGATCCCCCTCGGTCTCGCTCGGCCGATCGAACGGTCGCTCCTGGCGGGTTTCGGGCTGGCGCACCCGCCATCTGCGACCGTTCGCGGCGTTTCCGACTGGCGTGGCGGCGTCGACTGGCGTGGCGGCGTCGGAGGGCGCGGTCATGCGCGGAGGCCCGGGAGCACGTCGCGGCCGAAGACCTCGAGGAACTCGGTCTGCTCGCGGCCGACGTTGTGCAAGTAGACACGGTCGAACCCGAGATCGAGGTAGCGCTGGATCGCGGCCCGGTGCCGGTCGGGGTCGGCGCCGACGAGCAGCCGGCCGGCGAAGTCCTCGGGGCGCACGGTGCGCGCGAAGTGCTCCACGTCGTACGGCGAACGCAGGTCGCTGCGCGGAGCGCGCAGGCCCGCGATCGGCCACTCCTCGAGTGCATTGCGCATCGCCTGCTCGTCGGTCGGCGCCCACGACAGGTGCAGCTGCAGCATGCGAGGCATCCGGTCGGGGTCCCGACCCGCCTCGCGCGCGCCCTCGCCGAACCGCTGCAGCAGCGCGGCGAGCCGGTCGTCGGGCGCGCTCATGGTGATGAGGCCGTCGGCCGTACGCCCCGCGCGCCGCGCCGTGACCGGCCCGCTCGCGGCGACGAGCACCTCGGGCGGCGTGGCCGGCATGGTCCAGAGCCGGGTGGACTCGAGCTTGAAATGCTGGCCGGAGAACCGCACGTCCCGCCCGGCGATGGACGCCTGGAAGAGACGCTTGATGAGCTCGACCGCCTCGAACATGCGCGCGATGCGCTCGGGCGCCTCAGGCCAGTACCGTCCGACGATGTGCTCGTTCAGGGCCTCGCCCGAACCCAGGCCGAGCCAGTGCCGCCCCGGGTACATCGCCGCGATCGTCGCACTGGCCTGCGCGACGACGGCCGGGTGCATGCGGAACCCGGGCGTCGTGACCCCGGGCCCGAGATCGCCCGACGTGCGGGCGCCGATCGCGGCGAGCACGCTCCAGACGAACGAGGACTCGCCGTGCGCGGGCAGCCACGGCTGGAAGTGGTCGCTCGCCATGGTTCCCGCGAAGCCGTGGCGCTCCGCCAGCGCGGCGAGCTCGACCGCCTCGGCGGGCGGGAATCGTTCGAGCATCGCGGCGTATCCGATGTGCGCGGGCATGCTCCCATCCTGCCGGTCCCACCGGTCGGTCGAGTAGGGCGACGAAGGAGCATGCGTATCGAGACCGGGTGACCTGGGTCTCGATACGCCCGCTGGGGCTCGCTACTCGACCAACGTGGGGGGGCGCTACTCGGCGAGGGGGTCTCGGGTCTCGCCGCGGGACTCGGCCTGCGCCTCGTCGAAGCCGGCGCGGTAGCCGTCGTCGTAGGCCTCGTCGGCGCCCTGCCGGAAGAGGTCCCGCTCGGCCGGACGCTGGATGCTGCGCGCGCCCGGCAGGTCCAGCGAGCCCACGAGCCGGCCGAGACCGCGCACCACGGCGACCGGGACGCCCGCGGCCTTGCCCTTGACCAGCTCGGCCGCACCGGCCAGCTCGTCGGCCACGCATGGCATGGTCACCGAGAGCGGTTTGCCCGAGGCATCCGTCGACCCGCGAAGATCGTCGAAGACCTGCACGCCGGCCGCACCGATCGCGATGTCGGTCTGCCCTTCGCGCCAGGCGCGACCGACGGTGTCGGAGAGGATGACGCCGACCGAGGCGCCCGTGAGCGTGCGTAGGCCGGTCGCGAGGTCGCGCGCCGAGGCGTCGGGGTCCTCGGGGAGCAGCAGGATCACGCCGTCGGGCGCGTTCGACGCGTCGACGCCCGCCGCGGCCGAGATGATGCCCTGACGGTTCTCGACGATCCGGGTCACGCCGCCCTCGTACTCGCGGGCCGCGACGAGCCGCACGGTCTCGGCCGTGATCGCGGCCTCACGGTCGGCGCCCGGCACCATACGGCCCTCGGCCTTGGAGACGATCTTCGAGGTCACGACGAGGATGTCGCCGTCTTCGAGCTCGGTCACGCCGGCGATGATCGCGGCCAGGTGGGCACCGGGTTCGATCTCGCCGATACCCTCGACGCCCTCGACGCTGAAACGCATGCCCGTCCTCCCGTTGCCTCGATCCCGCCGACCATCATCCCAGTCGGGCCCCGACGTCGCGACCGGCTGCTGCCGAGCGCATGCCTCGGCAGTAGCATCCATGCATGACCGCCCCCGCCCACCGTGCCGAGCCCGGCGACGACGCCGATCCCGATGACGGCCGCGACGAGACCCCCGTCGAAAAGGCCGACCGCAACTGGGGCGACATCCTGCAGGAACTGCGCGCGGTGCAGACGGGCACCACGATCATCACGGGCTTCCTGCTCGCGGTCGCGTTCCAGCCGAGGTTCGCCGACCTCGAGCCGTACGAGCAGGGGCTCTACCTCGTGCTCGTGGTGCTCGCCGGGTTCGCGACCGTGCTCGGCCTCGCACCCGTCATCATGCACCGGCAGCTGTTCGGCCTCCGCCAGAAGGAGCGCCTCGTGCGCTCGGCGAACCAGTTGCTCATCGCGCTGCTCGTGGTCGTGTCGTTGCTCGCCGCGGGAGTCACGAGCCTGATCTTCGACGTCGTGCTGAACCGCGCAGCGGGCTTCATCGCGCTCGGCATCGCGCTGGCGGTGCTCATCGTGTTCTGGACGATCGTGCCGCGGATCGGACGCACCCCGCCGCGGTCGGGCGGCGCTGTGGACTGAGCGGCCGGCGTCGGCGGCGTCTTCTACGCTGAGAGGATGCGCATCGCCACGTGGAACGTCAACTCCATCCGAACCCGATTCGCCCGCGTGGTCGACTGGATGGTGCGTGAAGACGTCGATGTGCTCGCCATGCAGGAGATCAAGTGCAAGCCCGAGCAGTTCCCCTACGCACCCTTCGAGGAGGCCGGGTACGAGGTCGTCGCGCACGGCCTGAACCAGTGGAACGGGGTCGCGATCGCGTCGAGGCATCCGCTCACCGAGGTCGAGACGCACTTCCCGGGCCAGCCGGGCTTCCTGAAGGGGCATGACGGGCCCGAGCTGCCGCTCGAGGCGCGCGCGCTCGGCGCGACTGTCGAGGGCGTGCGGCTTTGGAGCCTGTACGTGCCCAACGGGCGCTCCCTCGGCGACCCGCACTACACGTACAAGCTCGACTGGCTCGCGGCGCTCACCGAGTACACGCGCGCCGAGACCACGGCGCGTCCCGAGGTGCCGTTCGCGCTCATGGGCGACTTCAACATCGCGCCGCTCGACGTCGACAACGGCGACCCCGCCGTCGTCGTGGGCGTGACCACGCACGTCTCCCCCGCCGAACGCGACGCATACTTCACGCTCGAGAACGCGGGCGTGAGCGACGTCGTGCGGGCACGCGTGCCCGAGGGGCTGTACACCTACTGGGACTACAAGCAGCTCAAGTTCCCGCGCAACGAGGGCATGCGCATCGACTTCATCCTCGGGTCGGCCGCGTTCGCGCACGCGGTGACGGATGCCTCGATCCACCGCAACGAGCGGAAGGGCGATGCCCCGAGCGATCACGTGCCGGTGCTCGCCGATCTCGATCTCGGCGGCGACGACGAGGGCGACCTGCCCATGATCTTCGGCTAGCGCAACCCCAGGCACAGGTCCACGCACCGGGTCTACTCTCGCTTGCGTGACTGCGGCACCTCCAGACTCTGCCGTCGACGACGGGCTCGTCGGCGCGGTGCTCGGCGAGCGCTATCGCGTGACCGGGCTCATCGGCCGCGGCGGTGTGGCGACCGTGTACCGCGCGACCGACCTGGCGCTCGGCCGCGAGGTCGCGATCAAGGTCTTCCGCGGCGCCGAGGGCCTCGATGACCCCGAACGGCGCAGATCCGAGACCGCACTGCTCGCGAGCCTCACCCACCCGGCGCTCGTGACCCTGCACGACTCGGTGCGCGATCCGGGCACGGGCCGGGAGTTCCTCGTCATGGAGCTCGTCGAGGGCCCGAACCTGCGCGAACGGCTCGACGCCGATGGACCGCTCGACGCCGACACGGCGGCCGCGATGACGGTCGAGCTCGCCGAGGCCCTGCACATGATCCACACGCGCGGCATCGTGCACCGCGACGTCAAGCCCGCGAACGTGCTGCTCGCGCCGTCGCCCGTGCCGACACGGGCCTGGCGGGCGAAGCTCGCCGACTTCGGCATCGCCCGGCTCGTCGACGACGCACACCTGACCGCGACGGGCGGCCTCATCGGCACACCCGCCTACCTCGCGCCCGAGCAGGTGCGCGGGCTGGGCGCGGGGCCGGGTTCCGACATCTACGCGCTCGGGCTGCTGCTGCTCGAGTCGCGCACGGGCCGCGCGGTGTTCCCCGGGCCCGCGCTCGAGGCCGCGAGCGCGCGTCTCACGCGCGACCCCGAGCTGCCGGGGTTCCTCGGCGCCGACTGGCGTGCGCTGATCGCGGCCATGCTCGCGCGGGAGCCCGGCGACCGGCCGTCCGCGCTCGAGGTCGCGGTGGCCGCGGCTGCGCTCGGGCCCGATCTCGGCGACGAGCCGGGCGCCGGCCTGCGCGCCAGTTCGGGCGGGTCTGCGCCACCCGGGGTGGCGCAGGACGGCGTAGGTGGCGCAGCGACGGGCGAGATGCGCGAGCGGGCGGATGCCTCGGGCGGGACGAACCCGCAGGTCGACGCCGAGCGGGCAGCCGATCAGCGCACGGTCCGCTCCGAGGCGACGGGGCTGATGCCCGAGCCGACCGGACTGTTCAATGGCGCTCAGCGCGCACACGGGCGTGACGCCGAGACCGGGATGCTCGCGGCCGAGGAGCTCGACGAACACGGCGACGCCCCGACGATGCGGCTCGGGGAGCCGACGGGCACGAAGGCGGGGACGGGGACGCGTGGCCACCGTCGGCGGCCGGCGTGGCTCATCCCGGTGGGCGCCGTTGCGGCGCTGGTGGTGATGGTGGCGATCACGCTGCCGATGCTGCTCTCGACGACCGGGGGCGGCGAGCCCGAGCCGACGCCCGCGCCGATCCCGAGCGTGCCGGGCGAGCTCGGTGTGCATCTCGAAGAGCTGGAGGAGGCGGTGACGCCATGATGCGACGACGTGCGCCGGAAGCCGCCGCGGAACGCGCTGCGCCCGCGGTGACCGGGCGGACGGCGAGCACATCCGCACCGCGCGCCGCGGTCACCGGCCGAGGCGCTCCCGGGCTCGCCGCCGGGACCACACGCGCACCGGCGCGGCGACGAGCGGCCCGTGGCCTCGTCGCGGTCGCGCTCGTCTCCGGTCTCGCCCTCACCGGGTGCGTCGCCCAGCCCGACCTCGGCGCGGAAGACGCCGCCGCGTTCCGCGAGCAGGTCGCCGCGATCGCCGAACGCTCGCTCGCGGGTGACTTCGCGGGCGCGACGGCCGAGCTCGCGCTGCTCGAGACCGCGGTGGCCGAGGCATCCGAAGCCGGCACGCTCGGCGACGCGCGCGAGGCGCGGATCACCGGTGCGATCGCGACGGTGCGCGCCGACCTCGACGCGCAGATTCAGGCGCAGCAGGCTGCTGAACAGGCCGCACGCGAAGCGGCCGAGGCCGCGCAGCAGGCCGCCGCCGCGGAGGCCGCGCGGGTCGCGGCCGAGCAGGCCGCCGCCGAGGAAGCGGCAGCCGAGGAAGCGGCCCGGCGCGCCGAGCGCGACAACGACCGCGACCGCAGCGGCCCCGGCAACAACGGGAACGGGAACAACGGGAACAACGGCAACGGCAATCGCGGCGGGTCCGACGGGGACGACGAGTGAGCGGCGGGTCAGCTCTCAGCACGGCCGCCTACGCTCGAACCATGCCCATGCTCGCCGTGCCCGGTGCCGAACTCGCCTACGACGCCCAGGGTCCGGTGTCGGCGCCCGCGCTCGTCCTGCTGCACTCGGGCGTCGCGACAATGCGCATGTGGGAGCCGCAGATCGCGGCGCTCGCGGCGGGCCATCGCGTCGTGCGGCTCGACCTGCGCGGCTTCGGCGCGTCGACGCATGAGGACGTGCCGTACTCCAATCGGGCGGACGTGCGCGCGGTCATGGATCACCTCGCGGTGCCGTCGGCGACGCTCGTCGGCGCGGGCCGCGGTGCGACGATCGCGCTCGACCTCGCATTCGAGTCACCCGACCGGGTCGACGGCGTCGTGCTCGTCGGCGGCGGGCCCAGCGGGTTCGCGGCCTCCTCCCTGACCGAGGAGGAGCATCGCCGCTTCGACGCGCTCGACGCCGCGGCGGAGTCGGGCGACCGGCACGCGCTCACACGCCTCGAGACCGCGCTGTGGGCGGCCGGTTCGCTGCGCCTCGAGACCGACCTCGACCCGGACTTCGTCGCGTTCGCCCACGAGCTCGCGGCACCCAACGCCTCGCAGCCTGCGGGAGTCGGCACGCCCGAGCCGCTGCAGCCCGCCGCGAACGACCGGCTCGCCGAGCTGGGCGTGCCCGCGCTCGTCATGGTCGGCGAGTACGACCTCAGCCCCGCCCGTGCCCAGTACGCACATCTGCTCGACGCCTTGCCCGACGCGACGGGCTTCTGCTTCCAAGACGCCGCGCACCTGCCGAACGTGGAACACCCGGGCGAGTTCACGCACGTGCTGCTCGACTGGCTCAACGAGCGCGGGCTCTGAGCTCCGCCCGCTGGTTCGCGGGCGAGGGACGCGGGGGTGTGCCGCCGCGCGTCGGCGGCTGTGTTACGCCATGGGTCGCGCCGGGCTGACACGCGTCGCGAGCCTCGGTACCGTCGGGCACGTCCCCCGACCTGCGCCGACTTGCCCCGGAGCGAACATGACCACGACCTCGACCACGCCGCGCCCGGCCCCGGGCGGCGCCGCGCTGCCGGTCGAGTTCACGGGCCTCGGCCGCGCGTTCCCGACCGCGGACGGTGCGCGCCCGGTGCTCCGCGGCCTCGACCTCGTGGTCGAGGCCGGCGAGATCCTCGCGATCCTCGGGCCGAGCGGATGCGGCAAGTCGACCCTGCTGCGCATCGCCGGCGGGCTCGACCACCAGACCTCGGGCCGGGTCGCGATCGGCGGCGCCGACGTGAAGCCCTTCGACACGCGCTGCGCGGTCGGGTTCCAGGAGCCCCGCCTCCTGCCGTGGCGCTCGGTCGCGCAGAACGTCGCGCTCGGCCTGCCGCGCGGCGCCGCACGGCAGGCCGGCCGCGAGCACGTCGACCGGCTGCTCGAGCTCGTCGGTCTCGCCGACTTCGCCGGGCACCGGCCGCGCGAGATCTCGGGCGGCATGGCGCAGCGCGCCTCGCTCGCGCGCGCCCTCGCCAGGAACCCCTCGGTGCTGCTCCTCGACGAGCCGTTCGGCGCGCTCGACGCCCTCACCCGCCTGAAGATGCAGGACCTGCTGCTCGACGTGCACGCCGCGGAACCCACGACCGTGCTGCTCGTCACGCACGACGTCGACGAGGCGCTGCAGCTCGCCGACCGCATCATCCTGCTCGGCGCCGAGGAGCCGAGCCCGCGCGACGACGCCGCGCCCGCACAGCCCGGCGCGATCATCCAGCAGACCGTCGTCGTCCCGGGCACGCGCCCGCGCGACCGCGGATCCGCGGAGCTCGCCGAGCTCCGCGGCCGGCTCCTCGACGGACTCGGCATCGACCGGCACGGGTCCGCGCGAGGCATCCCCTCGACGACGACCATCCCGGCCTTCCCCTACTGACCGACCGCACAGCCAGACCCGCACCACACAGCCAAGCACCACACAGCCAGCACCACCTCACCGACCTGCGACCCACACCCGCACCAGAGGAGCCACGCATGACCCGCACCACGACCCTCCGCACCGCGCTGATCGGCGCGGCCGCCGCAAGCGCCCTGCTCCTCACCGGCTGCGTCGCCGGCGAGGGCAGCAACGCCGCACCCGAGCCGAGCGCCGCAGGCGAGGCCGTCTCGCTCGAGGGCCAGACGCTCGCGATCGACTACGCGACCTACAACCCGCTGAGCCTCATCATCAAGGACCAGGGCTGGCTCGAAGACGCGGGCCTCGAGGTCACCTGGGTGCAGTCGGCCGGCTCGAACAAGGCGAACGAGGCGCTGCGCGCCGGCGCCGTCGAGGTGGGCTCGACGGCTGGCTCGGCCGCGCTGCTCGCACGCTCGAACGGCTCGCCGATCCAGGTCATCGACATCTACTCGCAGCCCGAGTGGGCCGCGCTCGTCGCGGCTCCCGGCTCCGAGATCGGCTCGGTCGAAGACCTGAAGGGCAAGCAGGTCGCCGCGACCAAGGGCACCGACCCGTACTTCTTCCTGTTGCAGTCGCTCGAGGCCGAAGGGCTCTCGCCCGAGGACATCGTCGTGCAGAACCTGCAGCACGCCGACGGCTGGGCCGCGCTGCAGAACGGCTCGGTCGACGCCTGGTCGGGCCTCGACCCGATCATGGCCGGGGCCGAAGAGGCGGGCGCGACGCTGTTCTACCGCGACGTCGACTTCAACAGCTACGGCTTCCTGAACGCGCGCGAGGACTTCCTCGAAGGCAAGCCCGAGGTCGCGCAGGCCGTCGTCGACGCGTACGAGCAGGCCCGCGCGTGGGCGCAGGCGAACCTCGAGGAGACCGCGCAGATCCTCGCCGACGTCGCCGGCCTCGACCTCGCGGTCGCGACCAAGGTCATCGACGAGCGCTCGAACCTCGACGTCGACCCGGTGCCGGGCGACGCGCAGGTCGCGGTGCTCGAGAAGATCGGCCCGATCTTCGTCGAGCTCGGCGATGTCGCCACCCAGCAGCAGGTCGACCAGGCGCTCGACACGCTCATCAACGACGAGTTCGTCACGCAGGCGGACCCGAGCCGCTTCGAGTAAGCGGCTCCAGGGAAGGACAGAGCGATGACGGATGCCTCGGGGCGGACGGATGTCTCGGACGCGGACGCGGGTCTCGATACGCGTGCTCCTTCGTCGCGCGCTACTCGACCGGCTGACGGGGCAGCGACGTCGGTCGACGGGCAGTTCGCCGCGCCCGTGACGCAGGACGGCCTGGGCGCCGCCGCCGCCGGCTGGCAGGGCTCGTCGGGTGTCGACCGGCGGCCGAGCGAGCCGCGGCCCGGGGCATCCGGATCGCCCGAGGCATCCGTGCCCGCGAACCGCACCCGCCTCGTGAACCGGCGCTGGTTCCGGATCGTGGGCGGCGCGCTGATCCCGCTCGCGCTGCTCGCGACGTGGCAGTTCGTGTCGACGAGCGGCCTCGTGGCGCTGTCGATGCTGCCGAGCCCCGAGATGGTGTGGCTCGCGGCGGTCGACCTCGCCGAACGCGGGCTGCTCGGCCTCTACGTCGCGATCTCGACCCAGCGCGTGTTCCTCGGCTTCGCGTTCGGCGCCGTGATCGGGCTCGCCGTGGGCGCGGTCGTCGGGCTCTCGAAGCTCGGCGACATCCTGCTCTCCCCGACCCTCGGCGGGATCCGTGCGGTGCCGTCGCTCGCGTGGGTGCCACTCCTCATCCTGTGGTTCGGCATCGGCGAGGACTCGAAGGTCATCCTGATCGCGATCGGCGCGTTCTTCCCCGTCTACACGATCGTGGCGTCGTCGCTGCGGCACGTCGACCGGCAGCTGCTCGAGGCGGGCCGGGCGTTCGGGCTGCGCGGGTTCCGGCTGTTCGGCGCGGTGCAGCTGCCCGCGGTCGTGCCGTCGGTGGTATCGGCGCTGCGACTCGCGCTCGCGCAGGCCTGGCTGTTCCTCGTGGCCGCGGAGCTCATCGCGAGCTCCATGGGCCTCGGCTTCCTGCTCAACGACTCGGGCCAGAACGGCCGCATCGACCGCATCTTCCTCGCGATCATCACGCTCGCGGTGCTCGGCAAGCTCTCCGACGCGCTCATCGGCCTGTTCGAGCGCTGGGCCGTCAAGCGCTGGGCGTAGCGCGGCCGACGTCCCCACGCGGCCTCGAGAAGTCGCGGATGGCGGGTCCTGTCGCAAGACACCCGCCATCTGCGACCGCTCGCGAGCCGACCCCTCGCGAGCCGACCCCTCGCGAGCCGACCCCTCGGGAGCGAGTGCGGCGAGGGAAGCGTTACCGAGCGTGACGTGCGGGCCAGCGCGCGAGCGGCGGGTCGCCTAGCGTCGGGGTGACGGATGCTTCGCGCCGACGGCGCCGCGAGCCGGACGGCGAAGGAACCCGACTCATGACGATCGACACCCTGCTCGACGAGCAGCGGCGCTTCCCCGCGCCCGCGGAGTTCGCGGCGCGCGCGAACGTGACGCCCGAGCTCGCCGCCGAGCTGTACGAGGCGGCCGCGGCCGACCCGGTCGGGTTCTGGGAGCAGCAGGCCGAACGGCTCGACTGGGCCGAGCGGTGGCACACGGCGCACACGTGGGTGCATCCGGCGACGGGGGCGGGGGGTCTCGATACGCATCCGACTTCGTCGCCCGCGACTCGACCAGCGGGACCGGCGGGCGGCGACGTGGGCGCGACGTGGTTCGCGGGCGGAAAGCTCAACGCCGCGGTGAACTGCGTCGACCGGCACGTCGCGGCCGGCCTCGGCGACAAGGTCGCGTTCTTCTTCGAGGGCGAGCGCGGCGACCGGCGCACGCTCACCTACGCCGAGCTGGAGCGCGAGGTCGCGAAGGCCGCGAACGCGCTGACCGAGCTCGGCGTGACGAAGGGCGACCGGGTGGTCGTCTACCTGCCGGTCCTCGCCGAGACGGTGATCGTGACGCTCGCGATCGCACGCCTCGGCGCCATCCACTCGCTCGTGTTCGGCGGGTTCTCGGCCGAGGCGCTGCGGTTCCGTGTCGAGGACACCCGCGCGAAGCTTCTCGTGACGACCGACGGGCAGTTCCGGCGCGGCGCGGCGGTGCCGGTCAAGGCGGCGGCGGATGCCGCGGTCGAGGGCGTGCCGTCGATCGAGCATGTGCTCGTGATCCGGCGCACGGGCGACGAGACGCCCGACCTGCCCTGGACCGAAGGCCGCGACGTCTGGTGGCACGAGCTCGTCGACCGGCAGCCCGACACCCACGAGCCCGAGTACTTCGACGCCGAGACGCCGCTGTTCATCATCTACACCTCGGGGACGACCGGGAAGCCGAAGGGGCTCGTGCACACCACGGGCGGCTACCTCACGCACGCGGCGTACACGCAGTGGGCCGTGTTCGACGTCAAGCCCGACGACGTCTACTGGTGCACCGCCGACCTCGCGTGGGTCACCGCGCACACGTACGAGCTCTACGGGCCGCTGCTCAACGGCGTCACGAGCGTGATCTACGAGGGCACCCCGAACACGCCCCATGCCGGCCGGCACTTCGAGATCATCGAGCGGTCCCGCGTCACGACCTACTACACGGCGCCGACCCTGATCAGGTCGTTCATGAGCTGGTTCCCCGACGGGCTGCCCGAGGGCCTCGACCGTTCGAGCATCCGCCTGCTCGGCTCGGTCGGAGAGGCGATCAACCCTGCGGCCTGGGTCTGGTTCCACGAGCAGATCGGCGGAGGCCGCGCGCCCATCGTCGACACGTGGTGGCAGTCCGAGACCGGCGCGGGCGTCATGGCCCCGTTGCCCGGAGTGTCGACGCTGAAGCCCGGATCCTCACTGGGCGCCCTGCCAGGCCTCACGACGCGCGTCGTCGACGAACACGGCGACGAGGTCGCGCGCGGCCAGGGCGGATACCTCGTGATCGACGGCACCTGGCCCGGCATGGCCCGCACCGTGTGGGGCGACCCCGACCGCTACCGCGACTCGTACTGGGCGCGCTTCGCGCACCGCGGCTCGTTCTTCTCGGGTGACGGCGCGCGGCTCGACGCCGACGGCGACATCTGGCTGCTCGGTCGCGTCGACGACGTCATCAACGTGTCAGGCCACCGGCTCTCGACCATCGAGATCGAGTCGGCGCTGGTCGCGCACCCCGACGTCGCCGAGGCCGGCGTCGTCGGCGTCTCGGACGCCACGACCGGCGAGGCGATCGCGGCGTTCGTCGTCGGGCGCGACGGCGCCGGCGAGCGGGCGGATGCCTCGCCCGAGGCATCCGCCCGGGCCGCCGCGCTGCGCGCGCACGTCGCCACGGCCATCGGGCCGATCGCGAAGCCGCGCGACCTCGTGTTCGTCGCCGAGCTGCCGAAGACGAGATCGGGCAAGATCATGCGGCGCCTGCTCGTCGACCTCGCCGAGGGCCGCCCGCTCGGCGACACGACGTCACTGCAGGACGCGACCGTGCCCGAGCGCATCGCGCAGGTGCTCGCGGGCCGCCCGCCGGTCGAGTAGCGAGCGCCAGCGAGCGTATCGAGACCCTGCCGAGCTGAACTCTGCGCGCAACCACCGGGTCTCGATACGCTCCCTCCTTCGTCGGTCGCTACTCGACCAACGGGGCGGGGCGTCAGGGGCGGCGGTCCGCCTCCTCGGAGGTCGTCGGCGCCTCGGTCGGGGTCGCGGGCACGTCGGGCGCGTCGTTGGCCGAGGTCTCGATGAGGGGCTCGTCGGCCGGGCGGGCGGGCGTCGCGGGGGTCGCCGCGACCGGTGCGGCCGCCTGCGCGGCGGGTGCCGCAGCCGCGGGCACGGCGCCGGCGGGCACGGCCTCCTCGGCGCGCTCGTACTCGCCGTACTCGGCGTCATCGGCGAACGCATCCGCCGCGGGCTCGGTGTCGGGGCGTGCGAACGCGCCGAGCCCGATCAGGATGCCGAGCGCGGCGAGCGACACGACGACACCGATGATGCCCGCCGAGAGCAGCGCCGATGACACCACGATGAGCGACTGGCTGCCGTACACGTCGGCGGCCGTCCCGGTCTGGCTCGTGAGCGCGGCTGAGAGCGTCGAGTTCGCCGACGAGGTCCAGAGCGCGCCGATCACGGCGGCGATGAGCGAGATGACGAGCGCGACGACGGGCAGGAGCAGCTTCACAGCGGCGGACGGACGTGATGCGGACATGGAACGGCCTCGTTTCGTTGGTGGTGTGCTGCGACCGTACGGACGCGGCCTATGACCAAGCTATGCCTTCGCTCTGCATCCCCTCTAGTCCTGGGTTGCGCTGGGCGGCGAGAATCGCGGCGAAATCCTGCGTGCACGCACGATTCCCGCGCCGAGCGACAACCATTCGCCACGGTTTCGCTCCTAGCCTGGGAGGAACGGTCGATTTCCGCCGTATATCAGCCCGACCCCGAGGACGGAGGTTCCGATGTCACAGACCAGCATGGCCGCGATCGTTGGCGAACCCGAGGTCCTCGAAGACGAGACCGGCGTGCTCGCGCTCGCCCACGACGTCGAGCACGACCCCGCCTGGCGGCGGCTCAAGGAGGCGGCGACGCGACTGCAGGCGTTGCAGGCCAAGGACGGCTCGGTCCCCGAGACATCCGCTCACCCCGAGGCATCCGCGCTGGTCGAGACGATCGTGACCGCGATCGCCGCGCTCGCGCCGCGATTCCCGCTCGACGCGGAGTACCTCGAGGCGTCGGTGCTCGACTTCCGTCGCTGGGCGGCCGAGGGCTTCGGCGTGCCCGACTTCCTCGACTCGCTCGTGGCGTTCCAGCCGCAGCGGCATCGCGTCGACGGGCTCCGCCATCTGGTGGTCTTCCCGATGACGACCCAGAACGGCTCGCCCGACCGGCACGTCGAGGCGCTCGTCGTCGAGACGATCTGGCCCGAGTTCATCGCCGCGCTCGAGGCGGGCGACTACGGCAACCGGCTCTTCGTGAGCCTGCGGCTCGTGGACTTCACGCCCGGCTACGACACGAACTCGGCCGTGCTGTTCCCCGAGACGGTCGCGATGCGCGAGATCCCGCCGTTCACATGGGGCGCGATCTTCCAGGACCGGGAGGCGGCGCGCTACCGGCGCGTCGTGCGGGCGGCGTCGGAGATCACGAAGCTCGAGCTTCCCGCCGGCGCCGCGCGACTGCTCGACGATCACGACCTCGCCGAACGCACGTTCGTCATGTGGGACCTCATCCACGACCGCACGCACATGCGCGGGGACCTGCCGTTCGATCCGTTCATGATCAAGCAGCGCATGCCGTTCTTCCTGTACTCGCTCGAGGAGCTGCGCTGCGACCTCACGGCGTTCCGCGAGTCGGTCAAGATCGAGCGCGGGCTGGCCACGCGCGTCGACGCGGGCGAGTCACTGTCGCCCATCGACGCGCAGCTCGCCGAGCACGCGAGGCTCGTCCAGTACGCGGTGATCTTCGACCGGATCTTCCGGTTCGCGGTCACGGGCTCACGCGTGCGCAACTACGACGGGCTCGGCGGCCAGCTGCTGTTCGCGTGGCTGCACCAGCGGCACGTGCTCGAGTGGACGGACGTCTCGCTGAGCTTCGACTGGGCCGCCGTGCCCGACGCGGTCGTCGCCCTCGGCGACGCGATCGACGAGCTGTACTGGAAGTCGATCGACCGGCCAAAGACCGCGCACTGGCTCGCCGCGTACGAGCTCGTGCGCGGTGTGCTCACGCCGAATCCCGCGTCGGTCTGGGCCGAGGGGCTGCCGCGCGAGGTGCTCGCGGGGCCACCCAAGGGGTACACCGACCTCGTGCTCGACGACGAGTTCCCGCTGTCGATGTTCTACGAGGCGCTCGACAAGAAGCTGCGACCGGTCATCGAGTCCACGGTCGGCATCACCGCGAAGACGGATGGCTGAGGCATCCGGCGCGCCCGGGCCCGGCGCGGGCCTCACCGGCCGGGCGGTGCTCGTCGCGGGAGCGACGAGCCCGTCCGGCCTCGCGGTCGCCCGCGCGCTCGCGCTCGGCGGCGCGCGGGTGATCGTCGCGGGCCGCGACGAGACCCGGGTGCGTGCGCTCGAGACCGAGGTCCCGGGAGCCGTCGGCGAGGTCGCCGACCTCGCCGACGACGACGGGGTGCGCGAGCTCGCCGAGCGCGTGCACGCTCGCGCGGGCCGGCTCGACGGCGTCGTGCACCTCGTGGGCGGCTGGCGCGGCGGCGGCGGCATCCCCGACCAGTCCGAGGCGGACTACCGGATGCTCGAGCGGTCGTTCACGGCGCTCCGGCACGTGAGCCGCGCGTTCTGGGGCGACCTCGTCGGCTCGCCCGCCGGGCGCATCGCCGCGGTCTCGTCCACGACCGTCGCGCGGCCGAGCGCGGGCAGCGCCAACTACACGGCGGTCAAGGCCGCGACCGAGTCCTGGATGCGCTCGCTCGCGCACGGCTTCACGAAGGCGGATGCCCCGGCCGCGGCCGTGACCTACCGGGTCGGCTCGCTCGCGGGCCTCGAGGATCGACTCGGAGCATCCGTCGTCTCGCTCTGGGACGCGAGCCTCGACGCACGTGCGCTGAACGCGGCGACGCGCGACGGCGCGACCCTCCCGCTGGTCGAATAGCGACCGCCCCGCACAGGTTTTACCTCGCCGAAACATCCTTCGGGAACGGCCGAACCACACCGGTCAAGCCCGAATTTTCCGGCGCGAGGCGCATCCATCCCACTGAGATCGGGCAATGTGCCCGCTCGCGCACCCTCCCCTGCGGCGTTCTGCACACGGCGCCGATCTCGGCCGTGCATAGCATTCACGCTTATCAGACGGACCGGGAGGGCAGCACGTGACCAGCTACAGGGTGTCGATGGACATCGGCGGGACATTCACGGACATCGTGACGTTCGACGAGACGACCGGGCAGTTCCGGGCCGCGAAGGCGTCGACGACTCCGGGGCATCTCAGCACCGGGGTGCTGGGCGGCCTCGAATCGCTCATCGACGATCTCGCCGACATCGACTTCATCGTCCACGGCACGACGCAGGGCCTGAACGCATTCCTCGAACGGCGCGGCGTGCGGGTGCTGCTGCTCGCGACGGACGGGGCGCAGGACGTCTACCACATCGCTCGCGGTCCGCGGCACCGCCTGTACGACGCGCAGTACCGCAAGCCCGAGCCGCTCATCGAACGACGCGACGTGGTCGGCATCCCCGGGCGGTTCCAGTACGACGGCAGCGAGCTCGCGCCGCTCGACGAGGAGGCCGTGCGCGCGGCCGCGCACCGCGCGAAGGACGAAGGGTACGGCGCGGTCGCCGTCGGCTACCTGTTCAGCTACCGCAACCCGACGCACGAGCTGCGAACCCGTGAGATCCTGCGCGAGGTCCTCGGCGAGGACTTCACCGTCTCGCTCTCGCACGAGGCCGCGAAGGAATGGCGCGAGTACGAGCGGACCTCGTCGGCCGTCATCGAGGCGTACACGGGGCCGGTCGTCCGCTCGTACCTGCTCGACCTCGAGGAGCAGCTCGGGGGCCGCGGGGTCGACGCGCCGCTGCACATCATGCAGTCCTCGGGCGGCGTGCTCACCGCCAAGTCGGCACGCGAGCGGCCGCTGCAGACGCTGCTCTCGGGCCCGGTGGGCGGCGCGATCGGCGGCGAGGCGCTGACGAAGATCGTCGGCAACCGCAACCTCATCGGCGTCGACATGGGCGGCACGTCGTTCGACGTCTCGCTCGTCGTGGACGGCACCCCCGACGTGTCGACCGAGGCGGCGCTCGAGGGCCTGCCCATGCTCATGAGCATCGTGAACATCCACACCATCGGCGCCGGTGGCGGGTCGGTGGCCTGGATCGAGGCCGGCGGCCTCCGCGTCGGCCCGCGCTCCGCGGGCGCACAGCCGGGTCCCGCGTGCTACGGGCGCGGCGGAACCGAGCCGACCGTGACCGACGCGAACTTCGTGCTCGGCCGCGTCGACGCCGAGAACTTCGCGGGCGGCCAGATGCAGTTGGATCGTGAGGCCGCCGTCCGCGCCCTCGAGACCGTGGGCAACCGGCTCGGGTTCGATGCGATCGAGATCGCCGAGGGGATCTGCAACGTCGCGAACTCGCAGATGGCGCAGGCCATCCGCACCATCACGATCTCGCGCGGCATCGAGCCGCGCGACTTCTCGCTCGTCGCCTTCGGCGGCGCGGGCCCCATGCACGCGGTGTTCCTGGCCAAGGAGCTCGGCATCCGCGAGACCATCGTGCCCCGCTTCCCCGGTGCCTTCTCCGCATGGGGCATGCTCCAGGGCGACATCCGGCGCGACTTCACCGAGCCGTACTACTTTCTCGACGAGGACATCGACCCGACGGACATGTCGCGCGTGCTCCGCGGCGTCGAGGCCGAGGCGCTCACGTCCCTCGAGAGCGAGGGCATCCCCTCGGCCGACCGGTACGCCGAGCACGCGGTCGACGTGCGCTACCTCGGCCAGGAGTACTTCCTCACGGTGCCGCTTCGCGACGCCGACGAGCCGCTGGACGCGGACTTCCTGGACGCGCTCGGCCGGCGCTTCGCGACCGCGTACGAGGCCCGCTACGGGCACTCGACGCTCGGGGCGCCGATCGAGATCGTGACGCTGCGCACCCGGGTGGTCGGACGGCTCGAGAACCCGAGCGCGTTCACCGTGGCGGATGCGGCGAGCGCCGAGTTCGTGCACGAGATCCGGCAGGTGGTGTTCGACGGCGAGGCGGTCGACACCATCGTGACCGAACGCGACGACCTGGGCGCCGGGCACGAGTTCACCGGCCCCGCGATCGTCATCGAGGCCACGGCGACGACCGTCGTCCCCCCTGGGTTCACCGTGCGGGTCGACGCCCACGGTTCCCTCGTCATCACCAATCTCGAGATCGAAAGCGAGGCCTGAACGCCATGACGCTCACGAACACGGACCCCACCGCGACGACGCAGGTGACGGTCGATCCGGTCACCGTGGAGATCCTCCGCAACGCGCTGACCAGCGCTGCAGAGGACATGAACGCCACGCTCATCCGTTCCGCGTACTCGATGATCATCTACGAGGGCGGCGACTGCGTCGTCGCGCTGCTCGACCAGCACCACCAGGTGCTCGGCCAGTCCGCGGGCCTGCCGCTCTTCCTCGGCAACATCGAGACCTGCTCGAAGGCGGTCGAGGAGAAGTACGGGCGCGACGTCTGGAAGGAGGGCGACGTCTGGATCCTCAACGACGCCTACATCGGCGGCACGCACCTCAATGACGTGACGATCTTCGCACCCGTCTTCGTCGACGCCGACCTCGTGGGGTTCTCCGCGACGCGGGCGCACTGGATGGACATGGGCGGCAAGGACGTCGGCGCGTCCATGGACTCGACCGACATCTTCCAGGAGGGGTTCCGGATGGGACCCGTCAAACTGGTCGCCGACGGCGTCGAGACCGACGTGGTCGAGCTCATCCAGACGAACACGCGGTTCCCGTACCAGACGGTCGGTGACATGCACGCGATGGTCGCGGCGCTGCGACTCGGGACGATCCGCATGCAGGAGCTCGTCCGCAAGTACGGTCTCGAGGTCATCGAGGCCGCGCGCGACGAGATCTTCCGCCAGACCGAGGAGCTCGAGCTCGAACGCGTGCGCCAGATCCCCGACGGCGTCTACACGGCCGAGGGCGTCCTCGACAACGACGGCATCGACCTCGGCACGCCGATCCCGATCAAGCTCAAGGTCACCGTCTCGGGCAACCAGATCGAGTTCGACGTCACGGAGTCCGCAGACCAGACCCGCGGGCCCGTGAACTGCGGGGTCGCGCAGGCGATCTCGGCGCTCCGGGTCGGCTACAAGATCCTCGTCAGCCCCGAGACCAACTCCAACGGCGGGTCGTTCCGGCCGCTCACCGTCAAGGTGCGCGAAGGATCGGTCCTCGGTGCGGTCTCACCTGCGCCCTGCCAGTGGTACTTCTCCCACCTCGGGATGCTCATCGACATGGTCTCGCGCGCGCTCGCGCCGGCCATGCCCGACCGGGTCGCGGCGGCCAGCCACGGGGACTCGATGATCATCACGAGCGCCGGGTTCGATCCGCGGGTCGGGCGCGACTGGGTCTCGATGGAGGCGACCCTCGGCGGCTGGGGTGCCTGGGACGGCTCGGACGGCGAGTCGGCGCTCATCAACAACGTCAACGGCTCGCTCCAGGACTTCCCGATCGAGATGGTCGAGACCAAGTGGCCGTTCCGGATCCGCGAGTACTCGATCCGGACGGATTCGGGCGGGTCCGGGCAATGGCGCGGCGGGAACGGCGTCGTCCGCGAGTACGAGTTCCTCGCCGACGGGGTCTTCGGTCTGTGGTTCGAGCGGTCCCTCACCCCCGCATGGGGACTGTTCGGCGGTGAAGGGGCGACGGGTCCCGAGGTCGTCATCAACCCGGGTCAGCCCGACGAGTTCCGCACGCTCAAACTCAACGCCCACCCCGCGACGAAGGGCACGATCGTGCGGCTCGCCGTCGGCGGGGGCGGCGGGTACGGCGACGCGGCGCTCCGGGACCCGGACGCGGTGCGATACGACGTCGAGAACGGCTACATCTCCCCCGAACGCGCGACCGCGGACTACGGATTCCGCGACGCGGACTGAACCTGGACGACGGATCCCGCGACGCGGGCCGACCACGCCCACCACAGCCCGGCACCACCCGAACGCACCACTTCACGAGAGGATCGGCATTCACCATGAGAAGGAAGCACCTCGCCATTCCGGCCCTGGCCATCGCGGCCGGAGTCGCGTTCGCCGGCTGCAGCGGACCGGCCGAGTCCGAGCCCACCGAGGGTGACGACGCGCTCAGCATCGGCTTCTTCGGGTTCGCCGCGGCGAACTCGTTCGCGCAGGGCGTCTACGACGGCGTCGAGGCCGCGGCCGAGGAGTACGGCGCCTCGGTCGAGTTCGTCGACCCGAACTTCGACGGCCAGCTCCAGGCACAGCAGATCACCGACGCCGTCACGTCGGGCCAGTTCGACATCATCATCATCCAGGCCAACGACAACCTCGTCGTCCAGGCCCCGCTCGAGCAGGCCATCGCCGCGGGCATCACGGTCGTCGTCGAGTTCACCGCGGTCGGACCGGACTTCGAGACCGCCGAGCCGCAGATCGACGGAGCGATCTCGATCGTGGACCCCGCGGTGATCAACGGTGAGAAGCTCGGCGAGATGGGACTGCTCGCGTGCGAGGAGGCGGGCGCCGACCCGTGCCAGGTCGGGTACATGGAGGGCTTCCGCGCGCTCCCGCTCGACAACGCACGCACCCAGGCCGTCGTCGAGACGCTGACCGCCGGCGGCGCCGAGGTCGTGGCCCAGGTCGAGGGCGGATACACCGCGGACAGCGGTCAGGCCGCGTTCCAGGACATCATCACCGCCAACCCCGACGTGAACGTCGTCATCGGCTCGTCCCAGGCGGTCGGCGGCGCGCGCCTCGCGGCCGGAGCGGACAGCCCGGTGCTGTTCGTCGGCAACGGCTCATCCCGCCAGGCCGTCGAAGCCGTGCGCAGCGGCGACTGGTTCGCGACCTACGCGCTCGACCTCTACCTGAACGGGTTCACGGCCGCGGAGCTCGGCATCAAGCAGCACAACGGCGAGGACGTCGAGGTCGCGATCTCCCAGGCGGACCTCACGTCGTTCGGGGCGATCGGCACGGCCGAGAACCTCGAAGGGTTCGAGGCGACCTACGACGACTGACCCCGGCACGGACAGTGGGCGTCCGGCCTCGCCCGGACGCCCACCGCCCGCGCCACCTCAGCCAGACGCAATGGAAGGGAGGGGTGCGATGACGATGGGCACCTCGGTCAGAGCGCCGGTCGGCGCGCCGGTCATCGGGCTCGAAGGGATCGGGAAGTCGTACCACGGCGTGACCGTCCTGCACGACGTCACGCTCGAGATCGCACCGGGTGAGATCCACGGGCTGCTGGGCGAGAACGGGGCCGGGAAGTCCACGCTCCTGAAGATCCTCGGCGGCTCGATCACGGCCGACGCGGGCACGCTGCTGTTCGACGGCACGCCCGCGCGCCTCGGCAGTCCACGGGAGTCGATCGCGCACGGCGTCTCCCTGATCGCCCAGGAGCTCGCGCTCGTCCCGAATCGCACCGTCCTGGAGAACGTCTTCCTCGGACACTGGGCGAACACGTCGGGGATCGTGCGGCCCGGCGCCGACCGGGCGCGCTTCGACGAGCTGTGCGAGCAGAGCGGCTTCGACCTCGACCCGGACCGCCTCGTCGCGTCCCTGCCGCTCGGCACGGCGCAGCAGGTCGAGATCCTCAAGGCGCTCGCGCGGGGATCGCGGGTCCTGTGCCTCGACGAGCCGACCGCCGCGCTCGGCGAGACCGAGACGGCGCAGTTGCTCACCGTCCTCCGCACGCTCGCGCGGCAGGGCACCACGATCGTGATCGTCTCGCACTTCCTCGAGGAGATCCTCGGTCTCGCCGACCGGATCACGGTCCTCAGGGACGGCGCCCAGATCGTCACCGAGGACGCGGCCGGCCACACGACCGAATCGCTGGTGCGCCTCATGGTCGGCCGTGAGGTCGCGGCGCTGTCGAGGACACCCGATCCGGTGCCCGACGATGCGCCGGTCGTACTGCGCACCGAACGGCTGACGACCGACCGGATCGCCGACGTGTCGCTGGAGGTGCGGGCCGGCGAGGTCCTCGGGCTCGCGGGCCTGGTCGGCAGCGGCCGCTCCGAGACGCTGCGCGCGCTGTTCGGCGCGGACCGCCGGAGATCGGGCACCATCGAGATCGGCGGCCGGGTCATCCGCCGCGGCTCGATCCGGCGCATGATCGACCGCGGTCTCGCGCTCGTGCCGGAGTCGCGGAAGGACGAGGGCCTCGTGCTCGCGCGGGACACGACGGAGAACGTCGCCCTCGCCTCCCTCGGGCGCCGCCAGGTCGGCGGCGTGGTGCGCCGCGGCGCCGAACGTGCCGCCGTCGACCGGGTCATCACGACGGTCGACGTGCGCGGAAGCGTCGGCCACGTGCCCGTCGGCGCGCTCTCGGGCGGGAACCAGCAGAAGGCGCTGTTCGCCAAATGGCTCGTCGAGCCGCCGATCGTGCTGCTCATCGACGAGCCGACCCGCGGAGTGGACATCGCCGCGAAGGTCAACATCCACACCCTGATCCTCGACCTCGCCGCGGCCGGCACCGCCGTGATCGTCGTCAGCTCCGAACTCGAAGAGGTCATGGCGCTCTCCCACCGGATCCTCGTCCTCCGACGGGGCCGAACCGTCGCCGAGTTCACCGCGCCAGCCGACCGCGAGGACATCATGTCCGCCGCATTCCTCTAGGAGATGAATCCGTGACTTCCACGCAGGAGCTCGCCCCGCCGGCCCAGCCGAAACCCCGACGCCGCCGCATCGACCTCAAGGACTTCGGCATCCTGGGCGGTCTGCTCGCCATCGTCCTCTTCCTGAGTCTCGCGACGAACACCTTCCTCACGAGCCAGAACATCGTCAACCTGCTGGATCAGGCCGTCGTCATCGGCCTGCTCGCCGTCGGTGCGACGCTCTGCATCGTCTCGGGGGTGTTCGACCTGTCGGCCTCGGCCACGCTCGCCGTGTCCGCGGTGGCCGGCGTGTTCCTCACGACGCACCTCGGCGTGGCGCTCGGCTTCGTCGGCGCGCTCGTGGTCGGGGCCGTCCTCGGCACGATCACGGGCACCATCATCGTCGCCACGAGGGTGAACTCGTTCATCGGATCGCTCGCCATCAGCATCATCTACCGGGGGCTCGCGATCGTGCTCACCGGGGGGATGATCCTGGCCGTGCCGAGCGACCAGCTGCAGGCGTTCCGGGTCTGGGCCCTTCCCGTGTGGGGCGGGATCTCGGGCGGCACGGTCCTGCTCATCATCGTGACCGTCGTGCTCGGCCTGGTGCTGTGGGGGACGACGTTCGGACGCCGCATCTACGCCGTCGGCGGGAACGAGGAGGCCGCCCGGCTCAGCGGTGTCCGCACCCCGCTCATCCACATCTCCGTGTTCGCGATCAACGGAGTCTGCGCGGCCGCGGCCGGCATGGTGCTCGCCTCGCGCGCCGGATCCGCGCAACCGTCGATGGGGATCGGCATGGAGCTCACCGCGATCGCCGCCGTCGTCATCGGCGGCACGAGCATCCTCGGCGGCACCGGGGCCGTCTGGCGCACGGTGGTCGGCGTCATCATCCTGACGATCATCGGCAACGGCTTCAACCTGCTCAGGTGGGACACCACCTATCAGCAGGTCGTGACCGGTGCCCTGATCCTCGTCGCGGTCGCCGCCGACGCGTGGCTTTCCCGGAGATCCCGCCGCGCGCGAGTATAGACGCGACGGCGACCTTCATCGAGCGACCCCCGCCGACGGGAAGGACAGCATGCGAATCGGCGTACGTGTCACGGACGAGGCGGTCTCGGGTGCCGGCCGGCGTCCCGGCGGTGACTTCGAGTTCGCCGCGCGGGCGGTGGACGGCGATCTCCCCGGCGCGGTGGAGGCGGTGCTCATGACGCTCGCGGCGTCCTGCCCGGCACCCGTGGCGTCGGTCGTGTTCGACGTGAGCCGTGCCCTCGCCCGCGAGCCCGGGGCCGGTGTCGTCTCGGTGCTCATCGAACCCCGGCACCCGGCCGAGCCCCGGCCGCATCTGTGGCGAGCCGCCGACCTGCCCGTCACCGTGACCAACGTCCAGGGTGGGCACGGTGCGCTCGGCAACGAGCTGATCCCGCTCGAGGAGCCCGCGCTGCACCGGCTCGCCGCCGCCATACCCCGCGGGGCGCACGTCGTGGTCTCGGCGGCCGGATCGCTCGTGAGCCCCGACCACGAACGTCGCGCGGCCGAGATCCTGCGCGCGGGCTCACGCTCCGGGAGCATCACCCAGTCGAGCTCGTTCTACTCGGAGAGCCTCCTCGTCCGCGAGTACACGGCGGTGCAGAACGCGCTCCTGCTCGGAAGCTCAGAGCGTCTCGCGGCACAGCTCGCGGATGCGGTCGCACAGAGCGTGGGACCCGACGCGCGCGCCTACGTTGCGACGAACGAGGGAGGATGCACGCCGTTGAACCGCCTCCCGATCACGCCGGTGCACTCGCTCCGGTCGAACGTCGCCGGAGAGATGATCGGTGCGGCGACCGTGGCCGGACGCACGGCGGGGCGGGTGATCGTCGCGAGGCCGGGCGCCGCGCGCATCGGGGAGTTCATCGACGGGCTGCCCTCGGTCGTCACCCGGACCGTGCTCGCCGACGGCACCCCGCTCGCCTCCAGCTTCGCGCACGTCGTCCCGCTCACGGATCTGCTGGTCTCGGGGTCGGCCGATCCGCCTTACACCGTCCTCGCGCACGGCGCGATCGACGAGCTCGCACCGTTCGGCCTCACTCCCGCCGTGACCACCGAGGTCGATCTCATCGCCGTGGGAGCGGCCGTGGTCCCCATGTCGTACTGGCACAACCGGGTCGCGCGGGTGACCAGCGCGAGCGAGGTCGACGGCGCGCTGCGCGAGGGCGAGGCGATCGCGCGCGCGAACCTGGTGGCTTCGGGTGCGGATCCGCTGGCCGTGCGGATCCCCGAGTCCCGCGTCGTGGCCACCACGTACGGCGAGGCGCAGATGGTGAACATCCGCATCCGGGGCATCGCCGCCACGCCGGGCTCGGCCATGCCCGGCACGAGCGACCCGGCCGCGCCCGGCACGACGGATCGAGCGGCGGCATGAGCCGTCGCCCGCTCGAGGCCGCCGACATCGAGCACCTCTGCACGGGTGCGATGTTCGTCGCGTGCACCGTCGAGCACTCGAGCTGCCTGCACTATCGCGACCTCGCGCTCGAGCTCCTCGGCCGGAGCGGACGCGCCGCGCTGCTGTGCTCGGTCGACGAGCTCGACCCGGAGGCGCGCACGGCGTCGCTGGGGTTCGTCAACAAAGGCCTGCTGCCCACCGAGATGATCCCCGTCGGCGACGAGTTCCCCCTCGCGCTCTCGCTCTTGGAAGACCGGCTCGGCGAGTCGGTCCAGGGGATCTTCCCGCTCGCGGCGGCGAGCGTGAACGCGATGGTGCCCGTCTACGTCGCCATGCAGATCGGGCTGCCCGTCATCGACGCGGATCCCATGGGCCGGGTCTTCCCGCTCGTGAGCCAGACCACCCTCGCGCTCGCCGGGCTGAGCGCCGGGCCCGTCGGGCTCACGGGCCCGACCGGCGAGACCGCGATCGTCGGCGTGTCGGTCCCCGACCGTGCCGAGCGCCTCATCCGCGCCCTCGCCGCCGAGTTCGGCGGCTGGGCGGCGACCGCCTCGTACCCGGTGTCGGCCGACGACCTCGCCCGGCACGGCGTGCAGGGGAGCATGAGCCGGCTCATCGAGATCGGTGAGATCCTGCACTCGTCGAAGCCCACCCAGGCCAAGTATGCGGAGCTCTCGCGGCTGCTCGGCATCCGCAAGGTCATCAGGGCCCGGGTCGCAGACATCGAAGGGCTCTCCCGCCCCACCTTCTCGGGCCTGCCGGACCGGCCGTTCAGCGTCACGCTCGTCGATGAGGCGCAGGGGCGGATCGTCCGGCTGGAGATCCAGAACGAGATCCTCATGATGCTCGTCGACGGAAGCGTGCAGGCGATCGTGCCCGACATCATCACGATGGTCAGGCCCGAGGGCGCCGGCGTGGCCAGCCTCGAAGACCTGTGGATCGGCAACAAGCTCGACCTCATCTCGTTCCCGGCGGCTCCGCAGTGGTACTCGCCGGCGGGACGCGCGATGGTCGAGCCGATGGCGACGCACGTCGTGGGTGCGACCCGCGGGCGGGACGGCACATGAACGCCGACCGGCGTGGCGTGCTCCTGGCCGAGCTGCTCGCGGCCTTCGGGAGCGGAGCCCTCACCGCGCACCACGTGCCCGCCCACGACCAGTCCGTGCGCGACGTCGTGATCATCTCCGACGTGGACCGCGTGCTCACGGTCGGCCCCGACACCGTCGTCCTGCTGCGCGAGGAGCTCACGCTCGGAGGCTGGGTCGTGTCCGTCGCACTGCGCTACGCCTGGGAGCGCAGGGCGGTCGCCCTGATCGTGCCGGCCCAGGCGTTCTCGGAGACGGTGGTCGAGCTCGCGCGCCGGTTCGGCGTGGCCCTGTTCACGACGGACCAGGGCATCGACCACACGGCGCTCGCCCTCGCGCGCGAGCTCGGCGCCCTCGAGGCCGGCGTGCTGACCCGCTTGGACGCGTTGCACGCCAGGGTGAACCGCGCGGCGACCCTCGGCGAGGTGCTCGACGAGCTCTCGCGCGAGCTCGACGGCGCGCTCGTGCAACTCCACGTCGCCGGGATCCCGGTCGCCGAGTCCGGGGCGGCCGGCGATGCGACCGGCGTGACCCGTGTGCCGCTCGCACCGGTGCAGAGCCCGGCGCAGACCCAGGCGCAGAGCCAGGCGCAGGGCGGCGACCAGCAGCTCGTCGCCATCGTGGACCCCGCGCACCAGCAGCTCGCGCATCACGCGCTGACGCGCGCGCGGGCCACGGTCCGTGCGCTCCTCCTCGCACACGAGCTCGACGGCGCCGCGCGTGCCGCACCGCTGCTCTCGTTCGCCGCGCTGACCGCGACCCGAGCTCAGGGCATCGTCGACGGCGAGGTCGCCGAGGCCCCCGTCTCGCAGGCCGGGGCGGACGGCCGGACCTCGATCGAGCCGCCCTGGCCCCCCGGCACGCCGTTGCTCGCGGTCGTCCTGCGCGTCGCCCGCGGCGACGCCGGGCCGCAGGCCGATCGGATCGCGCCGGTCCTCGGCGAGCGCTGGCGGCGCCAGTTCCGACAGATGCCGCTGGCGCGGACCCGGACCGGATGGTTCGCGTTCATCCCGCTCACACCGGAGGATTCGACCGTCCTTCCCGAGCTGCGCGAGCTCACCCGGTCGGCCTTCGGGCCGCTCGGGGTCGCCGTCGGCGTCGCCCTCGACCGGGAGCCGGTGACGACGCCCACCCGGCTGCTCGCCCGCGCCTGGTTCGCCGCGCGTCTCGCCGAGCCCGACGGGCGCGTCGTCGACTTCCGGCGGCTCGGCACGCCGCTCCTCCAGCGGCTGCTGCCCGTCGAGGACGCGCGCGAGCTGGCCGAGAGCACCTTCCCCCGGCTCCTCGCCGACCCGCACGCTGCCGAGGTGCGGGCCGCGGTGGTCGCCTACCTCGGGCACGCGGGGTCGGTGACCGCGGCGGCGGAATCACTCGGCGTCCACCGCAACACGCTCCAGCTCCGCCTGCGCCGGGCGGTCGAGCTCGGCGTCCGGCTGGACGAACCCGACCAGCAGCTCTCGACGCATCTCCTCCTGGCCGTGCTCGACCAGCACGCGACCACGACCACCGCGACGACCCCGACCCCGGTCACGCCCCCGGCCACCACCGACCCACCACCGCAACGACCATGAACAGGAGCTCCATCCCCATGACGCCGACGACCCTCGCCCAAGCCGCCGATCAGGCGCGCGACCTGCTCGGAACGGTGCTCTTCACCGTCACCGTCCTGACCCCGGACGGCGGTGAGATCTCGCGCGTGTACTCGTCGCACCCCGAGGTGTACGCCGTGGGCGGGCGCAAGCGCACCGACCCGTCGCAGACCTCGCCGATCTGGTCGGAGCAGGTCATCTCGGGACAACGTCCGTTCCTCGGCGCCGACCGCACCGCGGTGCGCGAGTTCTTCTTCGACTGGGAGACGATCGAGGCGCTCGGCTGCGGCGCCATCGTCAACGCACCCGTCGTGCACGGGGGCGAGACGATCGCGTCGATCAACTTCCTCGGTCCGGAAGGCAGCCTCGACGAGGCATCCGTGCCCGTCGCGCTCGACATCGTGCGCGACGCGACGCCCGCCGTCGTCGCGGCACGCGCCGCGGCGTTCCCGGAGCTGGCCTCATGACCGAGTTCGCCGGACGCGGGGGCTCGGTGCTCATCCGCAACGCGCTCGTCTTCGACGGCGTCTCCGATGAGCTCGAGCCGCGGGACCTCCTGATCCGCGACGGACTCATCGCCGAGGACGGTGCGGAGGCGGACGAGCCGGACCAGGTCATCGACGCGCGCGGCGGCGTGGTCACGCCCGGCTTCATCGATGCCCACCTGCACGCGTACGCCGTGTCCCTCAACCTGCTACACAACGAGACCCGTCACCTCAGCTACACCGCGCTCACGGCGCGACTGCGCCTGGGTGCGGCGCTCCGCCGGGGCTTCACGACCGTCCGGGACGTCGCGGGCGGCGACGCGGGCCTGCACCGCGCCATCGAGGAGGGCAAGCTCGAGTCGCCGCGCTACTTCTACACCGGGGCGGCGCTCAGCCAGACCGGCGGCCACGGCGACCCGACCGCGGTCGACGACACGCTGTGCTTCCACGACGGCCCCGGCCTGGAGATCGTCGACGGGGTCGACCCGCTCCGGATCGCGGTCCGCGCCCGGCTGCGGGGCGGCGCCCACGCGATCAAGGTCATGGCGTCGGGCGGCGTGATCTCACCGGCCGATCCGCTCAAGCTCCCGCAGTACTCGCTCGAGGAGCTCCTCGCGGTCTCGGACGAGGCGACCCGCCGCGACCGCTACGTCGCGGCGCACGCCTACTCGCCCGACGCGATCGTCCACGCGCTGCGCGGCGGCATCCGCTCGATCGAGCACGGCAACCTGCTCGACGACGAGACCGCCGCAGCCATGGCCGCCGCGGACGCCTACCTCGTGCCCACGCTCGCGACCTACGACGCGATGTCGCGCCACGGCGCCGCACTCGGCATGACCGACGTCGGCCTCGCGAAGAACGGGGAGGTGCTCGAGCACGGCCGGGTCGCCATCGAACGCGCGCGGGCCGCGGGCGTGCCCGTCGGATTCGGGACCGACCTCATGGGCGACCTCGAGCGCGAGCAGCTGCACGGGCTCCGGCTCCAGAGCGAGGTCACCGGCGTGCTCGAGCTGCTGCGCAGCGTGACGTCCGTGAACGCGGCGCTGCTGCGTGAGGACGGCCTCGGACGCATCGCGCCCGGCGCCCGCGGCGACGTGCTGGTGTTCAGCGGGAACCCGCTGGAGGATCCGTCGCTGCTGTGGGCCGAGCGGCGGCCGCGCGTCATCCTCGATGGTGTGCCGTTGGGGGAGGGGTAGCCCCCGGTCCGGCGAGCGCGCTACTGGAACTCGCGGTAGTCGACGGCCTCGGCGCCCGTGGTCCAGCAGCCGCCGCCGTCGAGCGGGTGCTCGGCCCCCGAGGCGTCGGGCGAACCGAACGCGGCGGTGTTCCACGCGGCGCGCTCGTCCGCACTCAGCCCGGCCGGCATCGCGGGAGAGCCGCCCGACGTCTGGTCCTCGGGGTTCCAGTACTCCCAGTACTCGTAGACGAAGCCCTGCTCGGCCATGCACGCCCGCACCGCGTCCTGGAACGCGAGCCACCGCTCACGCTCGGTCGGCGCTGCCGGATCGCGACCGGGCACGGGGGCGGTGACCGGGTCGCCGGCGTCGTTGCCCTCGTCGGCGGCCTGCTGCGCGGCCGCCTCGCAGCCACCGGCCGGCTCGCCGGCCGCCGCCTCAGCGGGCTCGGGTCCGCGGAGCGCGGTCATCCACGCCGCCTCGGCCTCCGCGTCGAGTCCGGCGGGCATCGGGCTGCCGCCCTCCCACCACTCCCACTCGAGGTACTCGAAGCCCGCCGCGTTCATGCATTGGCGGATCAGCTCCTGGCGGCCGAGCCACGCGGCGCGCTCCTCCTCGGGGACGTACGCCGGGTCCCCGGGCGTCAGGTGCGGGTTGTAGCCGGGTGACAACGGGTCGGACGGGTCTCGAACGGGTGGCGTGCTGGGCTCGGGGCCCGGCGACGGCTGCGGTGCAGCGGTCGGCGGCGCGGTCGCCGGCGGTGCCGTCTCGGGCGGCGCGCCGGACGCCGGCGGCTCGGTGACCGGGACGCCGTCGACGTCACCCGCATCGGCGCGGCCCTCGGCGACGACCTCGTCCCCGGCCTGCCCGGGCGTCTTGATGCCGATCTGCGAGCCGAGCGCCGCGGGCCCGGCTCCGTCGCCGATCGCCGCGTAGGCGCCGAACCCCACGCCCGCCGCACACAGTGCGGCGACGCCGATGCTGAGCGCCAGCACCACAGGACGCCGGCGCAGCGCGCGACGACGCTCGCCGAACCGCGACGAACGTGTCCGCCGGCCGGCTCGCGAGGTCTCGGGCATCGCGAGCCACCCTAAACGGACCATTGTGTCCCCCGCAAGGGGGGCCTCGGCGTGTCACTCGACATCGGCCGACGCGCCCTGCCGCCGGCTCAGCCACATGAACGGCACCGCGAGCACCTGGATCGCCCCGCTCAACGCGAGCGAGCCCGCGTACCCCCATACGTCGGCCGAGCGCCCGAGCACGGGCTGCACGACCGCGCCGCCCGCGCTGCCGAGCAGCGAGTCGAACGACAGCACCGTCGCGCGCTGCTGAGACGGGATCATGCCGTTCAGGTACGCCTGCTGCACCGGTCCGGCCGCGGCGTCGACGAGCCCCCACACGACGAGCAGCACGAGCGCGACCCAGAAGTTCTGGAACACGCCGAGCGCCACCAGCACGACGCTGCCGACGACGAGGCTCAGCAGGATCGTCGTCGTCCGCCGCCGGAACCGACGGCGCACCCACGGCGCGAGCCAGCCGCCGATGACCTGCGATCCCGACAGGATGGCCGCGGCCAGACCGGCGATCGTGTACGCGCCCTCATCGCCCCACAGCTCCACGAGGTAGGGCTGCAGGGCGTAGAACACGTAGAAGCCGACGCCCGACGTGAAGAACGACGCGAACATGACGTACCGCACCGACGGGCGGCCGAGCCCGTACTTCAGTGAGGCGCGCATGACCTGCTTGGTCGCCTCGATCGGGTGCGCGCGCCCCGCGGGCGTGAACCCGAGGTCGCGCATCACGAGCGCCGCGACCACGAACATGACCACGAGGATGCCGGCCCGGATCAGGAACGGCACGCCCAGGTTCGTCGCCTGCGCGACGACGCCGCCGAGCAGCGACCCGACGAACATCGCCGCGCCCGACAGCGCGAGGCCGCGGCCGAAGACGCGCTCGAGATCGCCCTGATACCCGGTCGCGGTGAGCGCGTCGACGAGCCACGCCTCGACGGCGCCCGAGAAGAACGTGAAGCCGAGTCCGAGCAGCACCGAGACGACCGCCCACGCCCAGAACGGCGCCGAGGTGAGCCAGAGCAGGTAATAGAGCACGGTCGTGACCGACAGCGTGATCGTGCCGAGCATGTAGGACACCCGGCGGCCGAGCGTGTCGGCGACCACGCCCGTCGGCACCTCGAAGATGAGCATGCCGACCGAGAAGAACGCGTTCGCGGCGAACGCCTCGAGGTTCGACAGCCCGGCGTCGAGCAGGAAGAGCGTGTTCACGCCCCAGATGAACGAGGCCGCGAGCGTGTTCCCGATGAGCAACGTGAAGTACACGCCCTGCACGCGCCGCGCGGTGTGCCGCACGTCGCCGGCGGTGCCGCCGGTGGTGCCGCCGGTGGTGCTCACCCGAACCACCCTCGTCCGCTCACGCGATCATCATGCTCCGGTCGGCAGGCCTCGGCAACGGATGCCTCGACGGGGAGTACGCTCCGGATCATGGTGCGTGTGCTCATCCGTCTCGGAATCTTCCTCGGAAGCGCCGCGCTCGCGCTCGCGCTGGCCGCACTGCTGGTTCGTGCGTTCCACCTGGAGTGGGCCGGCCTGCTGGTCGCGATCGTCGTCTTCGCGGTCGTGCAGGCCGCGCTCGACTGGCTCGTGCGCAAGGTGTTCGACCGGTCGGCCCCCGCGGTCGCCGGCGTCGCCGGCCTCATCTCGACCTTCCTCGCGCTGTGGATCGCGTCGCTGTTCCCGGGCGGCGTGAGCTTCGACGGGATCGGCGGCTGGATCCTCGCCGCGGTCGTCGTATGGGTCATCACGGCGCTGCTCGGCTGGCTCGGCACCCGGTATCTGCTGCGCCCGTATGAGCGGACGCACGCGCACACTCCGAAGAACGCGCGCTGACCCGGGTCGCTCCGCCTCCGTCGCGTGACGGATGTCTCGGGCGGCACGCGCGGCTAGCGTGAACCAGGTGACCTCCCCCGTCTCGCCCGGCCCGATGCGCCAGGACGGCGCGCCCTCGGCGTCGCCCGCCCCGGCACGGCAGCCAGCATCGGCCGCGCCGGCCCGGCCGTCCGCATCGGCCGCGCCGCCGGTGATCGACGGCGTGGAGTGGGTCCGCCCGCGGCCGACGTCCGCTCAACGGCGGGGCGACCTCTGGCTCGCACTCGTGCTCTTCGGCGGCATGCTGATCAGCTGCCTGCTGTACCGCACGACCGGCGTCGGCGACGACGCGCCGTTCTGGCACCAGGCGATCTGGGCGGCGACCATGTCGCTCCCCCTCGCGTTCCGCCGCGTCGCGCCCGAGATCGTCGTCATCGTGTGCAGCGTGGCGCTCGTCATCGGCGGCACGACCGGCATCGCCGAGCTGCTCGTCTACAACATCTGCCTGTTCATCGCGGTGTACACGGTGGGTGCGTGGGGGCGCAGCCGCCGGATCGCGGGCCTCGTGCGCGGGCTCGTCGTGCTCGTCATGTTCGCGTGGCTGTTCTGGGGGCTCATCATCTCGTCGAACGCGCCCGAGATGCCGTTCTCCGACGAGGCGACGAACGGGCCGATCTCCCCCTATGTGGGCTATGCGCTCATCAACGTGCTCACCAACGTGCTGTTCTTCGGCGGCGCGTGGTACTTCGGCGACACCGCGTACCGCTCGGCACGCAGTCGCGCGGCGCTCGAGCAGCGCACCGAGGAGCTCGCGGTCGAGCGCGAACGCTCACGCGATCGGGCCGTGGCGCTCGAACGGCTCCGCATCGCGCGTGAGCTGCATGACGTGGTCGCGCATCACGTGTCGGTGATCGGCGTGCAGGCCGGGGCGGCCCGACGTGTGCTCGAACGAGATCCGGAGCGGGCGATCGCATCGCTCTCCGCGATCGAGGAGAGCGCGCGCGAGGCGGTGTCCGAGCTGCACGGCCTGCTCGGAACGCTCCGGCACGGCGCGAACGGCGGGGACGACGCGCATCCGCCGACCGGCCCGGTCGCGGCGGCGCCGCACGGGCTCGACGACCTCGATGCGCTCGCGGCCGAGTCGACCGCGAACGGCGTGCCGACGACCATCGCGGTGATCGGCGAGGCCCGGTCGGCGAGCACGGTCGTCGCGCTGACGGCGTACCGGCTGGTCCAGGAGGCGCTGACGAACGTGCGCAAGCATGCGGGCCCCGGCGCGTCCGCCGAGGTGCGTCTGCGCTGGACCGACGATGCGCTCGAGGTCGAGGTGGGCGACACGGGCCGCGGGCGCACCGATGCGGGACCCGCGGGAGGCGCGGGCGGGCTCGGTCAGGTCGGCATGCGCGAGCGCGTGGCCGCGGTCGGCGGCACGCTCGAGCTGGGCGCGCGGCGCCACGGAGGCTATCTCGTGCGGGCGAGCCTGCCCGCTCGCCGAAAGGAGATCGCGTGACGGTCCGGATCCTCGTCGTCGACGACCAGGCGCTCGTGCGCGGCGGGTTCCGCACGATCCTCGACTCCGAGCCGGGGCTCGAGGTCGTCGGCGAGGCGGCCGACGGCCACGCGGCGATCGCCGCCGTGGCGGAGCTCGACCCCGACGTCGTATGCATGGACGTGCAGATGCCCGGCATGGACGGCCTCGAGGCCACCCGGCGCATCGTCGCCCGGGGCGGCGACCGGCCCGCGGTGCTCGTGCTCACGACGTTCAACCGCGAGGACTACCTGTTCCAGGCGCTCGAGGCCGGCGCGAGCGGCTTCCTGCTCAAGAACTCGAGCCCCGAGCAGCTCATCGACGCGGTGCAGGTCGTCGCGCGCGGCGACGCGCTGCTCTCCCCCGATGTGACGCGCCACGTCATCCAGGCGGTCTCGCGTACCAGGGCTCGGGCGACGGATGCCTCGCCCGGAAGCCGTGCCGAACGCGCGATCCTGGCGGCCGAACCGGCGGATTCACAGCCAAGATCGCACATCCAGGACGGTGTGGAACGACCGAGCGAGGCGGCGGCGGCGCCTGCAGAGCTCGAGACCCTCACCGAGCGCGAACGCGAGGTGCTCGAGCTGCTCGCCGAGGGCATCTCGAACGTGCAGATCGCCGAGCGCCTGTACGTCGGCGAGGCGACCGTGAAGACGCACGTCTCCAAGGTGCTCATGAAGCTCGGCCTCCGCGACCGCGTGCACGCCGTCGTCTACGCCTACGAGCACGGCATCGTCCGCCCCCACGCCTGACCCCGGCCCGCTCCCCGCGCCGCGCCGCGCCGCGCCGCGCCGGACACCCAACTCGAACGGGCGCAGATGGCGGGTGCAGCGCGCGGATACCCGCCACCCGCGACCGTTCGCAAAGTCGTGCGGCGCCGGGGCACCCGCCACCCGCGACCGTTCTCGAGGTCGTGCGGTACCGGGGCACCCGCCATCCGCGACCGTTCGCGAGGTCGTGGAGTGTCGAGCACGCGGTCACGGCATGCGAAACGCGTCACGCGGGCGCTTGCCGATGGTCGCCATGTGCGGTAGCGTAAGCGAATCATTAATTAAGGAGTTGCTTACGTGGCGGCGGATGAGCTCAGTGCGGTGTTCCAGGCGCTGGCCGACCCGACGCGGCGCGCGATCATCTCGCGGCTGCGCGAGGGGCCGACCACCGTGAGCGAGCTGGCTGAGCCGTTCGCGATGAGCCGGCCGGCGATCTCGCAGCACCTCAAGGTGCTCGAGCGCGCGGGCCTCATCGAACGCACCGCCGACGCGCAGTGGCGGCGATGCACGCTGCGCACGGCGCCGCTCGACGAGGCATCCGCCTGGGTCGACCGACACCGCGAGGAGTGGGGCGAGCGCTTCGACCTGCTCGATCGGCGACTCCGCGAGATGAACGGAGCGAACGATGACTGAACAGACCGACCAGACAGCGGTCACCGCAGCGAAGCTCGGCGCCGAGGCCCCGCAGTTCACGATCACGCGCGTGTTCGACGCCCCGCGCGAGACCGTGTGGCGAGCGTGGACCGACCCCGACGAAGCCCCGTTCTGGATGCATCCGCACGGGCTGACGACCCCGCGCGAACAGGTCGAGCTCGACGTGCGCCCCGGCGGGCGGTACCGGTACACCATGGTCACCGCGGACGGCACCGCGTATCCCACCGCCGGCACGTACCTGGAGGTCACCGAGCCGTCGCGCCTGGTCTTCACCTGGGGCTCGCCCGACGACGCCGACGAGCGCATGCCCGTCATCACGGTCGACCTCGCCGAACACGGCGACGCCGGACGGCAGACCCTGCAGACCTTCCACCTGGTCGGCATCGCCGGCGCGCCCGGCGACGACAACGTCCACGACGGCTGGACCGAGGCGTTCGAAGAGCTGGACGCCCACCTCGAAGGCATGTCCGACGGCGAAACCGAGCCACGCTGATGGGCCGTCTCACCGTCGAACAGATCGTGAGCGTCGACGGCTACGCCGCCGAACCCGACGGCGGGATGCGTTTCGCGGAGGCCGCCGAGGCGGGCAACCCGAACGACGCCGATCAGCTCGCGTTCATCCAGGACGTCGACGCGATCCTGCTCGGCGCGAACACCTACCGCATGTTCGCGGGCTACTGGCCGACGGCCGACCCGGACGTCGAGATCGTTGCCGAGCCGATCAACCGGCTCCCGAAGTTCGTCGTGTCCAACACGCTGGCGGATGCCCCGTGGGGTGACACCGGCGCGGTCGAGATCCTCCGCGGCGACGCGATCGAGTCGATCACCGCGCTCACAGCGCGGTTCGATCACGTGATCGTGTGGGGCAGCCTCACGCTCGCCGACGCCCTCTTCGAGGCGAACCTCGTCGACACGCTGCGCCTCCGCGTCGTGCCCACACTGATCGGCGCAGGGCGCTCATTCACGCCGGCAGCGCTCAGCGAGCGGCGCCTCGAGCTCGAACGCGCCGTGCCCATGGAGAGCGGCCACGTCGGCCTCACCTATCGCCTGCGCTGACCCGGCCCGAGCCGCTGGTCGAGCGAGCTACGCGCCAGCGAGCGTATCGAGACCCAGGCGAGGCGCTCTCGAGCCCGGGTCACCGGGTCTCGATACGCTTCGCTACTCGACCAACGTTGCGGCCTCCGCCGGAGGCGCCTGCTGATATTCGGCGGAGAGGAGGCGGTAGGCGCGGCTCGCGAAGGCGAGGAGCGCGAGCACGACCATGGTGAGGCCGGCGAAGAGGAAGACCAGCGCGATGCCGCGCGCGTCGCCCTCGCCGAGCAGCCAGCCCCAGGTCTGCGACCCGCCGTCGGACTCCATGTAGGGGATGATCCAGAACTCGGCGATCGGCGCGATCAGGAACGCCGTGACCGGCGCGGCCGCCGACTCGACCGCGGCCGCGAACCCGAACACCCGGCCCTGGCGCGTGAAGGTCACGACCTTCTGGATCACGGTCTGCTCGGCCGCCTCGATGATCGGCACGATGGCCATGTACACCCAGATGCCGAGCCCGTAGAGCACCCACCACTCGCGGATCGTGAAGAGTGCGCCCAGCAGGCCCATGCCGATCACGGCGAGCAGCATGGTGCGGATCGGGTTCTTGCCGAGCCCGAACTTCGCGATCGCGAGCCCGCCGATGATGAACCCGGTCGAGGTCACACCCAGCACGACGCCCCAGATCTCGACTGGGAAGAGCGTGAGGCCGTACGGGTCCATGAGCGCCATGTAGACGCCGCCGATGAGGTTGTTGAACGTCGAGAACAGGATCAGCGCGAACAGCCCCGGGGCCGACCGGATCGCGGCGATGCTGCCACGCAGGTCGATGGCCGGCGCGTGCCCGCCCTCGGGTTCGGGCTTCGGCTCGGGCACGCGTAGGAACAGCAGGTGCACGAGCGCGACGAGCGTCAGGGCGATCGCGATCACGAGGGTCCACCCCATGCCGAGCAGGCCGATCGCGAGCCCGCTGAACACGCTCGTCACCATGAACGCCACACCCTGCACGGTGCCGACCAGGCCGTTCGCGTTCGCGTGCCGCTCGACCGGTACGAGCAGCGTGACCGTCGTCGACAGCGCGATGTTGCGCATGTGCTCGATCACGGCGCCGAACAGGATGATGCCCGAGAACAGCCAGAACCACGGTCCGCCGAGATCGAGGAGCGCAGCCTCGGGCTGCACGAGGTAGAGCACGCCCGCGATCACGAACGACGCGAGCGTGACCACGGTCGAGAAGATCATGACCTGGAGCTTGCGGTGCCGGTCGACGATGGTGCCGAAGATCATCGCGAAGACCGCGATCAACAGCATGTACGCGCCGCCGATGATGCCCGTGGCGAGCACCGAACGCGTCTCGAGATACACCCAGAACGTGAGCGCGAACCACAGGAAACTCGTCGTGACGTTCGCGATGAGGGTGTTGCCCAGGATCTGCAGGAACGTGCGCATGCCGTTCGGCGGCGGCACCACGCCGCCGGCCGCCGCGTCGCCGGCCGCCGCGCCGCTCGCCGCCGCCTGGGTCGAGCCTTCCTCAGTCACGCGTGCGACGTTACCCACCCCCTCCGACATCCGGAAGCGCAGCCCTCCACCGCACGGCGGAGCCCGCGAATTCCGTCGCGTGACGGATTCCGCCCGCCCCGAGGCATCCGTAGCGTGAGCACCATGCTGGAACTCGACCATCTCACCAAGCGCTACGGCGACCGCCTCGCGCTCGACGACGTGACCTTCACCGTCGGCGACGGCCGGCTGACGGGCTTCGTCGGCGGCAACGGCGCAGGCAAGACCACGACCATGCGCATCGCCCTCGGCGTGCTCGCCTCGGATGGCGGCAGCGTGCGGCTCGACGGCGCCCCGATCACTGCGGCCGACCGCCGCCGCTTCGGCTACATGCCCGAGGAGCGCGGCCTCTACCCGAAGATGAAGGTGCTCGAGCAGACGGTCTACCTCGCGCGCCTGCACGGCTGGACCCCGGCCGCGGCGCGCCGCAACGCGACCGACCTGCTCGAGCGGCTCGGCCTCGGCGAGCGCCTGAACGACACGGTCGAGTCGCTCTCGCTCGGCAACCAGCAGCGCGCGCAGATCGCCGCCGCGCTCGTGCACCAGCCCGAGGTGCTCGTGCTCGACGAGCCGTTCTCGGGTCTCGACCCGATGGCCGTCGACACCGTGCAGTCGGTGCTCGCCGACGAGGCCGCCAAGGGCGCGCCCGTGCTGTTCTCGTCGCACCAGCTCGACGTGGTCGAGCGCCTGTGCGACGACCTCGTCATCATCGCGGGCGGCCGCATCCGCGCCGCAGGGTCGCGCGATGAGCTGCGCGAACAGCACGGCTCCGACCGCTGGGAGCTGCTCACGGCCGGCGACGCCGGCTGGGTGCGCGACATCCCCGGCGTCACGGTCGCGAGCTTCGACGGCGGCTGGGCCCTCTTCGAGGCCGAGACGGATGCCTCGCGGCAGGCGGTGCTCGCCGAGGCGGTGCGCCGTGGCGATGTCGTGAGCTTCACGCGCGAGCAGACGACGCTCGCCCAGATCTTCCGGGAGGTCGTGCAATGAGCAAGGTCGATCAGCGCGCCGCGCGCGCCACAAGCGACTGGCGCACGCCGGGCTTCAGTCACGGCGCAGGGCTCGTCGCGGGCCGCGAGGTCTCGACGAAGCTCCGCAGCAAGGCGTTCCTCATCACCACGGGGCTGCTCATGCTCGCGGTGCTCGCGACCGTGATCCTCAGCTCGGTGCTGAGCGGCACGGCGTCGGGCCCGACCAAGGTCGCGGTCGTGGGCGATGCGTCGAGCGTCGTGACGGAGCCTTCCGGCCTCGAGTCCGTCCCGGCCGACGACCTCGCGGCAGCCGAGCAGCTGCTGCGCGACGAGGAGGTCGACGCGATCGTCGCGCCGACCGACGCGGTGGCGGATGCCGGGCTCACGGCGGCCTCGCCCGGCAGCGCCGACGCGGCATCCGCCGGCCTCGACGTGACCGTCATCGGACTCGACCAGGCGCCCGGCTCGGTCGCGAGCGCGCTCGCGATCCAGCCGCCGACCGCGATCCTCGAGCCGGCCACGGCCGACCCGCTGCTCGCGTACTTCGTGGCGTTCGGGTTCGGCATCGTGTTCTTCTTCGCGGCCCTCACGTTCGGCAGCACCATCGCGGCGTCGGTCGTCGAGGAGAAGCAGACCCGGATCGTCGAGATCCTGCTGTCGACGGTGTCGGCGCGTCAGCTGCTCACGGGCAAGGTGCTCGGCAACAGCATCCTGGCGTTCGGGCAGATCATCGCGATCGCGGCGCTCGCGATCCTCGGGCTCGCCGTCACGGGGCAACGGATCCTGCTGGGCGGGCTCGGCCCGTCGGTGCTGTGGTTCGTGGCGTTCTTCATCGTCGGGTTCATCATGCTCGCGGCGCTGTTCGCCGCGACGGCCGCGACCGTCTCGCGCTCGGAGGACGTCGGCGGCGTGACCACGCCCGTGACGATGCTGATCATGATCCCGTACTTCCTGATCATCTTCTTCAACGACAACCCGACCGTGCTCACGATCATGAGCTACGTGCCGTTCTCGGCGCCTGTGGGCATGCCGGTGCGGGTCTTCCTCGGGCAGGCCGAGTGGTGGGAGCCGATCCTGTCGCTCCTCATCCTCGCCGCGACGGCCGCGCTCGCGGTGCTCATCGGCGAGCGCGTCTACCGCAACTCGCTGCTGCGCACGGGGGCGCGCGTGCCGTTCCTGCAGGCGCTGCGCGGCTGAGCCGCGGACGCCAGGTCGTTCGCCGGCCCCGCCCATCCAGGGCGGGGCCGGCGAATGTTCTCGCTTCGTGCCGCACGCGGCAAAGCTCATATATTAGTCGTGATATGCTGGTGTGCATCATGCATCATGGAACAAGCAACAAGGAAACGACGCACATGGGCTCGAAGCGAACTCGACGGCTGCTGGCGTCCATCGGTTGCGCAGTCGCCGCAAGCATCGCGATGTCAACGGCGGCCCACGCGACCGAGTCAGCGCAAGCCGGCACAGTGCCCGCCCAGACTCTGCAGCACGCCGAAGGGAATTCGGCTCCGTCAGGCACACTCTTCAATGAAGCGCCGGCCGCCAAGGTGAACGTCCCCTTCACCCACCAGTTCACTTTTGCCGGCAACGCCAAGTCGATCCTGGCCGAGCACCTGCCGCCGGGACTGAGCATGGACCCGACCGGTCTGGTCACCGGCCTGCCGACCGAGGCGAATCCAGACAGCATCGTCAAGCTCGCCGCATTCGACTGGAACACGATGCAGCTCGTCGAGCAGTGGGTGCCCCTTCCCGTGGCCGACAACGCGCCCGTGATCACCAGCGCACCGCCGCTGCCCTTCCAGAACCGAGCATTCTCCTATCAGGTGACGGCGAATGCGCCCGCAGACACCTCATCACTCACCTTCACGGCAAGTGGACTGCCGACCGGGTATTCGATCAGCGCTGACGGCCTCATCACCGGCTCACCCGAGCACGCCGAACCGGGGAAGTACACGATCACGGTCACGGCGACCGCGCACCCATCGCTTCCGGGCAGAGTGCAGACCTCGACCTCGGTCAGCTGGACCTTGGAGATCGCCGACCACTGGTTCGATGACCGTGGGAGTTACCACCGGGTCCTCTTCGACGACATCTTCTCAGCGCTCCCCATCGACAAGCTCGTGCACGGCGACTGCCCCGCAGGGATGTGGCTCGACTCGCGGGCAGGCACACCGGGCAAGAATGTCGGCAGAGGCTTCGTCGTGGATACGAGTTCATCTCTCACGACGTTCACGAAGTCCGGCCACACCCGCTACCGATCGCATCCCAGCGGGCAGGCGGCCGGCGGCCTCGACATCAGGGTGGGCATCGACTGGTTCGCCGACCCGTGGGCGTTCGTGCGGATGACCTGCACTGCGGACCCTGCGTTCGCCTGGGACGGGAAGTAGGCGCCCGGGTGCTCCGTCCCCGGAGGGAGCACCCGGCACGGGTGCCGTGGGTGGCAGGATGGTGCGGTGACCTCGCAGCTCCATGACCCCGGCTTCCGGGGCTTCGCCTCCGACAACTACTCCGGCGTGCACCCCGAGGTGCTCGCCGCCGTCGCGGCCGCGAACGACGGCCACCAGGTCGCCTACGGCGAGGACGTGTACACCGCGCGCCTGCAGGAGGTGTTCGCGGCGCAGTTCGGCGAGGGCGTCGAGGCGCTCCCCGTGTTCAACGGCACGGGCGCGAACGTCACGGGGCTGCAGTCGATGTTGCCGCGCTGGGGCGCGGTCGTCGCCGCGGGCACGGCCCACATCAACACCGACGAGGGCGGCGCACCCGAACGCGTCGCGGGGATCAAGATCCTCAACGTGCCGACCCCCGACGGCAAGCTCACGCCCGAGCTCATCGACCGCGAGGCATGGGGCTGGGGCGACGAGCACCGCGCGCAACCGCTCGTGGTGTCGATCACGCAGACCACCGAGCTCGGCACGGCCTACACGGCCGACGAGATCCGTGCCATCGCCGAGCATGCGCACGGGCTCGGCATGCGCGTGCACCTCGACGGCGCGCGGCTCGCGAACGCCGCCGCGTCGCTCGGCCTGCCGCTCCGCGCGTTCACGCGCGACGCCGGGGTCGACGTCCTGAGCTTCGGCGGCACCAAGAACGGTGCGCTCGGCGCCGAGGCGATCGTGGTGCTGAACCCCGAGGCATCCGATGGCCTGACCTACTTGCGCAAGCTGAACATGCAGCTCGCCTCGAAGATGCGCTTCGTCTCGGCGCAGCTCATCGCACTGCTCGAGGGCGACCTGTGGCTGCGGAGCGCGGCGCACGCGAACGCCATGGCGCGTCGCCTGCGCGACGCGCTCGACGCCGGTATCTCGGCGGGCGAGCTGCCCGGGCTCGGGTTCACGCAGGAGACGCAGTCGAACGGCGTGTTCGCGACGCTCCCGGCGGGCGTCGCCGACCGGCTGCGCGAGCGCGGCTTCCGGTTCTACGACTGGGATGCCTCGCGCGGAGAGGTGCGCTGGATGTGCTCGTTCGACACGAGCGAGGCCGACATCGACGCGTTCGTCGCGGGGATCAGGGAAGAGCTCGCGACGGGCTGAGGGGCGGGGTCTCAATACGCTCGCTGGCGCGTAGCTCAATCGACCAGCGGGAAGCGGAACGGAATACGCCGGGCTTTCATGCGTTGTAATCGACCGGGACGACGGCGCCCCGGCACTGATCCACCGCACCACGAAAGCTGACGTCCGATGACCCTCGCCACGCAGAACCGCAACGCCGACACCACGGCTCCGCTTATCGACGCGCTCGTCGCGCGGTGGAGCCCCCGCGCCTACGACCCCACGGCCGACGTGCCCACCGAGACTCTCCGTACCGTCTTCGAGGCCGCCCGCTGGGCGCCTTCGGCGAACAATGTGCAGCCGTGGCGTTTTATCGTCGCGCGCCGTGGCACCGACGGCTTCGCCACGATCCACGATGCGCTGCTCGGGTTCAACCAGGCCTGGGCCGACTCGGCGGCCGTGCTCGTCGTGAACCTCGCCGAGACCGTCGACGCCGAGGGCAAGGTCCGCCCGTGGGCCAGGTACGACCTCGGCCAGGCCGTCGCGCACCTCACCGTGCAGGCGCAGCACGAGGGACTGCACACCCATCAGATGGGCGGCTTCGACGCGACCCGCATCCGCGACGCCTTCGGCCTCGACGACCGGCTCGAGGTCGTGTCGGTCACGGCGATCGGCGTACTGGGCGACGCCGCAAACCTGCCCGACGCGCTGCGCGAGCGCGAACACGTCCGGCGCGAGCGGCTGCCGCTCGAGGAACTCGTCACCGTCGCAGCCTGACCCGGACGTCGGTCGAGACCGACGGGTACGGGGTCGCTGAATACCACTATCCTGGTTGCATGCCAATCAAGTGGTGCCGCACTGTGCGTCTCGGCCGCGAAGCTGAGTTCGGCGATGCCTACTCGGCCGCACTCGACGAATGGGAAGCTTCCGGCGAAGCCGGCATCTGGGCCGGCGCCGATCTCGAATCGGGCGCAGGTCAGCAGGAATCCGAACACTGAGATGGCGCAGCGCGCCCCAGGGGGTGTCGGGCACGCGGCGGGATGGGTATGGTCGGGCCGATGCGCTCGACGGCGAGCGCACGGCGAGTCTCGACGAGAGGACGTTCCGATGAGCTCGATCGTGGTACAGACCTTCCTGACCCTCGACGGCATCGCGCAGGCGCCCGGCGGGTCGGACGAAGACCGTGAGGACGGCTTCGAGCACGGGGGCTGGCAGTTCACGTACGACATGGCCGAGGTGGGCGAGCTCGTGGGCGAGTGGGAGTCGCGGACCGAGGCACTCCTGCTCGGCCGCAAGACGTACGACATCTTCTCGCGCTCCTGGGGCGTGTGGGACGAGGACGCCGAAGGGCCGGATGGCGAGCTCACGAGGCTCTACAACCGGGTGCCCAAGTACGTCGCCTCGCGCACGCTGACCGAGGTCGGGTGGAAGAACTCGCATCTGCTCGGCGACGACGTCCCCGCCGCGGTGGCGCGGCTCCGCGACGAGCCGGGCGGCGAGATCCGCATCTGGGGCAGCACCGTGCTGATCAGGTCGCTCGCCGAGCACGACCTGATCGACGAGTACCGGCTCATGGTCTACCCGATCGTGCTCGGCACCGGCAAGCGGCTGTTCTCCGAGGGGTTCCCGCTCCGCCGGCTGGCGCTCGTCGACAGCCGGACCCTCGACGGCGGCGTCGTCGTGAGCACGTATCGCCGCGTGACCGAGTGAGCTCGGCGCGCGTGCACACGGTCGCATGAACGACGGCGGGGCCGCGGAGCGAACTCCGCGGCCCCGCCGCACGGTCGACCCGATCGGGGGGTCAGCCCTTGGTCGCGCCGGCCGTCAGGCCCGAAACGATGTACTTCTGCGTGAACAGCGCGATCACCATGATCGGCAGCGTGACGATCACCGCGGCGGCCATGAGCCCGCCCCAGTCGATGCTCGCGTAGCCCACGAAGTCGAAGATCGCGACCGGGAGGGTCTTCGTGCTCGCGCCCGAGAGCACGAGCGCGAACATGAAGTTGTTCCAGGCGAAGATGAACGACAGGATCCCGGCCGTCGCGACGCCGGGCATCGACAGCGGCAGCGTGATCCGCAGGAACGCGCCGATCGGGGTCAGACCGTCGACCTGCGCGGCCTCCTCGAGCTCCTCGGGCATCGACTGGAAGTACGACATCATGATGTAGAGGATCAGCGGCAGCGACACGAACATCATCGACAGGATGAGCACGGCGAAACTGCCGACGAGCCGCATCTGCGAGAACACGATGTACCACGGCACGAGCAGGCTCACACCGGGGATGATGCGCGCGAGCAGCACGGCCATGGCCGACTTGCCCATGACGAACCGGCTCATGCTGTACGCGGCCGGCACGGCGAGCACGAGCGAGAGCGCGGTCGCGACGAACGCGACGAAGAACGAGTTCCAGATGAACGCGCCATAGTTCGCCTGCCCGAAGACGGTGCCGTAGTTGTCGAACGTCGGCACGAAGCTGAACATCTTCGACGGATCGTAGATGTCGACGTTCGTCTTGAAGCTCGCGAGCACCATCCAGAGGATCGGTGCGACGAACGTGACGATCACGGCCACGAGCCCGACACCACGGCCGAACGTCGGCCACGGGAACCGCTTGCGCCGTCCTTCCCGGGGCACGGTCACGCTGCGCGTGCTGTCGGTCTCGGCCTGGCCGCCGGCGGGCGGCAGGGTCAGGTTCCGGGTGCTCATTTGTTCACCGCCTTCTTGCGCAGGGACATGATCCAGATCAGGCCGATGATCATCAGGAAGAAGACGATCAGCACGGCCGAGGACTGCCCGTACCGGTTGTAGTCGAAGCTGAGCCCGTACGCGTAGATGTTCAGCGTCTCGACCTCATGGAACGAGCCGCCGCCCTTGCCCTTGGTCGCGTACAGGATGTCGAACGTCTTCAGCGCGTCGATCCCGCGCAGGATGACCGCGGCCGCGATCGTCGGCGCGAGCAGCGGGAGCGTCACGAACCAGAGCCGCTGCCACCAGTTCGCGCCGTCGACGCGGGCGGCTTCGTCGGGCTCCTCGGGCAGCGCCGTGAGGCCGGCCAGGATGATGAGCGTGACCATGGGCGTCCACTGCCACACGTCGACGAAGATCAGCGTGCTGAGCGCGGTGTCCGGGCTGCTCAGCCAGGGCTGCGCCGGGATGCCGAACCAGGACAGGAACTCGTTGGCGAAGCCGATGCTCGGTTCGAAGATGAGCCGCCACATCATGCCGATCGCCACGGGCGTCGCGACCAGCGGGAGGAGGATGGCGACCCGGACCCACTTCTCGCCCTTGAACGGCTTCCAGAGCAGCAGGGCGATCGCGATGCCGAGGACGACCTCGAAGATGAGCGCGCCGCCCGTGAAATACACGGTGCGCCCGACCGCCGGCCAGAACCGTTCGGTGTCGGTGAGGATGTTCAGGTAGTTCTCGAGGCCGATGAAGTCGAACGGCGCCCGAACGGAGCCCCTCGAGTTCGTGAGGCTGAGGACCAGCGTCCAGGCGAGCGGGAAGATCAGCAGCAGCGCGATGAAGATCATCGCGGGTGCCGCGAACACCCATTTCCGGCGCTTGTTCACCCAGCGCGAGTACTTCTCCCACGCGCCGACGTCGTGTTGGGCCGTCGTGCTCACGGGTCACCTCCTTTGGTCGAGGCGAGCCGGTGGGTCGCGGGGTGCGCGGCCCACCGGCTCGGATGCGATGTCGTTACTGGTTCTCGTCGTCGAGGAAGGCCTGGAACTTCTCCTCGGCGCTCTCGGCCGCACCGGCCACGTCGCCGCCGGTGATGCCCACGACGATCGGGTCGCCGACGATCTCACGCGCCTCGGCGACGTTGACGACCTGCGGCCGGTCGTAGCCGACGCCGTTCTCGGCGTTGGCGTTGATCGCCTCGGCGAGCGCGGGCGGGAAGCTGGCCGTGCCGGCCGGGTCGGCCCAGACCGAGGCGCGGGCCCCGGGCACGCCCTCCTCCTGGGTCGCGAGCACCGTGTCGAAGCTCGTGGCCCACTCGATGAACTGCCACGCGTTGTCCTGGTTCGGCGAGTCGGCGTTGATGCCGAGCGCCCACGCGGGGATCGAGTAGGGCTTCGATCCTGCGGGCCCCTCAGGGAACGGCGCGTAGCCGAGCTTGTCGGAGACCGTCGAGTTCTCGGGCAGCGCCATGTTCTGGTACAGGCTGCTCGCGTCGGTGTAGAACGCGGCCTGGCCCTGGGCGAAGATGGCGGATGCCTCGGCCCAGTTCATGTCGGTGCTGACGTTCTCGGGGCCGTACTTGTTGATGAGGCCGCCGTAGTACTCGTAGGCCTCGACCGCCTCGGGCGAGTTGACCGTGGCGGAGTCGCCGTCGCTGAAGTCGCCGCCGAAGCTGAAGAGGTAGCTCGAGAACTGGGTCACGGCCGCGGACTTGCCGGTGCGGGCGATGAAGCCGGCCGTGCCGGGGTTCGCCTCGGAGATGACCTTGGCCGCGTTCTCGAGCTCGTCGAGCGTGGTCGGCACCTCGAGCCCGGCCGCCTCGAGCAGGTCGGTGCGGTAGTAGAGCACCTCGGACTCGGTGATCAGCGGCACGCCGACGACCGTGTCCTCGTAGGAGGTGGCCTCGACGGGGCCGGCCTGGAAGTCGCTCCAGTCCCAGTCCTCCGCACCCTCGGCGCGGTCGGTGAGGTCGGCCAGGTAGCCGTTCTGCGCGAAGAGCTTGCCCTCCTGCAGCGGGCGGTACATCATGACGTCGATCTCGTCGGTGCCCGCGTTGAGCTTGACGTTGTACTGGTCGGAGAGCTGGTCCTCGCCGAGCTGGGTGAGCTCGACGGTCAGCCCGGTCTCCTCTTCGAACTCGGGGATCTTGTCCTTGATGATGTCGGTCCACACGTGGTTCGCGAGGGTCACGCGGAGGACATCGGAGCTCTCACCCCCTCCGCCTGCGCAGCCGGCGAGCGCGCCGGCGGTCAGTACGCCCACTGCCAGGGCGGCAGCCTTCAGTCCCTTACGATGCGTCATCGCATCTCCTCTCGGTGATCGCGCTACTTCGCGCGGCCTTGGTGCGGCCGTATGATTACTCTAATAATTCATACTAGTCGTTTCACTGCGACACAAGACGGACGAAGGAGTGCCATGGAGATCGACCTGCGCGGAAAGGTCGCGATCGTCACCGGAGTCGGGCGCGGAATCGGTCGCGAGATCGTGAGCACCCTCGCACGCGAAGGCGTCACCACGGTGTCGGTCGACGTGAGCACCGCAGACCTCGAGGCGACCGGCCGCCTCCTCGACGAGCAGGGTGCCGCGCATCGCGAGTTCGCGTGCGACATCCGCGACAGTGCCCGCGTGAACGAGGTCGTCGCGGCCGTCGAGCAGGAGTTCGGCCGTATCGACATCCTCGTGAACAACGCGGGCGTGGTCGGGAACGGACCGATCGACGGTTTGGACGAGGCGACCTGGGACCTCGTGCACGACGTCAACCTCAAGGGCACCTTCCTGATGTGCCGGGCGGTGCTGCCCGTCATGAAGCGGCAGCGTTCGGGACGCATCCTGAACGCCGCATCGTTCGCGGCCATCTCGCCGATCTACGCGAGCGGCGCATACGCCTCGTCGAAGATCGCGGTCGCGCACTTCACGAGGGCGCTCGCGGGTGAGGTCGGCCCGTGGAACATCACCGCGAACGCGTACGCGCCCGGCATGGTGCCGACCGCGATGAACCACTTCGACGAACTGCCGCAGGCCGAACAGGACCGCCTGCTCGACACGCTGACCCTCCGCCGGTGGGGATCGAAAACGGACATTGCCAGCCTGATCTGCTTCCTCTCTTCCGACCTTGCGGGTTACATCACCGGTACGCTCATCGATATCAGCGGCGGAAAGCTTGCGACGCAGGTCCCCCGGCTCGCTTACGAAGCCGCCGCAGCCGCCGGCGAATACGAGTTCGCGGCGCTCGAATGACGGAAGGCTGGACGGTGGCAGACCTCAGAGGCGGGACCGCACGATACCGAGCACGCATCGGAACCGGCCTCTACGCGCAGGTCGTCGACGTGCTCGGTCAGGAGATCATCGACGGCGACATCCCGGTCGGCACCATCCTGCACGCCGATCAGCTGTGCGAGCGCCTCTCGGTCTCGCGGTCCGTCGTGCGCGAGGGCATGCGCACGCTCGGCTCGATGGGGCTGCTCGAGGCGCGCCCGCAGGTGGGCACGCGCGTGCTCCCGCCGAGCAACTGGGATCTGCTCAACCCGTACGTCGTGAAGTGGCGCGGTCAGGGTCCCGGCTACATCGACCAGATGAAGGAGCTCCTCGAGCTGCGGCTCGGGCTCGAGCACGCCGCTGCGGGGCTCTCGGCCGCGCGACTCTCACCAGAGCTCGCCCAAGAGATGCTCAGGCACGCGCTCGTGATGCGCGAGTCGTACCGGAACGGTGACACGCGGACGTTCTTCGAGTCCGATGAGACCTTCCACCGGCTCATGCTCGAGGGCACGCAGAACGCCGTGATCGCCCAGCTCGCCGACACCATCGGCGTGACGCTGCACCTGCGCGGTCAGGACACCCGGCCGGGCATGGTGGACATGACCGCCGAGGCGGTCGAGTCGCACGTGCGGCTCGCCGAGGCACTGGTCGCGCGCGATGCCGAACGCGCGCAGGCCTGGGCGCTCGAACTGGTCGAGCTCACGCTCGCCGAGTTCGAGCAGACTCACACCCGGGTCCGCGCGCAGTAGCCGCGCACGCCGGTCGAACACGAGACGAGGGTGCGCGCCCAGCGGCGCGCACCCTCGTCTTTCGCATCGAGCGGCGGATCTCAGCCCGGCATGACCATGACGGACTTGATGTTCCGCCCCGACTCCATGTCCTCGAACGCCCGCTCCCAGTCGGCGAGCTCGTACACGCCGCCGAGCACGGCGCTGGTGTCGAGCGCGCCCGACGCGAACAGCGACAGCACGCGCTCCCACGTCGTCCAGGTGTGCGAGAACGAGCCGTACAGGGTCACCGCCTTGGCCACGAGCGGGTCGAGGCTGAAGTTCAGCGGCTGCGGGCCCCAGCCGACCTTCGCGATCGATCCGAACGGGCGGACGAGCTCGAGCGCCTGCTTGAGCGCGACGCTCACGCCCGTCGCGTCGACGACGAGGTCGGCGCCGTTCCCGTCACCGAGCGAGCGGATGAGCTCGACCGGGTCCTCCTTGGTGATGTCGAGCGTGTGGTCGGCGCCGAGACCCCGCAGCGTGGCGAGCCGGTGCTCGTCGACCGGGGTGCCGAGCACGACCGTCGTGCCCGCGCCGCGCAGCTTGGCGATGAGCAGCGACAGCGCTCCGATCGCACCGGCGCCCTGGATGACCACGAGGTCGCCGGGCGTCACCGACGCGCGTTCGACCAGTGCGTTGAACGCGACCGCGAACGGCTCGGTCATGGCGGCCTGCTCGAAGGAGACGGTGTCGGGGATGCGGTGCAGCACCCGCGGCTCGGCGAGCAGCAGCTCGCCGAACGCGCCGTCGCGGACCGCGCCGTAGCCCTGCCGCTCCGGGCAGAGGTTGTACCGGCCGGTCCGGCACAGTGCGCAGCTGCCGCAGATCGAGGCCGCGGTCTCGCACACGACGCGATCGCCGACCTGCCAGCCGGTGACGTCGTCGGCCACGGCCGCGATCACGCCGGCCGTCTCGTGGCCGAGGGTCACCGGAAGCGCGACATCCCAGCTCTGCCCGTTCCGCCACATGTGGATGTCGGAGCCGCACACGCCCACGGCGCGCGCGCTGACGAGCACCGTGCCGGGCAGCAGCACGGGCTCCGCGACGTCGCGGACCTCCACGTCGCCGTCCTCGAGCCCGTACTTCACGAGCGCCTTCATCGCGCGCGCTCCAGCTCGGGCTTGGCGATGCTCGGAAGTCCGGCCGCGGCGAGCGCCTCCTCGTGCTTCTGCACGCGGACCGCGGTCGATCCGCCGAAGTAGACGTCGCGCGCCTCACGCAGGTAGTCGACCGACTCGGCCATCTCGCCCATGCCGTTGACGCCGTCCTCGATGCTGATCCAGCCGTCGTAGCCGGCGGCCGCGAGCGTCCGGAAGATCCGGGGGTAGTCGTTCATGCCTCGCCCGATGACGCCGTGCTGCAGCAGCGGCGAGTAGCCGATCGTGCCGTCGCTCTGGCGCAGCTCGTCGAGGCTCGCCCCGGGGGCGAGCGAGCGGTCGGAGGCCTGCATCGTCACGACACGGTCGATGACCTGCTCGAGGAACTCGGCGGAGTCGTCACCCGCGACGATCGCGTTCGACGGGTCGTACTGCACGCCGAACGTGGCCCGGTCGTCGATCGCGTCGACGATCGCCGTGAAGATCTCAGCCTTCTGGGCGAACTCGGGGTACGTCCAGTGGCCGTCCTTGTAGTGGTTCTCCATCGCGAGGGTCACACCGAGCTCGCGCGCGATCGGGATGAGCCGGGTGTAGGCGTCGACGACCCATTCGATGCCCTGCTCGACCGCGACGCCCGGGTGCCGCTGCCCCGAGAGGACTCGCGTGCTGGCGCCGCGGCCGCCGAGTCGCGCGGTGATCCGGATCATCTCGACCTCACGGTCGAACTCGGCCTGGCGCACGGATGCCTCGGGGTTGGTGAAGTCCGGCGAGGCGCACAGCATCGGCATCTCGAACCCGGCGTTCGCGAGGGCCTCGCCGACCGAGTCGACGAAGGCGTCGTCGGTCTGCCAGAACATGCCGCTGTAGAGCTCGAGCCCCTCGGCCGGAAGCGGCTTGGCCTTCTCGATCCACTCGAACACCGTCATGGTGCGCTGCACGGCCAGTGCATCCAGGTCCCCCTTGGGGAACACGCTGATCCTCATCGACACTCCCGTTCGTCATTGAATATAAAAGTCATACGAGTAAGACTATTATGAGGTCTTGGAGACGCGCCAGCACACCGCTCCGCAACGACGCGAAAGGAACATGCCGCGATGATCATCGACGGAGGCCGCCTGCACGCCTGGGCCGCCGCACTGCTCGAAACCTGGGGCTACCGCCCCGACGACGCCGCCTACCTCGCGGAGACGCTGGTCGATGCGAACCTGCGCGGTGTGGACTCGCACGGCGTCATCCGGCTCCCCGCCTACCGCGCACGCATCGACGCGGGCCTGGTCGTCCCCGGCTCGACCCCGGTCGTCGAGCGCTCGGGCGCGGTCGTCCGCATCGACGCCGCCGGGGCGCCCGGGCAGCTCGCCGCGCGGACGGCCGTCGAGGAGATCGACGGCCTGAGCTCGGAGCTCGGCATCGCGACCGCCGCCGTGCGCGGCAGCACGCACTTCGGCACCGCGGGGTTCTACGCCCGCGCGCTCGCCCGACGCGGCAAGGTCGCGATCGTGGTGTCGAACTCCGAGCCCATCGTCGTGCCGTTCGGCGGCCGCGACGCGCTGCTCGGCACCAACCCGTTCGCGTTCGCGGCGCCGACGAGCGGCGACCCCGTGAGCCTCGACATGGCGACGAGCACCAGCGCGATGGGCAAGGTGCTGCTCGCCCAGGCCAAGGGCACCGAGATCCCCGGCGACTGGGGGGTCGACGCGCAGGGCGTGCCGACCACCGATCCCGACGCGGTGACCGCGCTGCTGCCCGCCGGCGGTCCGAAGGGGTACGGGCTCGGCTTCCTGATCGAGGTGCTCGGCGGTGTCCTGACCGGCGCCGCGGTCGCCGGCGACATCGGCAATATGTACACCGACTTCAACAAGCCGCAGGACGTCGGACACTGGATGATGGCGATCGACGTCACCCGGTTCATCCCGCTCGACGACTTCGTCGCCCGCATGGACGGGCTCGTCGACGCCGCGCACGCGACGGCGCCCGCACCGGGCTTCGCGCAGGTGCTCGTGCCGGGCGAGCCCGAGGAGGCCACCCGGCGTTCGCGGCTCGCGTCCGGCATCGAGCTGCCGGACGCGACCGCGGATGAGCTCACCGCCCTCGGCGACGCGAGCGGCACGCCCTTCCCGGCCACCGACCCGGCCGCCACCGACCAGGCCGGAGGCGTCGCATGAAGCTGCTCGTGCCCGACCACGTCGCCTTCGAGACCGCCATCCCGGGCGTCGAGGTCGTCACCTTCGACCCGACCGTCCCGGTCCCCGACGCGCACACGGACGCACGCGGCCTCGTCGCGTGGGGCATGCCGAACGAGCTGTTCGTCGATGCGGCGGCGCGTCTGCCGCAGCTCGAGTGGCTGCAGCTGCTCTCGGCTGGCAGCGATGCCGCCCTCGCCGCGGGGTTCCGGCCCGAGGTCGCGATCATGAGCGGCCGCTCGCTGCACGACGCACCGGTCGCCGAGCACGCCCTCGCGCTCACGCTCGCGGCGGCCCGGCGCCTGCACTCGCTCGTGCGGGCGCAGATCGGCCACCGCTGGGCGAGCGAGCTCGGCGGCATCCAGCCCGAGCCGAGCCCCGGACTGTTCTCCACCCTGCGCAACGCCAACGTCGTCATCTGGGGCTACGGCAGCATCGGCTCGACGCTCGCGCCGCACCTGATCGCGCTCGGCGCGCACGTCACCGGCGTGGCGACCCGGGCGCGGAGGGCCGGCGACGTGTCCGTGTTGACCCCCGCCGACCTGCCGGAGATCCTGCCCGCGACCGACGTGCTGATCATGATCCTGCCGTCGACCCCGCAGACCGACGGCGCGCTCGACGCCGACCTGATCGCGGCGCTCCCGGCGCACGCGTGGGTCGTGAACGTGGGCCGCGGCAGCACGATCGACGAGGCCGCGCTCATCGAAGCGCTCCGCGCCGAACGGATCGGCGGCGCCGCACTCGACGTGACCGTGCAGGAGCCGCTCCCGCCGAGCTCACCGCTCTGGGACCTGCCGAACGCGATCCTCACGCCGCACTCGGCGGGCGGCCGTCCGCTCGGTGCCGCCCGGCTCATCGAGGAGAACCTCACCGCCCACCTGCGCGGCGCACCGCTGCGCAACCTCGTCACCCCCCGCAGAGAGGCCTGACCCGTGTCGACATCCATCCGCGAGCTCACCCGCGAGACCCTCACCCGCCCGCTCGTGCAGGTCTCGCTCGACCTCACCACCAACGCCGAGGCGCTCAAGACGGCGGCGATCGCCGTCGAGGCCGGTGCCGACTGGATCGAGGTCGGCACGCCGCTCGTGCTGGCCGAGGGCCTGCACGCGGTGCGCGCGTTGCGCAAGGAGTTCCCGGATCATCCGCTCATCGTCGACCTGAAGACCATGGACGGCGGCTACCTCGAGGCCGAGATGATGGGCGACGCGGGCGCCGACGCCGTGATCGTGATGGGCCGCGCCCACGATGCGACGGTCGACGCGGTCGTCGCCGCGGGCGAGCGGTTCGGCATGCTGGTCATGGGCGACGACCTGGGCGCTCCCGACCGGGTCGCCGAGTGTGCGCGCCTCGAGTCGCTCGGCGTCGGCATGGTGATCCACCACATCGGCTACGACCACCGGAACGCGCACCCCGACTGGGGCCTCACGCCGCTCACCGACCTCGAGGCGATCGTGGCCGCGACCACGGTCCCGGTGCAGGCCGTCGGCGGGCTCACGATCGATCAGGCGGTCGGATGTCCCGAGATCGGTGCGCCGGTCGTGGTGTTCGGCGCGCCGCTCGCGATCGACGGCAAGTCGTTCTCCGCCGCCGACGGCGATCTGCTCGGCGTCCTCACGGAGGCGTGCGACCGGGTGCACCGCGCACCCATCCGATACCCCGCCCGCTGAGGGTCGCGCGACGCGAGCTCGGGCACCTGCGGTGTCCGAGCTCGCTTCAGTCGCGCGCGGGCTCGCCGGCCCGCTCGCCCGGCGCCGCCGCGCGGTCGTTCGCGGGCTCGGCCGCCGGGATCGGCTCGCCGTCGAACCGCTCGCGATCGGACTTCTCGCGATCGCCGCGGGTCTTCACCAGGCTCGCGACGGTGGCGACGGTGATGGTCGCGGCGATGAACAGCAGCGAGAACCAGATCGGGATCTCGGGCGCCCAGTCGACGCCCTCGCCGCCGTTGATGAACGACAGCTCGTTGACGTGCAGCGCGTGGAACACGAGCTTGACGCCGATGAAGCCGAGGATGACCGCGAGGCCCTGCGCCAGGTACACGAGACGTTCGAGCAGCCCGCCGATCAGGAAGTAGAGCTGCCGCAATCCCATGAGCGCGAACGCGTTGGCGGTGAAGACGAGATACGCCTCCTCGGTGAGGCCGTAGATCGCGGGGATGGAGTCGAGCGCGAAGACGAGGTCGATGAAGCCGATCGCGATGATCGTGAGCAGCATCGGGGTGACGAACCGCTTGCCGCCCTTTTTCACGGTGAGCCGGTCCTCGTGGTACTCGTCGGTCACGGGCAGGATGCGCCGCACGAACCTGACGAACCAGTTGTCGGCCGGGTTGCCGCCGTGGCCGCCGAACGCCTGACGATAGGCCAGCACGAGCAGCAGCGCACCGAACAGGTAGAACGCCCACGAGAAGTTCTCGATGATCGCGGCGCCCGCCATGATGAACGCCCCGCGCATGATCAGCGCGATGACGATGCCGATCATGAGCACCTTCTGCTGGTACGCCTTCGGCACGGCGAAGCCGGTCATGACGATCAGGAAGACGAACAGGTTGTCGACCGACAGGGCCTTCTCGGTCAGGTATCCCGCGAAGTACTCGCCGCCGAAGTCCCATCCGGACACGAGCCCGACGCCGACGCCGAAGATCAGCGCGAGGCTGATGTAGAACACCGACCAGCGTGCGGACTCGCCGATCGTCGGCTCGTGCGGCTTGCGCACGTGGGCGAAAAACTCGTAGACGAAGAACGCGATCGTGACGGCGATCGTGATGGCCCAGACGAGCGGCGTGACGTACATGGGGACTCCAGACGTTGGCAGACGGATCTTGCCAAGGTCTTCTCCATCTCACACGCGGTGAGACCGACGGCCCGGAAACGCTTCGGTGCATTCGTATTGACGAGCAGTCGCGGAAGGAGTACTCCCCTTGCTGTCCTCCACCCTACGTCATCCCGGCCGGCGGTCCCCACTTCGGGGTGTTGTCGGCGCCGGACCCGGGCTGTGAGAATCGCCGCAGAGCCTGCGGCGAATACGGGGAGGCCTCATCCCCGGGGGGATCGCCGGGAGGAACGAGCGGAGATCCGCCGGGGGGCGGATCTCCGCTCGGGGACGTCACTCCACGATCTCGGCGTCGATGACGCCGTCGTCGTCCGCGCCGATCGACTCGGCCCGGCCGACCGTGAGCGAATCGCCGTCGGCGGCGAGCCCGACGACGACGGCATCGCCGTCGCGGATCTCACCCGCGAGCAGCGCACGCGCGAGCCGGTCGTCGACCTCCTTCTGCATGAGGCGGCGCAGCGGCCGCGCCCCGTACAGCGGGTCGTACCCGCGTTCCGCGAGCCACGACCTCGCGTCGGGCGTGACCCCGAGCTGCAGCCGGCGCTCGTGCAGCCTGGCCGCGAGCCGGTCGATGTAGAGGTTCACGATCTCGGCGAGCTCCTGCTCGCTGAGCGCGGAGAACACGACGATGTCGTCGAGCCGGTTCACGAACTCGGGCTTGAAGGCCTGCCGCACGGTCGCGAGCACCGCCTCCTCTTTCTCGGCCCAGTTCAGCGTCGGGTCGACGAGGTACTGCGAGCCGAGGTTGGAGGTCAGGATGAGGATGACGTTGCGGAAGTCGACCGTCCGGCCCTGCCCGTCGGTGAGCCGCCCGTCGTCGAGCACCTGCAGCAGCACGTCGAACACCTCGGGGTGCGCCTTCTCGACCTCGTCGAGCAGGATGACCGAGTAGGGCCGGCGCCGCACGGCCTCGGTCAGCTGCCCGCCCTGCTCGTACCCGACGTAGCCGGGAGGCGCGCCCACGAGCCGCGAGACCGAGAACTTCTCGCCGTACTCCGACATGTCGATGCGCACCATGGCGTGCTCGTCGTCGAACAGGAACTCGGCGAGCGCCTTCGCGAGCTCGGTCTTGCCGACGCCCGTCGGGCCGAGGAAGAGGAACGAGCCCGTCGGCCGGTTCGGGTCGCTGAGGCCCGCGCGCGAGCGGCGCACGGCGTCGGCCACCGCGGCGACCGCGGGCTTCTGGCCGATGAGGCGTTTGCCGAGCTCGGCCTCGAGGTGCAGCAGCTTCTCGGTCTCGCCCTGCATGAGCTTGCCGACCGGGATGCCGGTCCACGCCGAGATGACGGCCGCGATGTCCTCCTCGGTGACCTGCTCGTTCACCATGCGGGGCTCCCCCGCGGCATTGCCGGCGGCATCCGCCTGCTCGGCCGCGTCGAGGTCGCGCTTGAGGTTCGCGATCGTCTCGTACTCGAGCTTCGACGCCTTCGCGTAGTCGCCCTCGCGCAGCGCGAGGTCGCGCTGCGTGATCGCGGCGTCGAGCTGCTTCTTGAGCTCGCCGACCCGGTTCAGGCCCATGCGCTCGCGGCTCCAGCGCTCCTCGAGCTCGGCGAGCTCGCGCTCGTTCTCGACGAGGCTCTCGCGCAGCTTCGCGAGGCGCTCCTTCGAGGCGTCGTCCTTCTCCTTCTTGAGCGCGAGCTCCTCGAGCTTCATGCGATCGACGATGCGCTTGAGCTGGTCGATCTCGACGGGGCTCGAGTCGATCTCCATCTTGAGCCGCGACATGGCCTCGTCGACGAGGTCGATGGCCTTGTCGGGCAGCTGCCGCGCGGTGATGTACCGGTTCGAGAGCGACGCGGCGGCCACGAGCGCGGCATCCGTGATGGTGACGCCGTGGTGCGCCTCGTAGCGGCCCTTGAGGCCGCGCAGGATCGCGACCGTGTCTTCGACCGTCGGCTCGCCGACGTAGACCTGCTGGAAACGGCGCTCGAGCGCCGCGTCCTTCTCGATGTACTCGCGGTACTCGTTCAGGGTCGTCGCGCCGATGAGGTGCAGCTCGCCGCGCGCGAGCATAGGCTTCAGCATGTTGGAGGCCGCGACCGAGCCCTCGCCGCCGCCCGCGCCCATGAGCAGGTGCAGCTCGTCGACGAACGTGATGATCTCGCCCTCGGACTCGTCGATCTCTTTGAGCACGCTCTTCAGGCGCTCTTCGAACTGTCCGCGGTACATGGCGCCCGCGACGAGCGCGGCGATGTCGAGCGAGACGAGCCGCTTGTCCTTGAGCGACTCGGCGACGTCGCCCGCCACGATGCGCTGGGCGAGGCCCTCGACGACCGCGGTCTTGCCGACGCCGGGTTCGCCGATGAGCACCGGGTTGTTCTTGGTGCGGCGCGTGAGCACCTGGCTCACGCGCCGGATCTCGGCGTCGCGGCCGACGACCGGGTCGAGCTTTCCGGCGCGCGCGAGCGCGGTGAGGTCGACGCCGAACTGTTCGAGCGCCGACTTCTGCTCCTCTTGGGAGTTCGGCGCACCCTGCATGTTCGCCAAGGTCGTGTCCCTTCGTTTCAAACTTGAGTCTATTGAACTCAACTTTGCGCGCTGGGTCAAGGGGGGGGTTGACCGAACGTCGGGCGAATGCTCGGCGACTTCATGGTTTCGCACGGAAAACTGAGGTGCGTCACCGTCTCGCGAGCACCGGGGAGCCGCATGCAGAAGCGCACCAAGATCATCGTCGCCTCGATCGTCGCGGGGGTGGTCGTGCTGGGCGCCACCGCGGCCATCGCCGGTCCGGTCATCTATCGCGACGTCATCGTGGGCGAGGCCGAGGCGGCCCCGAGCGTCACCGCGGCGCCGAGCGCCGAGGCGGACGCCGGCTCCGGCGCCGGCGCCGACGACTCGGCCGAAGACCTGTCGGGGACCTGGTCGGTGGGTGCCGGCTCGTACGCCGGCTACCGCGTCGACGAGGTGCTGAACGGCACGGATGTCACGGTCGTCGGCCGCACCGAGCAGGTGACCGGCACGCTGCAGGTCGAGGAGCTCTCGCTCACCGCAGCCGAGCTCACCGTCGACGTGGCCACGATCGAGACCGACTCGGGCAACCGCGACGACTACTTCCGCGACACGGCCCTGCGCGTCGACGAGCACCCGACGGCGACGTTCGTGCTCACCGAGGCGATCACGACCGACGAGGCGCCCGTCGTCGGCGAGGTGCAGACCGTCCAGGCGACCGGCGACCTCACGCTCGCGGGCGTGACGCAGACCGTCACGGTCGAGCTCGAGGCCGTGCTGAACGGCGAGACCGGTCAGGTCGCGGGCAGCATCCCGATCACGTTCGCGGACTTCGGCGTCGAGGCGCCGAACCTCGGTTTCGTGTCGGTCGAGCCGACCGGGTTCATCGAGTTCTCACTCGAGCTGCAGCGCGCCTGACCCCGAGGCATCCGCTGCCTGCCGCTGCCGCCGTGACACCGCCACCGCCACCGCACCGCAAGTGTGACGGAAGCCGAACAGTGGGTTGGAGTCCCGCTCTGCAGACACTCCAACCCACTTCCCGACTTCCATCGCGAACGCGGGTCTTCCATCGCGAATGCCGGTCGGGGTCAGCGCCGCGCGTGCCGTTCGAGGCGCGCGTCGAGGCCGGCCCTGACGGCGGGCCACTCGTCGTCTGTGATCGAGAACACGACGGTGTCGCGCACGGTGCCGTTCTCGAAGATCACGTGTTTCCGGAGCACGCCGTCCTGCTTCGCGCCGAGGCGCGCGATCGCCGCGCGCGACTGGTGGTTGTGCCAGTGCGTGCGGAACTCGACCGCGATGCAGCCCAGCTCCTCGAAGGCCCGCGCGAGCAGCAGCCGCTTCGCCTCGGCGTTGATGCCGGTCCGCTGCGCGTCGACGCCGAGCCAGGTCGACCCGATCTCGAGTCGCCGGTTGGCGGGGTCGAGATTGAGGTAGGTCGTCATGCCCACGGGCCGGCCGGTCGTCGCGTCGACGACGGCCCACGGGGCCAACCGGCCCTCGGCCTGCATCCCCCGTCGACGCTCGATCTCGTCGCGCATGCCCTCGGGCGACGGGATGCGCGTGTACCAGGTACGCCAGAGCTCATCGACCGCGACCGCCTCGGCGAGCGCGTCCGCGTGATCCGCCGCGAGCGGCTCGAGCCGGGTCACGGTCCCGGAGAGCGTCGGCGTCGCGGCGAAGTCGTTCGAAGCAGCTTCCACAGAGCCACCGTAGCGACCGCGGCGGCCCTGCGTCAGCGCGCGCGAAGCCCGCGGCGGCGTGCACGGGCGCGAAACCCGGAGTGTGCAGGCGCGCTGGGGCTCGCGGTGGCGCGCACGCGCGCGAACTGGCGAGGTGCGCGGTGGCGCCCGCGCACGCGGAACCGGAAACGTGCGCAGTGGCGCGCACGCACGCGGAACCGGAAACGTGCGCAGTGGCGCGCACGCACGAGGAACCGGAAACGTCCGCAGTGGCGCCCGCGCACGCGGAATCGGCGACCTCAGTCGGACTCGCCGGGCGCGAGCCCGGTTTCCTCCTGGCCGCCGTCCTCGCCGTGCAGGTGGGAGATGTCCTCGGCGACCTCACCCGCCGTCTCGTCGGCGCGGCTGCCGGGGTCGTGGCCCCCGTCGTCGAGCGAGCCGGCGCCGCCGCGGCGCCCCTGCGGCCCGCCGACGATCCCCGTGCCGAACGCCGCCTGGATGCCGATGCTCATCACCTCGGGCTCTTCGCCATACGCCCCGTGTCGATCGCTCATGGTCACGCTCCTCGTCGTCGGTGCCCCGATCGTACGCCGCTCGCGCGGCGGTGTCCCCGCGCTTGCCCGCGCCGCCGCCGGGCAGTAGCCCGCGCCCGACGCGGTCCGCCTCCCGCGCGGGACCGGTACCGCGGGCAGCACACGGCCCCGGCGGCTCGCATGTCCCGCAGGCGGTACCGCGGGCAGCACGCGGCCCCGGCGGCTCGCACTTCCCGCAGCCGGCACCGCGGGCAGCACGCGGCCCCAGCGGCCCGCACCTCCCCGCGACGGGTACCGCGGGCATGCACGCGGCCCCAGCGGCCCGCACCTCCCCGCAACGGGTACCGCGGGCATGCACGCGGCCCCAGCGGCCCGCACCTCCCCGCGACGGGTACCGCGGGCATGCACTCGGCCCCGGCGGCTCGCACTTCCCGCAGCCGGCACCACCGGCAACACGCGGGCTCGGCGGCTCGCACTTCCCTCAGCCGGTACCGCCGGCAACACGCGGGCTCGGCGGCTCGCGCTTCCCGCAGCCGGCTCCGCGGGCAGCGCTCGGTTTCAGCGGCTCGCGTGTCCCGCAGCCGGCACCGCGGGCAGCACGCGACTCCGGCGGCTCGGATGCCTCGGGGCGGGCCCGAGGCATCCGAGGTCGTTGCGCGACTCGCCGACCGCGTCGCGGTGGGGCGCATGCCGCCGGGCCACCCGCGGGCCGGGCCGGGGACTGCCGGGGTGGGCGACGCTAGCGGCCGCCGGTGGCCGGATGGCGGCGCAGCGGCAGCGGCCGGGTTTCACCGCGGTGAACGCTCGGCGGCGGCCCGCCGAGGACCGCCGGGTCGGAATGCGCTTGCTTCGAAACGCGTTAACCTCGGGAAGAGACCACACACGTCGACCGAGGAGGACCGTAGATGCCGTTGCAGGGTGAGTACGCGCCGAGCACCGCCGAGTGGGCGCGGACGCAGGCCGAGACGTTCGAGCAGACCGCAGGCGCTGAGGCGAACGAGATGCAGGGGCGCCCGATCATCGTGCTGACCTCGGTCGGCGCGAAGTCCGGCAAGCTCCGCAAGACCGCGCTCATGCGCGTCGAGCACGAGGGCGAATACGCCGTGGTCGCGTCCAAGGGCGGCGCGCCCGACCAGCCGGCGTGGTACTACAACCTGGTGGCGAACCCCGAGGTCGAACTGCAGGACGGCGCCGCGAAGCACGACTACATCGCGCGCGAGGTGCAGGGCGCGGAGCGCGACGAGTGGTGGCGCCGCGCGAACGAGACCTGGCCGCACTACGACGAGTACCAGACGAAGACCGACCGGCAGATCCCGGTCTTCGTGCTCTCGCGCGTCGCGTAACGGCACTCCCGTTCACGGCCCGCGCCACTTCTGACGGACTGCGCCAACCGCGACGGTCGTGCGCGGCGCAGTCGGCCGGGCGTAGCGCGGTGGGCAGGAAGTGGCGCTGTGGGCAGGAAATGGCGCGGGAGTGAACCGCGAGGGGACGGTGGACGTCCGGGGTCAGAGCCGTCGCATGGTGAAGGCCGACGCGAGCAGCGCGCGCAGCGGCCACACGGCGAGCACCCTCACCAGCCGGTTCCGCAGGGCGAGGCGCGCGCCCGCGGCGGGCGCGCCCATGGCCATGTTGAACGCGGCCTGCCGGGTGGCGCGGAGCGCCGCGGCTCGGCGGGCACGGCCGTAGCGTCCGAACGGGTTCGCGGGTGCGCCCGCGGCGAGGGCCCGGGCGACCTCGGCGTCGAGGCGTACGGCGTCGAGCCAGCCGAGGTTCATGCCCTGACCGCCGATCGGGCTCACCTCGTGGGCGGCGTCGCCCACGAGTGCGACCCGCCCGGTCGCGAACCGGTCCGCGAGGTGCTGACGTGCTGAGAACGGGCTCGGCTCGGTCGCGGTCGAGAGGTCGACGGATGCCCCGGTGCGCGCCGCCACGATCGTGGCCAGCGCCGCCGGCGTGAGCGGCGCGGGGGTTCGGCGCACCCAGGCCACCCAGCGACGGCGGCCACCCGGCAACGGGAACGACTCGACCACGCCCGCCGGTTCGAAGCGCAGCAGGGCGGTGGCCGGCGCATCCGTCGTGTCGTCGGCGTCGCCCATGACGTACTCGGCGCTGCCGCGCCGCGACATCCATTCGAGGTCCGCGAGCGAGCGCACGGCGCTGCGCACCCCGTCGGCGCCCACGACGTAGCGCGCGCGTACCGGCATCTCTTCCGGAGTGCGCAGGTCGACGTGGTGGTCGTGCTCGGCGAGGCCGGTCACCTCGACGCCTCGGCGCAGGGCGCCGGGCGCGAGCCGGGCCAGGCGGGTCTCGAGCAGCGTCTCCGTCTCGCGCTGCGGCAGCGACCACACGGGCTCGTCGTCGAACGCGAGCCGCCCGAGCTCATGGCCCTCGCAGGTGACCACGCCGTCGACGATGGGCACGCCGAGCCGGCGCACCTCGTCGCCGACGCCGGCCGCGTCGAGGGCGCGCAGCCCGGGCGGGTGGATGCCGATCGCGCGGGTGCGATCCCCCGGCCCGGATCGTCGCTCGAGCACGACCACGTCGATCCCGCGCTGCGCGAGCAGGCACGCGAGCAGCAGGCCGACGGCGCCCGCGCCGACGATCGCGACGTCGTGCACGGGTCCGCCGGGTCTCGATACGCGCCCTCCTCCGCCGGGCGCACCTCGACCGACGGGGTCGCCGGGCGCTCCTCGACCGACGGGAGGCGTCACAGCGGCGCCTCCCAGACGACCTCCAGGCGGGACGGGAACGCGCGCCGCACCTGCCACTCGGCGGGCAGCCCCGCAGCGAGCTCGGCGGCGGTGTGACTGCGGCGGATCGAGGTCAGCCCGTCGGGGCGGATGAACGAACCGCGCAGCAGGTTCGGCTGGAACGGCAACGTGCCGAGCCAGAACGCCGCGTACCCGTACCGGGTGCGCTCGATGTCGCCGTGCACGGCGACGCCTCCCGGCGCCACGAGCCGTTCGGAGTCGGCCAGCAGTGCCCCGAGCTCCTGCCCGGTCAGATGGTGCAGCACATGGTTCGACGCGACCACGTCGAACCACTCGCCCCCGGCGACGAGCTCCCGGCTCGACACCGGCCTGAGCTCGAGGCCCGGCATCGGCGGCCGCCGCCGCGCGAAGTCGATCGCGCGCTCGTCGGGGTCGATCGCGACCACCTCGAGCGGCAGGCCGTCGGCGCGCGCCCAGCGCAGCACCCGGCGCGGCAGGTCGGCGCCGCCCGTGCCGACGTCGAGCATGCGACCGACGTCGCCCACCGCGGCACGCCGCCGCAAGCGCGGCCGGATCCACGTGCGATACACCGCACGCTGGCCCGAGACCACCGCGTTCACGAGCCCGAACCGCTCGTACGTGCGTTCCAGCATGGCGAGGTCGCACGCGGGATCGTCCATGAGCTCGCGAGCGGCCTCGTCGCGCGCGGCGAGCCCGCGCCGGTGCGAGCCCCGGCCCCGGTCCGGATCCCCGCGCCGGTTCCGGTCCCGGCTCCGGGCCCGGTCCGACGCCCCGCCCGTGGCATCCGCCCGCTCGTCGCGCCCGCCCGCGCGCCGCGAGGCGTCCGCGCCGGCCGCCACCCTCAGCCCCGCACCGTGAGCAACGCCGACTCGACCGTGAGCCCCGGCCCGAACGCCATCGCGGCGACCCGGTCGCCGTCGGCGGCCTCCGCCCGGTCGAGGATGTCGCGCAGCACGAACAGCACGGTCGCGCTCGACATGTTCCCGAAGTCGTGCAGGATGCGGCGTGCCGGCACCAGCTGCGCCTCGGACAGACCGAGCCGCGACTCCACCTTGTCGAGGATGCTGCGCCCGCCCGGATGGATCGCCCAGTGCTCGATCGCGTCGCCCGAGGCATCCGTCTCGAGCGCGGTGACCAGCGCGGGCTCAGCCTCGAACAACGGCTCGAGCGCACCCGTGACGTGCTCGTCGATGATCGCGGGCACCGCGTTCGAGAGCACCATCTCGAATCCGTGGTCGCCGATCTTCCACGCCATGTCGCCCTCGCCCACGGGCGTGATCCTGGTCGCGAAGCGATCGAGGTCGAACGCGCGCTCGCCGGGCTCGAGCGGCCGCGCGGTCACGATGCCGGCACCGGCACCGTCGGCGAACAGCGACGACGCGACGATGGTGTCCGGGTCGTTGGACGAACGCAGGTGCAGCGTGCACAGCTCGACGCTCACCACCAGCACGACGGCCGTGGCATCCGCCTCGCACAGCTGCTTCGCCATGCGCAGCGCCGGAACCGACGCGTAGCAGCCCATGAACCCGAGGTGGTAGCGCTGCACCCCCGGGGGCAAGCCGAGGTCGCGCGCGAGCACGTAGTCGGGGCCGGGCGCGTAGAACCCGGTGCACGACACCGTGATGACGTGCGTGACGTCGCTCGCCTCGAGGCCGGGCGTCGCGTCGAGCGCGGCGCGGCCGGCCTCCAGGTAGAGGCGGCTGGCCTCGACCGCGTACAGCTCGTTGCGCGCCTTCGTGCCCGGCAGCAGCAGGTCACCGCTCTCGAGGTCGAAGAACACGGGCTCGTCGGGGTGCGCCTCGCGGCTCAACTCCTCGATCACGGTATACCGCGTGGCGATGCCCGACACGTCGAAGGAGGTCGTGATGATCCGCTGCGCGAGCCGGTTCAGGCCGGGCTGAGCCGAGAACACGTCACGCACCTCCTCCTGCACGAGCACGGTCGGGGGCACGACGGTGGACAGGCCTCGCAACGCAACGGTCATGCCTGATGGTACGTACGCATCGACCGCGCGGGGCAAGGGGTGGACACCGGGTCGTTTCCGCGCCACGCGCGGCGGCGCCCGGAGCCCCGGCATCGTCGACGGGGCATCCGGGCGTCGTCTGGGGCGGAACCTGTGCGGGACCGGCGGCGACACGCGTCGCGTGTCACCCGATGAGCTTGGCCTTCGCCGCGGTGAACTCCGCGTCGGAGAGCACACCCTGGTCTTTGAGCGCCGCGAGCTTCTGCAACTCGGCCACGATGTCGGTACCCCCGGCCGACGGCGGCGCCTGCTGCGTCGCGGCCTGCTCGGCCTGCGCCTGCTCGGCCTGCGCCTGCTCGGCCTGCGCCTGCTGGGCGGCGTACTGGTCTTGATACTGCTCCTCGGCCTTGCGCTGCTGGTGCCGGGCGACGCTCCCCGACACCGCGGTCGCGGTGCCTGCGACCACCGCGGTGCGTGCGGCCATGCCGATCAAGCCCGGCCGGCCGACCCTTCTGACGAACGGCATCCCGTCGCTCCTCTCGATTCGTCTTGCCTGTACATACGTGGGACGGTCGGGCCGGCTACGCGGACTCCTCCGCGCTCGCCTCGGCGAGCACGGCGTTGACCACGGGTGCCGGGATGCGCTCGGCGTGCAGCATGACACCGCCCGACTCGGCGAACCTCGACGCGAGGTGCTTGGCCCACACGAGCTCGACGGCGAGGATCGCGGCCGACGTGCCCGGCGGGATCACCTGACCGAGGTCGGCGTAGTCGTCCTCGCCGACGAGGCCGCTCGCCTCGAGCTCGATCTCGGTGACGTCGACCTCGTCGCCGAGGTCTTCGAACTCGATCGCGTCGAGGTTGCCGTCGGCGTCGCGCGAGATGATGACGGCGTCGAGCAGGCGGATGTCGCCGGCCTCGACGAGGTCGGCGATCGCGTCGAAGGTCGGCGCATCGGGGCGCTCACCTTCGAACCCGACGACGAGGATCTCTACCGGACCGTACTCGAAATCAGCCATGACCTCTCCCTCGTCAGGACGCCCGACACCCAGGTCTCACACACCCTGGATCCAGATGCAGAGTATCGCTCACGTGGCGCTCGCGATAGGGGCATTCTGCTCGTATCATGCAGTCAGATGCGTCACCACCGGACGCCACGCCATGCGCCGAGCACGTCAGCCGTCTGGGAACGCCTCACTCCGGGGGCGGACGCCACAGGAGGCGGACATGGACCTCGATCTCTCGCTGACGGCGGCGGCTGCGCCGGCGCCGGGTGCACCGGCATCGGGTGCACCGGCATCGGGTGCACCGGCATCGACATCGACATCGGCGGATGCCTCGACGGATGCGGCCGCGACGCGCAAGGCGCGCCGAGCCGCGGGGCGCGCCGCGCGGACCGACGCCCCGATCGACGAGCAGGCCGCGCTCGGACCGGGCGACCGCGACGCGGTCGCGATCCTCGAGTCGCAGGCGCTCACCCGGGTGCCCGAGCTGATCGCGATCCGGTACGGGCGCATGGGGGCGTCGCCGTTCGCGTTCCTCAGGGGTGCGGCCGCGGTCATGGCGCGCGACCTGCGCGAGCGGGGCACGAGCGGCCTGACGACGCAGCTGTGCGGCGACGCCCACCTCGCGAACGTCGGACTGTACGCGTCGCCCGAGCGCTCGCTCGTGCTCGACCTCAATGACTTCGACGAGACCGCGACCGGGCCGTTCGAGTGGGATGTGAAGCGCATGGCGGCGAGCTTCGAGGTCGCGGCCAGGGCTCGCGGCTTCGACGACGCGACGCGCCGGCGGGTCGTCGAGCGGATGGTCCATGCGTACGCCACCGCGATCGACGAGGCCGCGCGGACACCGACGATGGCCCTGTTCTCCTCGCACATCGACGCGCGCGCCGTGCTCACCTCGCTCGCGGGCCGGGTCCCGGCCCGCGCCGCCAAGCGCGGTCTCAAGCTCATCGAGAAGACGGTCGGCCGTGACAGCCGGAGCGCGGCAGCCTCGCTCGCCGAGGAGGTCGACGGCGAGCTGCGCTTCCGGCTCGACGCGCCGCTCGTGCTGCCGCTGCGCGAGCTCATCGAGCGGCAGGGCGTCGATCCGGACGACGTCCGGCAGCGCATCAGCGGGATCCTCTCGGGGTACGAACGCTCCCTGCCCCCGCATCGGCGCTCGATCCTCGCGCGCTATCGGCCGGTCGACCTCGCGCTGAAGGTCGTCGGCGTGGGCAGCGTCGGCACGCGGGCGTGGATCGTGCTGCTGCGCGGCAACGGCCGCGACGACCTGCTCGTGCTCCAGGCCAAGGAGGCCCAGCGTTCGGTGCTGGAGCCCGAGGACGAGCCGAGTGCGTACGAGCATCAGGGGCGACGGGTCGTCGAGGGCGCGCATCTCATGCAGGCGCTGAGCGACGTGCTGCTCGGGTGGACGAGCGCGGAGGGACTGGACGGCCGGCACCGGGACTTCTACGTGCGCCAGTTCCGCGACTGGAAGGGGTCGTTCGCGCCGGAACGCATGGAGCCCGACACGATGCTCCTCTATGCCGAGTACTGCGGGCTCGTGCTCGCGCGGGCGCACGCGCGTGGCGGCGACGCCGCGCCGATCGCAGGCTACGTCGGGGGCGGGCGGGCGTTCGCCGCGGCACTCGCGGCGTTCGCCGCGGCCTACGCCGACCGCACGGAGGCCGACCACGCCGCGCTGCTCGCCGCGGTCGCCGACGGCCGGATCGAGTCGCAGCTCGCCTGACGGCCGCGAAACCGGGGAAGCACGGGCGCCCCTCTGCTCGGTGCGATGACCACGCCGAGGAAGCACGAGTCGCGGAACGACGGATCGAACGCGCGTGGATACTCCGCGGGTCACTCCTCATCGGAACGTGCTTGCCAAACCTCGCCCCGAGCATCCTGGGCGTGATAGCGATCACGCTCGCCAACCGTCGATCCGGATGGCTCATGCGGGAGAGTTCCTCAGTCCGGACGTGATCCTGGATCGGATCAGTCGATCAGCCAGGCAAGACGGTCGCGTCCTGGCACGGTCCGCGGCGGTTCGCGGCGGCTCCTCCACAGGATGCGTCGGTGGGCCGGTTCTCCAGAGGTAAAACCGCTGATCGTGACAGGTTTCGGCGGCGGGGTGGATGTCGGTGGGTGGGGGCAGACTGTCCCGCATGACGACTTCCCCGTTGGATCGGCTGCACACCGCGCTCGGTGCGTTGACCCTGGCGTGGGCGCAGGCACAGCCCGCGTTCGGCGGTGGCGCTGGCGGTGCGGGTGAGGAGCCCTTCGCCGCGTTGAGCGGGCCGGGGCTGGTGCGGGTGGTCGAACAGGCGGCGTCGGTGAAGCGTGCGGCGGAGGCGTTCCTGGCGCACGCGTCGGACGAGGTCGCGGCACGGTCACGGCCGGAGTTCGGGGCGGAGAGTCTCGCGAAGCAGCACGGGCACTCGTCGCCGGTGAAGCTGGTCGCCGCGGCGACCGGGGGCGACGCGGGTGCGGCGTCCCGGTTGTTGAGGGTCGGGGCGGCGACCCGGGGTCGCGTGTCGTTCACCGGTGAAGTACTCCCGGCGAAGTTCCCCCCACGTGCGGGCCGGGCTCGATGCCGGGTCGGTGAGTGTGGAGGCGGCGAACCTGATCACGGGCATGCTGACCGGTGTCGAGCTGGGCGCCGACCCGGGCCTGCTGGCCACGCACGAAGAGCGCCTGGTGCGCGTCGCCGCGGGGCAGCCGTTGTCGCTGGTGGTCCGTGCGGTGAACGCAGCCCGAGCCCAGCTCGACGCCGACCAGGTGGCCCGCACTGATGAGCGGTTGCATGCCGAACGGTCGCTGACGTTCCGTGAAGACCCCGACGGGGTGTTCCACCTGAAAGCCCGGCTCGACCCGGTCACCGCCGCGCCGATCAAGGCCGCGCTGGACGCGTTCGTCAGCGACGCGTTCCGTTGCCGCGGCTCAGGCGGCGCAGGCGGCGCAAGCGGTTCCGGCGGCTCCGGCGGCTCCGGCGGCTCCGGCGGCTCCGGTGGCGCAGGCGGTTCCGGAGCAGTCGGTTCGGCGACGACGCCAGTCGGCCCGGTGGCTGCGCCCGCGGGTTCGCGCGAATCCGCGCTTCGGGAGCGAACCGGTCGAGCGAGTGGTGCCGATGGCACGCCGGGTGCGGTGATCCACGATCGACGATCGATCCCGCAACTGCAGGCCGATGCCCTCGCTGAACTCGCCCGGCACGCTTTGGGGTGTCAGTCCGGGCCCGGGTCGCTGCCGACCACGACCGTCGTGGTGCGGATGAGCGTCGAGGCGCTCCGCGACGGGCTCGGGGTCGCGGAGATCGACGGCATCGACCGACCCATCGCCGCAGGAACCGCGCGGAAGCTCGCCGCAGATGCCGAACTCATCCCGGCCGCGCTCGGCACTGACAGCGTCCCACTCGACCTGGGCCGCAGCACCCGGCTGTTCTCACGATTCCAACGGCTCGCGCTGATGGAACGCGACGGCGGCTGCGCGTCCTGCGGGGCGAACATCACCTACGCCCACGCGCACCACATCCGATGGTGGTCCCGCGGCGGGCGGACCGACCTGGCCAACGGGGTCATGCTCTGCACCGGGTGCCACCACCAGATCCACGACCACGGCTGGGACCTCCGCATAAGAAACGGCCGCGTCTGGTTCATCCCACCCCCGCACCTCGACCCCGACCGAATCCCACGACTCGGCGGCAAAGCCCGCCACAGCGCAGAGCCCGAACCCGAGCCCGAGCCCGAGCCCGAACCGAGCCCGAACCCGAACCCGCGAGGCGAATGACGTGAGGCCCGATTCCAGCCGGCGCGCGCGGGGTCAGTGCCGTGACCGCGCGCGCGACCACGTCGCCCCGGGTGGTCGTGTCAGCGCTCCCTCGCGCAGACGGCGCGGGGTCACGGTTCGGCGATCTCCTCGGGGTGCCGCCTCCGGTGCCGCTCGGCCTTGGCCACGGCGTCCTCAGCGTCCATGACCCGTCGTGCCTCGTCCAGATCGCCGAGCGCGGGCCGCACCCACGCGTTCGCGGGGTTCGAGTCGACGAGCAGCATGCGCACGAGCAGGGTGAGCGGGATCGCGAGGATCGCCCCGATCGGCCCGAGCACGACCGCCCAGAACAGCACCGAGAAGAACGTCAGCGATTGGCTGAGCGCGACCGCGTTGCCGACGACGCGCGGCTGGATGATCGACTGGATGATGCCGTTCACGATGCCGTAGACCACGATGACCGCGATCACGAGCGGCCAGCCGCCGACGAGCGCGGCGAACACGATGGGCGGAACGATCGCGATGAAGTACCCGACGTTCGGGATGAAGCTGCAGATGAACGCGAGCAGTCCCCAGAGCGGCGCGCCCGGCACGCCGAGCAGCACGAGCGCGATCCAGTTCACGATGCCCTGCGCCGCGCCGAGGGCGGTCGTCACGACCATGTAGCGGCGCACGCCGATCGTGTAGCCGACGGATGCCTCGGCCAGCAACGGTTTCCGCTGGCGCAGGTCCCGCGTGAGCGTCTTCGCGTACGAGGCGTCCATCGCCATCAGGATGAGCATCGTGACGAGGATGACGATCGCGCTGATCAGTCCCGCCGCACTGCCGAGCACGCCGCCGACGACGCCCGCGATCGCCCCCGGGTCGAGCCCCGAGACGAGACCGTCGACCTGCTCCTGCCCGAACCCGACGCTTGTGAGCCACGCGCCGAAGTCGTCGACCCAGGACTGCAGCTCGGCCGTGTACTGCGGCAGCAGCGCCGCGAACTGCGCGAACGAGACGAACAGCGCCGCGCCGAACGCGCCGAGCAGCAGCACGACCGCGAGGATCACCGCGCCCGTCGCGAGCCCGCGCGGCACACCGTGACGTTCGAGCCACGACCGGATCGGGTAGACGCAGATCGTCAGCACGAGCGCGAAGAACGACACCGCGAAGATCGAGCCGATCCCGGCCAGCCCGAACGCGGCGACGGTGGCCCCGCCGAGCCCGACCAGGATGAACGCCGTGCGATGCGGCGGCGGTGCCGGCTCGATCGTCCCGCCCGCGGCGACGCCGGCGCCTGCACGCGCCCCCGCCCTGCCGTCGCCATTCGGAGACCGCATCGCCGCCGCCGACCCGGCGGCCCCCGCCGCGCTCCGCGCGGCCTTCTTCCGCTTGCCCCACATGACGACTCCCCTCGAGCGTCAGGCGACCGCGCGCCTCGCGCCACAGTGCGCTCGATGCCGATGATGGCCCAACTCAGGCCCGAGGGGAAGGGCTGGCCGGGGCATCCGCCCCACCCGCTGGCACGATCCGGAACTCGGGCGCGCGCGACACCAGCAACCACGCGGGCAGCACGATCACGCAGAACCACGGCAACAGCGCCAGATCGCCGCAGACCGCCGCGGCGAGGAACAGGGTCATCCAGCCGTCGCGTGTGACGACGAGCAGGATGCCGATCAGCCCGCACCCGATCGCGAGCGCGATGGGCAACGTAGGCAGCAGCGCATGCGCGAGCAGCCCGAGCGCGACGCCGATGAACGCCGCGGGGAACACCCGGCCGCCGCGGAACGCGGCGCTCGCCGCGACGAGCAGCGCGACGATCTTGATCGCGGCGATCAGCGCCAGGTCGCCGGCCGTCTCCTCACCGACGTTCTCGATGAGCTCGCCCATCTGGCTGAGCCCCTTGAACATCGTGATCGGCCCGCCGATCATGCCCAGCACGCCCAGCACGATGCCGCCGACCGTCGGGATGAGGATCGGGTTGCGCAGCGCGTGGAACGTGCGGTGCACCCACGGGAACAGCCAGTTCGCACCCAGCCCGATCACGGCGCACACGCACGCGAGCACGATGCCGAGCAGGAAGTCGACGGGCTCGACCGTGTCCTGCGGCACCGTGAACGACAGCGGCGGCTGGCCGAGCAGGTGCATCGTCACCGACCCGGCGGCCGCCGAGGCGAGCGGCAGGAACAGCTTGTCCCAGAGCGCGCCCCCGCCCCGGATCGCGGCGAGCGTGCCCGTGAACAGCAGCGCCGCGCCCACGGGCGTGCCGAACAGCGCGCCGATCGTGCCGGCCGCCGCCATGAGCATCGCGAGCTTCGGCGTCACGGCGGGCATGAGCCGGGCGAGCACGGCCACCGTGAGCGCCACGTTGATCGCGATGATGGGGTTCTCGGGGCCGAGGCTCACGCCGCCCGCGAGCGCCAGCAGCAGCACGATCGCGAGGCCCGGCAGCGTCCTGAGCGGCAGCGGCGGCTCCATGAGCTCGGTCGTCGCCGAGTCGGGCCCGCCATGGCCGGGCAGGAATCGCAGGCACAGCCCCACGGCGAGCCCGGTCGCGGTCAGCACGAGCAGGATCCACCAGCCTGACGGGTCGACGCCGATGGCGTCGGGCAGGGCCGTCCAGAGCACGTCGGAGACGGCCTCGGAGACGCGGTCCACCGTCCACAGGATGAGCCCGGTGGCCGCACCGACGAGGATCGCGGGCACCGAGAGCACGAGCAGCTGGCGCGGCGTCGGGGTGGGCAACTCAGGGCGCTGACTCGCATCGGGCCGCTCGGGCCCCGGTTGATGCTGACTCACGACGCCCCCATCCGACGGCGAAATCGTTACCTGAGTATTTCATGACAATCGATGCCGTCACGCGATATGGTGCACCCAAGGGCACTCCTCTCGCGCCCCCACAACCGAAGAAAGGCCAGTCATGAGCTTCTGGAACAGTTTCTGGGACATCATCTGGTGGACGATCTGGATCTTCGCGTTCATCGCCTATCTGTGGGCGGTCATCGCGATCATCAGCGACCTGTTCCGTGACCACAAGCTGAACGGCTGGTGGAAGGCCGTCTGGATCATCTTCCTGATCTTCTTCCCGTTCATCACCGCCCTCGTCTACCTCATCGCACGCGGCCGCGGCATGGCCGAGCGCGCGCAGCGCGACGCGGTCGAGGCCCGGCAGGCCACCGACGAATACATCCGCCAGACGGTCGGCACCTCGGCGAGCCCGTCCGACGAGATCGCCAAGGCCAAGGGCCTGCTCGACTCGGGCACCATCACGCAGCAGGAGTACGACCTCCTGAAGGCCAAGGCGCTCGCCCACTCGACCAACAGCAACAACGTGCAGGTCTAGTCGCGAACCACGCGCGAGCGAGCCTCGCGCCGGCGAATCGGATGCCTCGGGCTACTGAACTGACCCCCGGGAGTTGGACTGAGTAATTCAGTTTCGGCTCCTGGGGGTTG
>NZ_JAVKGQ010000012.1:83048-115765 GCF_031432255.1 Agromyces aerolatus | reverse complement strand
CAACCCCCAGGAGCCGAAACTGAATTACTCAGTCCAACTCCCGGGGGTCAGTTCAACCTTCGCCCGAGGCATCCGTCGTTCTGGTGCGGGTCAGGCCGCGCCCGTGCCGCGCACGCGCGCGATGCCGTTCATGAGGTGGTAGATCACGATGGCCGCGATGGTGCCGAGCGCGATGCCGTTGAAGGCGATGCCGGCGCCGGCGTCGAACGTGAAGTTCGCGATCCCGATGATGAGCGCGGTCGCGGCCGTGAACTGGTTGACGGGCTTCGTGAAGTCGACCCGGTTGTCGAGCCAGATCTTCACGCCGATGATGCCGATGAGGCCGTACAGCGCGGTCGTGACACCGCCCAGCACCCCGGGCGGGATCGTGTTGATGAGCGCACCGAACTTCGGCGACAGTCCGAGCAGCACGGCGATGATGCCGGCCACCCAGTAGGCCGCGGTCGAGTAGACGCGCGTCGCGGCCATGACGCCGATGTTCTCGCCGTACGTCGTGGTGCCCGATCCGCCGAAGAAGCCGGCGATGGTCGTCGCGAGCCCGTCGGAGAACAGCGCCCGCCCGGTCGAGGCGTTGACCGACGGGTCGGTCATCTGCGCGACGCCACGGATGTGGCCGACGTTCTCGGCGATGAGCACGAGCACGACGGGCAGGAACGCCGGGAGCAGGCCCCAGACGGCGGTGTCGGCGAACGGGTTGGCCGGCAGGTGGAAGGTCGGCAGGCCGACCCAGGCCGCCTCGCCGACCGCCGAGAAGTCGACCTCCTGTTGCACGATCGCCGCGACGTAGCCGACGACGACGCCGACGAGGATGGACATGCGGCCGAGGAGTCCGCGGAAGAGCACCGACGCGACGAGCACGGCGAGGAGCGTGATCGTCGCGGTGATCGGGGCGAGCACGTAGTTGTCGCGCGCGGCCGGCGCGAGGTTGAACCCGATGAGGGCGACGATGGCCCCGGCGACGACGGGCGGCATGAGCCAGTCGATCCATCCCGTCCCCGCCCACTGGACGACGAGGCCGACGAGCGCGAGCAGCACGCCGACCGCGACGATGCCGAAGAGCGCCGCGCCCATCGGGTCGTCGACCTGTGTGGCCGCGGTCGCTGCGGTGATCGGCGCGATGAACGCGAACGACGAACCGAGATAGCTGGGCACACGGTTCCTCGTGATGACGAGGAAGAGCAGCGTGCCGATGCCGGAGAAGAAGATCGTGGTCGCGGGCGGGAACCCGGTCAGGATCGGCACGAGGAAGGTGGCGCCGAACATGGCGATGACGTGCTGGGCGCCGAGGCCGATCGTGCGGGGCCAGGAGAGGCGTTCGCCGGGGGCGACGACGGCATCGGGTGCGACGTCGCCGCCGTCACCGTGCACGGTCCAGGGCAGGGGCATGGGAGGTCCGTTTCAACGAGGGGGAGTGGATCGATGCGATGGTACCGGTCGCGCGCCCGCGGCAGCGTGATCGGGCCTCCCGCCGCGCCGATGCGGGGGATAGCCCCATGTCGCGAGGCGCGGCCGGCTCGTAGCGTGGAGACATCCACTCAGGAAGGAAGCCCACCATGACCACCGCCGCCGGAACCGGCATCCCCGCCCAGCCGTACGTCGAGACGAACGGCTTCAGCATCGCGAGCCTCGTGCTCGGCATCGTGTCGATCTTCGCGGGGTTCACGTTCATCGTGCCCGTCGTGGGTGTCGTGCTCGGCGTGCTCGCACTCAAGCGCGAGCCGGCCTCGCGCACGATGGCGATCTGGGGCGTCGTGCTCAACGCCGTCATGCTCGCGGGTGCCGCGCTGTTCACGGTCGGGGCGCTCGTGTTCGGACTCGTCATGCTGCCGTTCGCGTTCATCTGACCCGGCCGCGATCCGGCCGGGGATCCGGCCGCGACCCGGCCGCCCGGATGCGGGCATGCCCCCTGCGGGCATGCCCGCATCTGCATGCCCACGCGGGTAGGCTCGAGGTGAGCCGACGGGTACCCCGCCGGCGCATCGATCCACCTGGTCGTGCGGCGATCCCGCACGGCCGAGAGGCAATGGAGCCCACCGTGTCGATTCCGACGTTTCACCCGCCCATCGAACGACTGGAGGCCAGCGTGCAGCCGGCGCCCGACGAGCCCACCCGGACCGAGACCGACTCCCTCGGCTCCGTCGACGTTCCGGCCGACGCCTACTGGGGCGTGCACACCATGCGGGCGCTCGAGAACTTCCCGATCTCGAAGCGTCCGATCTCGGTCTACCCCGACCTCGTCGTCGCGCTCGCGCAGGTGAAGCAGGCGGCGTCGCGCGCGAACCGCGAGGTCGGCGTGCTCGACGCGCAGAAGCAGGCCTGGATCGACGAAGCCTGCCAGCGGATCATCGACGGTGAGCTGCACGACCAGTTCGTCGTCGGCGTCATCCAGGGCGGGGCCGGCACGTCGACCAACATGAACGCGAACGAGGTCATCGCGAACCTCGCGCTCGAGATCGCAGGGTACCAGAAGGCGCGTTACGACGTGCTCCACCCGATCGACGACGTCAATCGCAGCCAGTCGACGAACGACACGTACCCGACGGCGATCAAGCTCGCGATGACGAGCTCGCTCACGACGATGCTCACCGAGCTCGATCTGCTCCGCATCTCGTTCGGGCGCAAGGGGCGCGAGTTCCACGACGTCTTGAAGGTCGGGCGCACGCAGCTGCAGGACGCCGTGCCGATGACGCTCGGGCAGGAGTTCCACGGCTTCGCCACGACGCTGGGTGAGGACATCGCGCGGTTGCGGGAGACGATCAAGCTGCTCTCCGAGGTGAACCTCGGCGCGACCGCGATCGGCACCGGGATCACGGCCGATCCCGGCTACGCCGCCGCGGCGATCCGCCATCTCAACGAGATCACGGGTCTGCGGCTCGAGGCCGCGCCCGACCTCATCGAGGCCACGAGCGACACCGGCGTGTTCATGACGTTCTCGAGCGCGCTGAAGCGCAGCGCGATCAAGCTCTCGAAGATCTGCAACGACCTGCGCCTGCTCTCCTCGGGCCCGCAGGCGGGCCTCGCCGAGATCAACCTGCCGCCGCGGCAGGCGGGTTCGAGCATCATGCCGGGCAAGGTCAACCCGGTCATCCCCGAGGCGGTCAGCCAGGTGGCCTATGCGGTCGCCGGGGCCGACGTCACGGTCATGATGGCCGCCGAGAGCGGGCAGTTGCAGCTCAACGCGTTCGAGCCGGTCATCGCGCACTCGCTGCTGCAGTCGATCACGTGGATGCGTCAGGCGTGCTGGACGTTGCGCGTGAACTGCGTCGACGGCATCACCGCGAACGTCGAGCGGCTCGATGCGATGGTTGCGTCCAGCGTGGGCGTCATCACGGCGCTGATCCCGTTCATCGGCTACGCCGAGGCGTCGAAGCTCGCGAAGGAGGCGCTGCGAACGGGTCGCGCCGTCGCCGACCTGGTGGTCGAGGCCGGGCTCATGACCCGGGCCGACGTCGAACGGCAGCTGCTGCCCGCGCGACTCTCCGGGGTGGCCCCCATCACGCAGGCCGTGCCCGTGATCGAACGCCAGGGCGAACCGAGCGAGTAGCGCGCGAGCGGCTTGCTCACACCACCCGGCAGTGGGTGGTGAGCGAGCCGATCCCCACGACCGAGACCGTGACGGTCGAGCCGTCACGGAGGAAGACCTGCGGTGACCGCGAGTAGCCCGCACCGCCGGGGCTCCCGGTCGAGATGAGGGTCCCGGGCGGGATGGTCGCCGAGCGCGACAGGTAGGCGATGATCTCGGCGACGCCGCGAACCATCTCGTTCGTGGACGCGTCCTGGAGCAGGTGCCCGTCGAGGTTGGTGGTGAGCCAGAGGTCTTGCGGGTCGGCGACCTCGTCGGCGGTGACGACGACCGGTCCGGTCGGCGTGAACCCGTCGAACGACTTGCAGCGCGACCACTGGGCCTCGCTGAACTGGATGTCGCGCGCCGTGATGTCGTTGACCACGGTGTAGCCCCACACGTAGTCGAGCGCGTCGCGCACGGACACGTTGTGCGCGGGCTTGCCGATGATGACGCCGAGCTCGGCCTCGTAGTCGACCTGGGTCGACAGGTCCTCGGGCCAGGTGGTGGTCTGCCCGTGGCCGGAGAGCGAGTTCGGCCAGAGCGAGAAGATCGTCATGGCGGACTCGGAGCGCAGCTTCAGCTCGCTCGAGTGCGCGGCGTAGTTCGCGCCGATGGCGATCACCTGCGGCGGGCGGAGGACGGCCGACGCGTGACGCAGTCCGTCGAGCGGCACGAGCCGGCCGTCGTCGACGGCGGCCGCGGTGGCCTCGCGAATGGCCTCGAGCGCTCCGGGGCCGCGTTCGATGAGCTCTTGCAGGTCACGCGGGGCGTCGGGCATCGTCTCGTCGAGGAACAGCGCGGACTCACCGATCACCATCGCGAGCCGGGGGGTGGGGTGGCCTTCGACTCTGAGATGGGCGAACTTCACCAGTCAAGGCTAGCCGTCTGTATCGATTCGTTACGACTCGGCGCACGGTGCCGCGCTCACGCGCTCGGGCGCTGCGCCGCGCGCCAGAGGTGCATGGAGGCGTAGCTGCGCCACGGGGCCCAGGGCCGGCCGGCTTCGGCGAGGGCGGATGCATCGCCGGGGAGTCCGAGGCGCTCAGCGCCGTTTCTGAGCGCGAGATCGCTGACGAGCAGCACATCGGGGGCACGGGTCACGCGCATGGCGACGTATCCGGCGGTCCACGGACCGATGCCGGGCACCGCGAGAAGGTCGGCCGTGAGCTCGTCGCGGCTGCGCTCGGCGGCGACGACGAGGTCGCCCGAGGCGAGCCGCTTCGCGACGTCCACGATCGTGCGGATGCGGGCCGCCGGCCCGCGCAGCACGCGTCTCCCGTGGGCGGCGATCGCGTCGGCGGTGGGGAAGAGGAGCCGGGCGTCGCCGTCGAACAGCGGTTCGCCGAGCTCGGCGGCGAGCCGGGACAGTGCGGTCCTGGCGGCGGCCACCGAGACCTGCTGGCCGATGAGCGCGCGGATCACGAGCTCGTGGGGGTCGAGCGTGCCCGGGAGCCGGACACCGGGGGTCGCCGCCACCGATCCGGCGAGCCGCGCGTCGGCGCGCAGCGCGGCGTCGATCGCGACCGCGTCGGCATCGAGGTCGAACAGGCGGCGGACCCGGGCGACGAGCGGGGGCAGGTCGGCGAGGCTCGACAGCCTGGCCTCGATCTCGAGGCCGTCGCCGGCGTCGGCGAGCACCACGACCGCGGGCCCCGCGGGGAGCCGCAGCGTGCGCTCGTACCGGTGGGAGTCTGCGAGCTCGACCCGGTCGATCGCGCGCGCCGCGAGCCAGGCGAAGACCCCGGTGCCGTCGAACGGCGTGCGGGCGGGGAGGCGGAGCCGGACGGTGCCGACCTCGCGGGCCGCGCCGCACACGGGGCGTTCGATCGGCATGTCGTGGATCGCGAGGAACCCGGGACGGCCTCCGGAACGGACGATGTGACCCGGCCTCTTGCGCGCGGCGTCACGGAGCTCGACCGGGCTGCGTTCGTAGACGGAACGCATCGTGTCGTTGAACTGCCGGATGCTGCCGAAGCCGGAGGCGAACGCGACCTCGGAGACGGAGAGGTCGGTGGCGCTCAGCAGTGCCCTCGCGACCTGGGCGCGGTGCGCGCGCGCGAGCGCGAGCGGGCCCGCGCCGAGCTCGGAGGTCAGCACGCGCGTCAGGTGCCGGGGTGTGTAGCCGAGCCGGGCGGCGAGCCCGGGCACGCCCTCGCGTTCGACGATGCCGTCGGAGATCAGCCGCATGGCGCGCGCCGCGAGGTCGTCGCGCAGGTCCCACTCGGGCGAGCCGGGCACGGCGTCGGGGAGGCAGCGCTTGCAGGCCCTGAGCCCGGCCTCGTGCGCGGCCGCGGCCGTGAGGTAGAAGGTGACGTTGCGCGGCTTCGGTGCGACCGCGGGACAGCTCGGACGGCAGTAGATCCCGGTCGAGCGCACACCGGTGATGAACTGCCCGTCGAAACGCGAGTCGCGCGCGAGCATCGCCCGGTAGCGCGTGGCGAAGACCGGGTCGTCGAGCGGGTCTTCGGCGAGCTGCGGTGCGGTCATGCCCACAGCCTCGCACGCGTTTCCGAGTGGCGACCAGCGGGAATCGGACATCAGCCGGGCAGCCGTCACGAGGGGATCTGACCCGCCACGGGGCATCCGTCTCGATCACGCCGACTTCCATAACCAGCCGTAGGCTGACCGCATGCCGAACGACGTTCTCACCCACCTCCGGCGTGCGCTCGGAGCATCGGTCACGACCGACCCGGCCGTGCTGCGCGCGGTCCGCGAGGACCGGTCGGGACTGATCAGCCCGGCGACCGCGATCGCGGTGGTCCGGGCGGGATCCGTCGACGAGGTGCAGGCGACGCTCCGCATCGCGTCGCAGACCGGCACGCCCGTCGTACCGCGCGGCGCGGGCACGGGGCTCGCGGGCGGCGCGGTCGCGAGCGAGGGTGCGATCGTGCTCGACGTGTCGCGCATGAACCGGATCGTCGAGATCGACGAGGCCGACGAGCTCGCGGTCGTGGAACCCGGCGTGCTGAACGGCGACCTGAACGAGACGGTCCGACCGCTCGGGCTCTGGTTCGCCCCGGACCCCGCGAGTCGCGCGATCTCATCGGTTGGCGGGAACATCGCCACGAACGCGGGCGGTCTGCTGTGCGCGAAGTACGGTGTCACGCGCGAGGCGGTGCTGGGACTCGCGGTCGTGCTGGCCGACGGCCGCCTGCTGCGCACCGGTCACCGTACGGTTAAGGGCGTCACGGGCTACGACCTCACCGCCCTCCTCACGGGGAGCGAAGGCACGCTCGGCGTCATCGTCGAGGCGACCGTCCGGCTCAGGCCGATCCCGCCGGGGGAGCCCGTGACGCTCGCGGCCGCGTTCTCCGACGTCGAGGCCGCCGCGGTGGCGTGCGCGGGCATCGCGGCGGCACGCATCCGGCCGGCGCTGCTCGAGCTCATCGATCCGGCCGGGGTCGCGCGCGTGGCCGAGTACCTCGGCGCCGACGCGCTCGCGGGCACGCCGCTCGAGACGCTCGAGCCGGGCGAGACGTTCCTGCTCGCCCAGGCCGACGGTGCGGGCGCAGCGGATGACGCGGACCGGATCGCGGCGGTCTTCGCCGAGTCGGGCGGTCGCGTGACACGGTCGACGGATGTCCCGACGGGGGAGCGGCTGCTCGCGATCCGGCGTTCCATGCACACGGCGCTCGCGTCGCGGGGGCAGGTGCTCATCGAGGACGTCGCGGTGCCGCGGTCGCGGCTGCCCGAGATGTTCCGCGCGATCGAGCAGATCGGCGTCCGGCACGGGCTCGAGATCCCGACCCTCGCGCACGCCGGCGACGGCAACCTGCACCCGAACTTCGTGTTCGAGGGCGACGAGGTGCCCGCGCAGGTGTGGGCTGCGGCCGACGAGCTGTTCCGCGTCGCGGTCGCGCTCGGCGGGACGCTCACGGGCGAACACGGCGTCGGCCTGCTGAAACGCCGGTGGCTGCGCGACGAGCTCGGCGACGACCAGTGGCAGCTGCAGCGTGAGCTCAAGCGCGTGTTCGACCCCGCCGGCATCCTGAACCCCGCCGTGATGTTCGAGCCCGAGGCGCCGTCGGCGGCCGAGGCGGTCGCCGCGTCGGGGCGTGCCTCGGAGGCTGAGGGGCGAGGACCATCCCGATGAGCGTCGTTTCAGGCGAGCCCGCGCCCGGCCGGGTCGCGAGCCCGCGCTCCGGGGCGGGCGCGGTCGTGTTCGCGGTGCTCGGCATCGCGCTCGGCGGGCTCGCCGCCCTCCTCGTGATCGCGTATCTGGCGCTCGCGCTGGGGCTTTCGACGCTCGTCGTGGGGTCGCTGCTCGCGTTCATCCCGCTCATCGCGGTGCTGCTGGCGATCAGGTGGGTGGACCGGTGGGAGCCCGAACCGCGCTGGGCGCTGTGGTTCGCGTTCCTCTGGGGCGCCGCGGTCTCCGTGGCGATCGCGCTGATCGTCGACCTCGGTGTGCAGCTGGCCGTGGCCGCCGTCACGCCGGGCGGTGCGCCGGACGAGGCGCTGCAGGCTGTGGTGCAGGCGCCGGTCGTCGAGGAGGTCGCGAAGGGACTCGGCGTGCTGCTGCTGTTCGCGTTCGCACGCGCGCACTTCGACGGACCGGTCGACGGTCTCGTGTACGCCGCGACGGTCGCGGGCGGGTTCGCGTTCACCGAGAACGTGCTGTACTTCGGGGCCGCGCTCGTCGAGGGCGGGGCCGCGGGCCTCGGCACCACGTTCGTCGTTCGCGGCATCTTCTCCCCGTTCGCGCATGTGCTGTTCACGGCGTGCATCGGGCTCGCATTGGGGGTGGCAGCCCGGCGGGGCGCGTCGGCGGGAGCCGGCGGCTGGTTCCTGCTCGGCCTCGGCGGTGCCATCGCGCTGCACGCGCTCTGGAACGGGTCGCTCGCCTTCTCGGGCGATGCGATCGGGCTCTACGTGACCGTGCAGGTGCCGATCTTCGTCGCCGCGATCGTGCTCGCAGTGTGGCTGCGACGCCAGGAGGTGCGGATCACGCGCGCGGCGCTCGCCGAGTACGCGGCGGCCGGCTGGTTCCACGCCTCGGAGATCGATCTGCTCGCGACGACGCGCGGGCGCCGCGACGCGCTCCGGTGGGCGCGCGGTATGCGGCCGCCGCGCGCCGCCGAGATGCGACGACTGATCACGGATGCCACGCACCTCGCGTTCGACCGACACGCGGTGGCGACGGGCCGGCGCCGGCGAAGCGACGAGGCGGCGCTGCTCGCCCGGATCGCCGCTGACCGCGCTGCGCTGTCGGCGCGGTGAGTCGGCGGGTCCAGACCCGCGACGAACCTGCCCGTACACAGCCCTGCCGGTACACAGCGAAACTCGCCGCCCCCGGGGTGTGGCACTGCCGACAGCCGGCGGGGGGCGGCGAGTCCGTGGATTCCAGACTGCCTCGCGTTCGCGGTGAGCGCAAGGCCCCCTGGACATCCGTCCTCGCGTGGACAGCGGCGGAGGCATCCGATTGGATGGAGGCATGACCGACACCAATAGCAAGCCCGAGATCGACGCGCCCCAGGGGCCGGCACCCACGGAGCTCGTGATCGAGGATCTCGTCGTGGGCGACGGCGCGGAGGCGACGCCCGGTTCGACGGTCGACGTGCACTACCTGGGCGTCGAGTACGACTCCGGCGAGGAGTTCGACTCGTCGTGGAGCCGTGGCCAGTCCATCAACTTCCCGCTGTCGGCGCTGATCGCCGGATGGCAGGAGGGCATTCCCGGCATGAAGGTCGGCGGCCGCCGGAAGCTCACGGTCCCGCCGAACAAGGCGTACGGTCCGGCGGGCGGCGGACACCGCCTGAGCGGGCAGACGCTCATCTTCGTGATCGACCTGCGCGGCGTGAGCTGAACTGCGATCCAACGAACCGCTGAAGGCCGCCGGGGTGTCCCGGCGGCCTTCAACGTTCGAGGCCCGGCTTCGCCCGGCGCGGCTCCGCGGTCTCCCGGACGCGGTCGACGAGGTCGCGCCACGGCCCGGTGAGCTGTCGTTCCTGCAGGGTCGCGTCGTGCGGCGCGCAGCGGATCCGGTAGACGTATCGATCGGGTTCGCCGGCTGCGGGCCGGGCCTCCTGCCAGGGAAGGCGGCCGATGAGACCGACCCAGGCCTCCCGGTCGGGTTGGTCGTCGACGTCGACCTCCCAGATGAGGAGCAGCCCGGCGAGCCCGCCCGACCTCGACACCGACAGCAGCATGGGGCAGATGCTACGCCGGTTCACCGCGCGGCGCCCACCGGCGACGCTCGATACGCCCGCGATCAGCGTTCGGCCGGGGTGACGCCGACGCTCGTCCAGCCGTTCGCGACCGCGAGGTGCTCGGCCGAGCCGTCGCCGAAGAGCGTCTTCGCGACGCGGACCGTCTCGCCCGCGAAGTCGTCGAACCCGGCCGTGGTCGCAAGCCGGCCACTCGTCAGAACGTCGTACCAGATGCGGCCCGTGCGTTCCCAGGCGAAGCCGCCGAGCTCGCGTGAGGCGAGCGCGAAGGCGCGGTTCGGGATGCCCGAGTTCAGGTGCACGCCGCCGTGGTCTTCCGTGGTGTCGACGTACCGGCTCATGTGGTCGGGTTGCGGGTCGCGGCCGAGCACGTCGTCGTCGTACGCGGTGCCGGGCGCGAGCATGGAACGCAGCGCCCGCCCTTCGACGGCGTCGGTAAACACGCCCTCGCCGATGAGCCAGCTCGCGGCCTCGGCGTCCTGTCCCTTGGCGTACTGCTCGACGAGGGCGCCGAACACGTCGGCGAGGTGCTCGTTCAGCGCACCCGACTGCCCTTCGTAGCGCAACTGTGCGGTGTGGTCGATGACGCCGTGGGTGAGCTCGTGGCCGACGACCGACCGTGAGTCGGCGAATCCGCGGAAGATTTCGCCGTCACCGTCGCCGAACACCATGCGCTCGCCGTCCCAGAACGCGTTGTCGTAGTGCTCGCCGAAGTGCACGGTGGCCTCGAGGGGTCGCCCGGCCCCGTCGATGGAGTCGCGGCTGAACACCCGGGCGAACAGCTCGAACGTCTCACCCAGCCCGTCGTACGCCTCGTCGACGGCGGCGTCGCCGACCGGCGGCTGCCCTTCGCGGCGCACGATGCGGCCGGGGAGCGTCTCGGTGTGCTCGGCGTCGGAGATGCGCCGGTCGGGCTGGGGAGCGGTACCCGGCGCTGCCGCCGGCCGCTCGTCGTGCACTTCGCGCTCGGCGCGGAGGAAGGGCGGCACCGAGGTCGAGGCGCGCAGCTCCCGGATCGGCGCGTCATGCCGCAGCGACCGCTGTGCGGCGTCGCTCGCCACGCGGTACCGCGGGTCGTCGATGGCCGCGAGCCGGCGGAGCAGGTAGGGCGGGACGATGCCCCGATGCATCCGTCTGGTGTTCATCGTGTGCGCCCGCCGCGTGGCGGCGTCCGCCCCCTGTGCCTCCGTCATGTCTCGATGCTGCCATGCGCCGCCCACAGCGCACGCCGCGCGCCGCGCGATTTGGCGAACCATGGTCGCGGCGGCGAAGCTGGGGGCGTGCCCACCGCGATCGAGTCGCCGCCAGCGGTGCGGACGCATCCGATCGGCCTGATCCCGGCCGGGCTCGTGTGCGCCGCCGCCGTGCTGCTCTTCGGCGTGATGATCCCGCTCGCGGGGTATGCGGTGCTCGCGCTGGGACTCGTCGGCGCATGGCTCACCGACCGATCGGGGCGCACGAGCCGGTTGTTCGCCGACCTCGCGCTGATCGCGATCGGTCAGCTGATCATCTCCACGATCTCGCTCGAGGCCGACATCAGCTATCCGAACATGGCGCTCATGGGTGCGGTGCTCGGGCTCGCGGTCGCGGTGCCGTACCTGATCTCGCGCTTCGTCTACCGGGAGCATGTGATCCGGTTCCCGTGGCGGACCGGTCAGCGCTGGACGCGTGTGCAGTGGACGTACCTGCTGCTCGTGACGTTCGCGGGGTGGTTGATCCTGCCGTTCTACTTCATCAGCTCCGGGGTGTACACGAACTGGCCGACGGTGATCGCGCCCGACGAGATCGCACGCCTGTTCGTCGGGGTGAACGCGGTCGGCACCTGGGATGAGCTGTTCTTCATCTGCACGGTGTTCGCGCTGCTGCGCCGCCACTTCCCGGACTGGCAGGCGAACCTGCTGCAGTCGGTCGTGTTCGTGTCGTTCCTGTGGGAGCTCGGGTACCAGTCCTGGGGCCCGTTGCTCACGATCCCGTTCGCGCTGATCCAGGGCTACACGTTCAAGCTCACCAAGTCGCTCACGTACGTGCTCATCGTGCACCTGATCTTCGACGCGGTCGTGTTCGCGGTCATCGTGTACGCCCACAACGGCTGGCCCGCGATCTTCCCGTTCGCGCCGGCCTGAGCGGCGCGAGGCGACGGGGCACCGCGCAGTTCGCTCGCGACCCGTCAGCGCTGCTCAGAACGGCGGGGGAGCTTCGTCCGGTGCCGGTGCCGGTGCCGGTGCCGGTGCCGGTGCCGGTCCGGGTCCGGGCCCTGCCCGGTCACTTGACGCGCCCCCGGTGGTTGGCCCGGCCCCGTTGCTTGGCCCGGCCCCGTCGCGTGGCCCGGCCCTACCGCTCGCTCGGGCCTCCGTACCGGGGCCGACCGGTGTGAACGGCCGTTCCGGCAGCGTGCGCAGCACATGGCCTGCCGGGGAGGTCCACCGCATCACGCCGCCCGCTTCGTGCTCGACGCGCCAGCCGCGCTCATGCTTCAAGCGATGGTGATGGCGGCAGAGTGCCGCGAGGTTCGAGGCGTCGGTCCGTCCGCCCCGTCGCCAGGCGACGGTGTGGTCGAGATCCCCGACGTCGGCGCGGCGCGTGCATCCTGGGAACCGGCATCCGCCGTCTCGCACGCGCACGAACCCGGCGAGGTCGGCGGGGGCGCGGTACGACTCGCGCCCGTAACTGAGCGCCGCGCCCGTCTCCGGGTTCACGAGGATCCGGCGCAGCGACGGGGCGTGCCCCGCGAGCCGCCGTGCGGTCTCGGCGTCGATCGGACCGTACCCGTCGAGATCGGCCGGCTCGTCGTCGAGCCCCAGCAGGGTCAGCATCGGCACGGTCACGGTGATCCGCGGCTGCACCGCGCCCGTCGTAGCCAGGCTCGCCCGCGAGCGTTCGTCGTCGGGCAGCACCCCCGCTAGCAGGAGGTCGGCCGCGAGATCGGCCGCGCGCTGGGCCTTGGTCCGCGGATCACCTGGCCGCTCGCGCGCGGCCAGCGCCCCGACACGCGCTTCGATCGCGAGCGCACGCTCGGCCTCGACGAACAGACTCAACCAGGCCATGCCGTCGGGAGCAGGCTCGACGCAGATCCGCCGATCCTCGGCGGCGCGCGAGCGGCGGACGGTCAGCGACTCGGGATGCATCCGCTCGCGCACCCGGCGCATACGGCGCCGCACCTCTGAGTTCGTCGAGACGACACCTCGCTGCGTTGCGGCCGTCGCCGCGTCGAGCGCGACCTGCTCGATCGCGTCGGCGACCCGCGGCGGCACGCCCTGCGTGAGCTCGAGCACCGACCGGACCTGGGTGAGCGCCAACGCACCCGACTCGAGTGCGTCGAGCGTCGCGCTGCGCGGGCCGGTCAGGCGTTCGGCCTCGGCCACGAGTCGTGACGCGGATGCCTCGTGCTGGCCGAGCGTCGTCGCGAGCTCGGCGACGAACGAGCGCATCGACAGGTCCCGTTCGCGCGCCGTGCCCGAACCCGTCACGCCATCGACGACGGTCGCCAGTTCGCGAGCCCGCTGAATCCGGTGGTATTGATCGGCCTGGATCTGCCGGATCATGCCATCGAACGCGGAGATCGCCGCGAGCTCCCATTCGAGGGCACTCGCGGGCCGCGTCTCGATCGCCGAATGCATACTGACATCCAACCAGCACCCACCGACATCCGGAGTCGGGACGGGCCAGCGGCCTCCCGCCGCGCGCAGCGCGTCAGCGCTCGACCGCGGCTCCGTGGTCGGCGAGCCAGTCGAGCAGCACGACCGCGTGATTGACGCGCTCGTCGTGCGCGCCGAACAGCAGCGTCACGCGATCGTGCGTCGTGCCGAGCGCGAGCACCTCATCGGTCGCGGGATTCTCGTCGAGCTCGACGCGGTACCGGGCCGCGAACTCGTCGAATCGTTCCCGGTGGTGATGCCACTCGCTCCGGAGCTCGGGGGAGGGTGCCACGTCCTTCGCCCATTCGTCGAGCGCCGCGCGCGCCTTGCTCACGCCGCGCGGCCAGAGCCGATCGACGAGCACCCGATAGCCGTCCGACGCCTGCGCCGGCTCGTACACCCGCTTGATCACGAACGCCACGCGCCCAGTCTGCACCCTCGCGCAGCGCACGGGGGAGATCCGCGAGAAGAAACGGACGACGAAATCCGCCACGCGGGGGAGGTGTCCCCGGAATCCGCCCTGATCGAATGGAGACATGAGCGAGACATCCGCCCCCGCCCAGGTTCCGGCCCACGCGCCGCAGACCGTGCTGCCCCCGGACCGAACCGCCCGCAGGCGCGAGCGCGCCGACGCCCAGCGGGCGAAGAACACCGAGCGGGGCCCGATCTTCCCGTCGACGGTCCCGTGGCTCGCGGTCGTGGTGTTCGTGGCGATCTCGATCGGCGGCGCCTGGCTCGTCGCGCTGCCGCTGTGGACGTCAGGCGAGGGGCTGATGCATCCGCTCTTCACGCTCATCGCGCTCGCGATGATGTACACGCCCGCGCTCGCGACCCTCGTCGTCGTGCTGTGGGTGCGCCGGCCCCCGAACATCCCGCGCTTTCTCGGCCTCAGCCCGATCCGCCCGGCCGGGCGCACCTGGCTCTTCATCGCCGTCGGCGCAGTCGGCTTCTGGGTGCTCGCGTACGCGTCGATGCTGCTCGGTCAGGCCATGGGACTCATCCGCCTCGACCTCACAGGGGTCAGCGCCATCACCGCGACGATCGAGGCGACGGGCGCCCCGGCGGTCGCGCCGGTCGACGTCTCGGTCATCGTCCTGGTCAACCTCATCACGCTGCCGTTCATCACCGTCGTGAACTGCTTCGCCGCGTTCGGCGAGGAGGTCGGCTGGCGTGGCTGGCTGCTGCCCGCGCTCCGTCCGCTCGGCACGTGGCCGGCGCTGCTGATCTCGGGAGCGATCTGGGGCGTGTGGCACGCGCCGCTCATCCTGCTCGGCTACAACTACCAGCGCTCCGATCTCGCGGGCGTCGGCTTCATGGTCGTCTTCTGCGTGCTCGTCGGCATCCTGATCGGCTGGCTGCGGCTGCGTAGTGCCTCCGTCTGGCCGGCGGTCGTCGCGCACGCGGCACTGAACACGGCGGTCTCGGCGTTCCTCATCTTCGTCGACGCCCGGGATCTGCCGGCCGGCCCGTGGGGGAGCCTGCTCGGCTGGCCCGGCTGGATCCTGCTCGCGCTCGCCGCGGTCGTGCTGCTCGTCACCGGTCAGTTCCGGAAGCAGCCGGCGCCCGGCCTGACGCTCGCCGAGGCGGCGCAGCCCACGGCGCCGGAACACTCGGCGGATGCGGCGGTGCCCCGCGCCGGATAGGGTCGGCGCATGATCCCCGAGCGGATGCGCGCGATCATCCAGACCGGCTACGGCAGGCCCGAACAGGTGCTGCGCGCCGCGCGCGGGCCGGTGCCCGTGCCGCGGCTCGACCAGGTGCTCGTCAAGGTCGGGGCGGTGTCGATCAACTCCTGGGACGTCGACCTCGTCACCGGCCCGATGCTCACCCGGGTCAACGCGCCGTTCCGCACGCGGCAGCGCATCATCGGGTCGGATGTCTCGGGCGAGGTCGTGGCCGTCGGCGAGCAGGCGACGAGGTTCCGCGTCGGCGACCGGGTCGCGGGCGACCTCTCCGTCAGCGGATGGGGCGGCTTCGCCGAGTACGTCGCCGCACGCGAGCGAGCCCTCACGCCCGTCCCTGACGAGGTGGGCGACGAAGCCGCGTGCACGCTGCCGCAGGCCGGCAGCATGGCCCTCCAGGCGCTCGGAGACCGGGTGCTGCTCGACGGCCGACGCGTCCTCATCGTCGGTGCGGGCGGCGGCGTCGGCACGTTCGCGATCCAGCTCGCGCACGTGGCCGGCGCGCACGTCACGGTCGTCGACCGGGCGCCCAAGCTCGCGGCGCTCCGGCGGCTCGGCGCCGACGAGGCGATCGAGGCCGCCCGGCTCGACGACGTGTCGCACCCGAGCTTCGACCGGGTCGTCGACGTCGTCGGCGCCCTGACGGCCCCCGCTGCGCGGGCGCTGCTCGCACCGGGCGGCGAGACGGTCGTCGTAGGAGGCCGCCCCGGCCTGCTCCTGCGCATCGTGCTCGGCGGGCTCGGCGGCGCCGACCGGCGGGGGCGTCGGGTGGGCCTGCTCATCGCGCGCCCGAACCGCGACGTCGGCGAACTGCTCTCGCTCGTGGCATCCGGAACGCTCACGCCCGTCATCGACGGGCCGCACCCGCTCGCCGACGTGCCGCACCAGGTCGAACGACTCCGCGCGGGTGCGGTGATCGGCAAGCTGGTCATCGTCCCCGGGTGAGCTGTCGCTCTGCTAAACTCTTGAGGTTGCCGTGAATCGGCCGCGCATCAAGAGAGCCCAGGCATCAGGCCCCGGGCAGCGCGCAATGAGCAGGAAGGGGATCCCTCTATGGCACTGGATGCAGATACCAAGAAGGCGATCATCGAAGAGTACGCGACGCACCCCGGTGACACCGGTTCCCCCGAGGTCCAGATCGCGATTCTCTCGAAGCGCATCAAAGACCTCACCGAGCACCTGAAGGAGCACAAGCACGACCACCACTCGCGTCGTGGTCTGCTGCTCCTCGTGGGTCAGCGCCGTCGTCTGCTCGGCTACCTCGCCGACGTCGACATCACGCGCTACCGCTCGCTGATTGAGCGTCTCGGGCTGCGCCGCTAAGCAGCGTTGCCGCGGCTCTCGATGACACCGCGAACTTCTTGACGAACGGGCCGTCACCTCCGGGTGGCGGCCCGTTCCGCATTCCGTCACGACCACGGACCGGCCCCTGTGAAGTCAACCCGTTGGCGACCCGGCGGCTCGCTTCCTAGCGTGGAACGCGTACTGACCGCGACGGAAGGAGCACCATCACCATGGCCGAACGACTCACCGGCAAACGCGTCGCATTCCTGCTGACCGACGGCGTCGAGCAGGTCGAGTTCACCGATCCCTGGGACGCGCTCAAGCAGGCCGGCGCCGAGGTCACGCTCGTCTCGCCGACCGAGGGCACCGTGCTCGGCATGCACGGCAACGACAAGGCGGACACGTTCGACGTCGACCGCGATGTGGCGAGCGCCTCCGCGTCCGAGTACGACGCGCTCGTGCTGCCCGGCGGCGTCGTGAACGCCGACCACCTCCGCATGGATGAGAACGCCGTGCGCTTCGTGCGCGAGTTCTTCGAGCAGCACAAGCCGGTCGCCGCGATCTGCCACGCACCGTGGATCCTCGCCGAGGCCGGCGTCGCGCGTGGCCGCAGCCTCACGTCCTATCCGAGCCTGAAGACGGATCTCGCCAATGCCGGGGCCGACTGGAGCGATGAGGAGGTGATCGTCGATCAGGGGCTCGTCACGAGCCGCAATCCCGACGATCTGCCCGCCTTCATCGACAAGACCATCGAGGAGATCGCGGAGGGCGAGCACGCGGGCCAGACGGCCTGAGCTCACGACCGGGTCGGTCGCCTTCGACCTCGCACACGAGCGGATGTCCCGTCGGGGCATCCGCTCGTCGTGTGCGCCGTCCCGTGGCCGGCCGGCGAGCCCCGCGGCCTCGCGGTCAGTCGGCGGCGCGGGCGCGGTGCGCGCGCGCCGCGATGCGATTGCCGCACCGCGTGCTGCAGAACCGTCTCGACGCGTTCTTCGACAGATCGAGGAAGAGCCCCGTGCAGTCATCGGCCGCGCACGTCTGCAGCCGGTCCATCTGATCGGAGCGGATGACGTCGACGAAGGCCATGGCGGCCTCGACGAGGATGCGTTCGGCGAGCGGCGCCTCAGGCGACGTGGCGTGGATGTGCCAGTCGAGCTCGTCGTGACGGACCAGCCGGGGGAGGGCGTTCGCCTCGGCGAGGATCGCGTTGACCTCGGCCACGGCGTCGTCGCGGTCGAGCCCCCAGAGCTCGCGCAGGCGCCCGCGAGCCGCCTGCACCTCGCGCACCTCGCGCGCGTCGCCGTCGCGACGACCCGAGTACAGCCACGCGTCGAGGAGCGTGCGGAGCTGCCCGGGGTCGGACAGCTCGTCCTCGCCGGATTCCGAGGCCTCCGGCTCGGTGTCGGCGAGCGCGGCGACGAAGTTGAGCGCGAAGGTCGTGTCATCGGCGAAAATCATTTGACTCCTGACGGTGGAACCCGCTAGCGTCACGAGCATACCGCTGTTCACCCATGACAGCGCGTGGGTGGAGGGGTGTGTGATGCGGGGATCGCGTGGATGGGTGGGCATCACGATCGGGCTCGCGAGCGGGCTCGCGTTCGGCGCCGGCGGCGCCGTCGTGAAACCGCTGCTCGAGGCCGGGTGGACGCCCGGCGCGGCCGTGTTCGCCCGCATCTCGGTTGCGGCCGTGCTACTCGCGCTGCCCGCGCTCTGGGCGCTCCGCTTCGACCTGCGTCCGCTGTGGCGGGCACGCTGGACCGTGCTCGGCTACGCGCTGCTCGCGATCATCTGCACCCAGGTCGCGTTCTACGCGTCGATCGCGACCATCCCCGTGAGCACCGCGTTGCTCATCGAATACCTCGCGCCCGTCGCACTCGTGCTCGTCGCGTGGGCGCGCCGGCGGCGTCCGCCGCAGCTCGTGGTCATCGCGGGCTCGCTTCTCGCGGTCACCGGGCTCGTCCTCGTCATCGGCCCGGGCGGCGGTGCGCTCGACCCCGCCGGGATCCTGTTCGCGGTCCTCGCGATGGTCGGCGTGTGCGCCTACTTCGTGCTCAGCGACCGGGCGGATGCCTCGCTGCCGCCCATCGCGCTCGCTGGAGCCGGCGTGGTGGTCGGGGCGCTCGCGCTCGGGCTGCTCGGCGTGACGGGTCTGCTGCCGTTCGCGGCCGTCTTCACCGACGTCGCGTTCTTCGGCACCACGGCGCCGTGGTGGATCCCGGTGCTGACGGTCGGGGTGATCTCGACCGCCTTCGCGTACGTCTCGGGGATCACCGCCATCCGCATGCTCGGCTCGCGGCTCGCCTCGTTCCTGGGGCTCAGCGAGGTCGTGTTCGCCGCGCTGGTCGCCTGGGTCGTGCTCGGCGAGGCGATCGGCCCGGTGCAGGTGCTCGGCGGGCTCGCGATCCTCGGCGGGATCGTGCTGGTCCGCCTCGAACGCCCCGCGAGCGACCCCGTCGCCCGCGCCCTCGACATCGACGTGGTGCCCGTGCCGCCGACGGAGGCGCCGCGGCCGTAGTGTCGTACCCGGCCACTAGGCTCGGGCCATGCGCTACGGCATCGTCATCCTCCCGCAGGCCGACTGGCCGGAGGCGGCCCGCTACTGGCAGGGCGCCGAAGCGCTCGGCTTCGACCACGCATGGACGTACGATCACCTCGCGTGGCGCGGGCTCGCCGGTGAGCGGTGGCATGCGACCGTGCCCACGCTGACGGCAGCGGCGATGGTCACGGAGCGCATCGGGCTGGGCACGTTCGTCGCGTCGCCGAACTACCGGCACCCGGTGCCGTTCGCGAAGGACCTCGCGACCGTCGATCAGATCGCCGGCGGCCGGATGCTGCTCGGCTTCGGATCGGGCGGCACGGGCTTCGATGCGTTCGTGCTCGGCCAGGCCGAGCTCACGCCGCGCGAGCGGCACGAGCGGTTCGCCGAGTTCGCCGAGGCGCTCGACACGCTGCTCCGGTTCGAGACACCGGGCGGGCCGGATGCCTCGGGCGGGGCCGGCATCTCGTTCGAAGGTGAGTGGTACACCGCCGACTCCGCCCGCATGGTCGGTGAGCCCGCGCAGCGGCCGCGGATGCCGCTGCATCTCGCGGCCAACGGGCCGCGCGGCCTCGAGCTCACGGTGCGGATCGCCGACGGCTGGATCACCACGGGCGGCGAGCACGACGACGCCGAGGTCTGGTGGACGGGCGTGGAGCGGCTCGCACGGCGGCTCGACGACGCGTGCGAATCGGCGGGACGCGTACCGGGCTCGCTCGCACGCACGCTGTCGCTCGACGCGGAGGGGCGCTACTCGCTCGAGAGCGTCGGCGCGTTCGAGGACGCCGTCGGGCGCGCGACCGAGCTCGGGTTCACCGACGTCGTCGCGCACTGGCCGCGAACCGAGGGCGTCTACGCCGGCCGCGAGTCCGTGCTCGAGGAGGTGGCGTCGCGGCTCGATCGGCTGCGCTGAGCGCCCGGAGCGGTGTCGGTGCGTCACCGGCCGCCGCGCTCGGCGTAGCCTGAAGGGCGTGCCGCGCTTCAAACCGCTCCTGTCCTGGGAGCCGTTCCCGTTCCTCGTCGTGCTCGCGCTCCTGCTCGCGACCGGCTTCGTCCGGCCCGACGCGCCGGCCTGGCTGCTCTGGCCCTTCATCGCACTGCTGGTCGCGGCGGTCGCCTGGCTCGCGATCCGGTTCGTCCGCGAGCGCCGGCCGTCGAACCCCGACCGCTGGGGCGACCTCACGACGCTCGACGGCCTCACGGTGCTCGAGGCGCCGGGCGTGGAGCGGACCGTGCGCACGGTCGCGCCCGTCGACGACGCGCACCGGCATCAGCCCGCGATCGATCTCGCGCGCTCGCGCGGCGGCGCCGAGCAGGCCGCGGTCCTCGTGCCGCGTGCGAGCCGCTGGCTGTCACCGCGATACCGCGTCGGCGTGCAGCTGACGGGCGGCGACCGGCCGCGGCACGCCGGGTTCCTCCGGCCCGATGCCGAGCGCCGGTGGTCGAGCGTGCTCGACGGGCTCCGCGCCGACGGCGAGTACGTGCGCGTCCCCGCGTTCGTCACCGGCGACGCACGCCCGTTCGGCGTCGAGCTCGACCTCACCGGCCTCGAGCGCTTCGAGCGGGCCAACGCGGACTGACCTCGGCGCGAGGCATCCGACGCGGGGTCGTGAGCCGGCCAGCGGCGCGAGGCATCCGTCGGGTCTTGGGCTGACGCCGGCGCGAGGCATCCGTCGCGGGGTCGTGAGCCGGCCAGCGGCGCGAGGCATCCGTCGACCTTCGAGGCGTGGATCAGAGCCATTCGTCCCGTATCGGGCGACTCGGGGTGTCCCTCGAACGAGGGTCACGGTTATCGTCGCCCGCGGGCGTGTCGACGATGACGCGCCGAACGAATGGAGCACCGATGTCTCGATCCACAAGGTCATCCAGACGAATCCTCGGCATCGCGGTCACCGCGGTCGCCGCGAGCGCGCTCGTCCTTGCGCCGATGAGCGCCGCGAACGCCGGCCCGCCAGACCGCGGCGGGCACCCCGGCAAGGGCTGCGACGCGCGGAACAACAACTCCGTCTCGAAGCTGCTGGAGTGCGTCACGAAAGGCGGCGTGCTCGAGCACCTCGACGCGTTCCAGGCCATCGCCGACGAGCACGATGGCACGCGTGCCGCGGGGCTGCCCGGCTATGACGCGAGCGTCGACTACGTCGCCGAACGGCTCGAACGCGCCGGGTGGGAGGTCTCGTTCGACGAGTTCCCGTACGACTACTTCGGGCCTTCGACGCTGCGCCAGCTCACGCCGACCGAGACCGAGCACGAGACCGGGGCGTTCACCGGATCCGCCTCGGCCGAGGTGACCGGCACGATCGTGCCCGTCGACATCAACCTCGACGTGCCCGCCGACGCGACGAGCGGCTGTGAGCCCGAGGACTTCACCGGGCTCGACTTCAGCGGCCCGTCGGACATCGCGCTCATCCAGCGCGGGGTGTGCGACTTCAGCGTCAAGGTCACCAACGCGACCGCCGTCGGCGCGGAAGCCGTGATCATCTTCAACCAGGGCAACGATCCGACCCGTGAGGGCCTGATCGTCGGCACGCTCGACCCGCTGCAGGCCACCGTGCCCGTCGTGGGCGCGAGCTTCGCCGCCGGCGCGGCACTTGCGGTCGAGGGCTCGACCGCGTTGATCTCGGTGCCTGAGCCCGAGTCCCGGCCGCAGCGCAACGTCATCGCCGAGCTGCCCGGCCGCAACGACGACAACGTCGTCATGGCTGGCGCGCACCTCGACTCGGTGCAGGCCGGCCCGGGCATCAACGACAACGGCAGCGGCTCGGCCGCGCTGCTCGAGATCGCCGAGAACCTCGGCAAGTGGAAGCCGCAGAACACCGTGCGCTTCGCGTGGTGGGGTGCCGAGGAGGACGGCCTGCTGGGCTCGGAGGCCTACGTGACCGAGCTCGACCAGGCCGCGCGCGACCGCATCGCCCTCTACCTCAACTTCGACATGGTCGCCTCGCCGAACTACATCTCGATGGTGTACGACAGCGACCAGTCGACCTTCCCGGCCGGTGAGATCCCCATCCCCGAGGGCTCGGTCGCGATCGAGGACCTCTTCGAGAGCTACTACACCGCCCTCCGGCAGCCGTATGACGACACCGCGTTCGACGGCCGCAGCGACTACGAGGCGTTCATCCTCGCCGGGATCCCGGCCGGCGGCCTCTTCACGGGCGCCGAAGAGGTGAAGACCGAGGAGCAGGCCGCGATCTGGGGCGGCACCGCGGGTGAGCAGTTCGACCCGTGCTACCACCTCGCGTGCGACACCAGGGCGAACATCAACGAGCAAGCGCTGTACCTGAACGTCGGCGCGATCGCGACCGCCGTGCTCACGTACGGACAGTCGACCGAGTCCGTCAACGGCGTGCGCGGCGCCAAGTGGACGATCGCCGACCTGCTGCCCGAGCCCGCGGGTCCGCAGGGCACGTTCCCCGAGGGCGGGGGCGGACTCGCCCACGACCACGGGAACCGCGAGGCGGCCTGATCCGAAGCCGCCCGTACGCACACGAGGGGGTCCGCCGGATGGCGGGCCCCCTCGTCATCATGCCGGTGGCGCGATCAGCGCTCCGCGCGCGCGGAGGAGCCGAGGTCTTCGGTGCGCTCCGACGACTCCATGGCCTGCTCGGTCTCCTGCTTGGCCAGCTGCGCGCGCACCTCGTGCATGTCGAGGGCGCGGACCTGCGAGATGAGGTCGTCGAGCACCGGGCGGGGGAGCGCACCGGCCTGGGCGAAGACGCCGATGCCGTCCTTGAACGCCATGATCGTGGGGATCGACGTGATGTTCATGGCCGCGGCGAGCTGCTGCTGCGCCTCGGTGTCGACCTTGGCGAACACGAGATCGGGGTTCGCCTCGGCCGCGGCCTGGTAGTGCGGTGCGAACTGCAGGCAGGGGCCGCACCAGCCGGCCCAGAAGTCGACGAAGACGGTCCCGCCCTCGAGGATCGTGGATTCGAAGGACTCGAGGGTGAGGTCGACGGTCGCCATGCGGTCCACCTTACGGGCGGCTCCTGAGCAGGCGCTCGGTGTTCGCTGACAGCGACGGTGGGTCTCGCTATGGTGAGAGCGTGCCAGAGCGTGCGAGCCGCGACTCCTTCCGTCGACGGGTGACCGACGCCTCGATCAGGGCGACGCCCGCTGGGGTGCTCGCGCCGCCACCGCCCGGCTGGGAGTCCGAGGCGGCCGCGCTCGATCGTGCCATCCCCGACTTCGACTGGCGTGCGCTGCCCGATGGCGCCGAGCAGGACCTCTTCGAGGCACCGAGCGGGCCGCTTGCCCGGATTTCGTTCGGTCCTGAGCACGGCACCCGGGTCGTGCTCGTGCCGGGCGCGACGGGCTCGAAGGAAGACTTCGTCCTCATGCTGCCCCTGCTCGCGGCCGCCGGCTACCGCGCCGAGGCGTTCGACCTCGCGGGGCAATACGAGTCGTACCGCGCGGGGCCGTGGCGGCTGACGCCGCCCCGCGCACGCTACGACGCCGACCTCTTCCTCGGCGACCTCGTCGCGGTGCTCGAGTCGGGCCGGTCGCCCTCGCACGTGCTCGGCTACAGCTTCGCCGGCTCGCTCGCGCAGCGCGCGCTCGTCGACCGGCCTGAGCTCTTCGCGAGCCTCGCGCTGCTCAGCAGCCCGCCCCAGCCGGGCCAGGCGTTCCGCGGCATCAAGCGGATCGGGCCGCTCTCGGCGTTCACGAATGCGCGCCAGGGCGCCGCGCTCATGCTGTGGGGCATCCGCAACAACCTCAACCGGGTCCCGCCCGGCCGCCTCGCGTTCGTGCGCGACCGGTTCCGGCTCACGCGACGTGACAGCGTGGACGACATCATCGCTGAGATGATGCGGACCCCCGATCTGCGGGATGCGGTCGCCGCCTCGCCGGTGCCGAAGCTCGTCGCGGCGGGCGCGCACGACCTCTGGCCGACCGAGCTGCACGCACGTTCGGCGCGGGAGCTGGGTGCGCGCTTCGCGGTCTACGAGACCGGCCACAGCCCGTGCGAGACCGCGCCGCACCAGCTCGTCCGCGACCTGCTGGAGCTGTACGCGGGCGGGTGATCGAGTAGCGAGGGTCACGCCGCGAGCGGTGACTCGCCGTCTGAGTCCCCGTCCGCCGCGAGGTCGGAGGTCTGCGCCGGCTGGCGTCCGCGTCGCCGGTCGGACAGGCGCGTGAGCGGCGGCCACGCGCGCCACTCGACGGCGAGCGTGTGGAAGCCCATCCCCACCCGGCGGCCGATTCCGCGCCAGGTGTCGAAGGGTCGTGCCGAGACGCCGACGACGAGCGTGTGCTCGTACACGACCGACATGCCGGGCTGCAGCCACCAGCTGAGGTCGAGGTCGTCGTGCACGTCGGCACGGTCGCGGTGCACGAGGTGCCTGACCTCGAGCCACGCGCTCCGGCGGATCGCGTAGTTCGAGCCGAACAGCGGCGCGTGGCCCAGGAACAGGCCGATCACATGGATGTACGCGTTGATGTAGACGTACCGGGCGATCCAGCGGGTCACGGCGTTGCCGCCGTAGAACCGGCCGGGCCCCGTGACCGCGGTGGGCCGGTCCGACGCGTGCATGACGTCCTCGATGCGCGCGAGCCAGTCGGCGGGCGGCACGGAGTCGGCGTCGAGTCGGGCGAGCAGATCGCCGCGTGCGGCGTCGAATCCCGCCGCGGTGGCGGGCCAGATCCCTCGGCGCGGCTCCGAGACGACGCGTGCGCCCGCCGCGAGCGCGATGGCGACGGAGTCGTCCGACGACCCGTTGTCGACCACGATGACCTCGTCGGCCGGCCGGGTCTGCGCGGCGACCGCCGCGAGGCAGGCCGAGAGGAACCGCCCATCGTCGAGGCAGGGAATGACGACCGAGACCGTGCGCATCGCTCCGGATTCTACTGGGGTGCGATTCCACTCGGGTGCGGCACACTGAACCCGGCGGGAATACGGCGGGTGAGGCATCCGTTGCACCCGCTATATGCAAATGCATATAACGCAGGCTCAGCGAGATCAGCCCTGGAGGGCGACATGCAGTTCGGAATCTTCACCGTCAGCGACATCACGCAGGACCCCACGACCGGGCGCACCCCGAGCGAGGCCGAGCGGATCCAGGCGACGCTGACCATCGCGAGGCACGCGGAGGAGGTCGGCCTCGACGTCTTCGCCCTCGGCGAGCACCACAACCCGCCCTTCTGGTCGAGCTCGCCCACGACCACGCTGGCCTACATCGCCGGCCAGACCTCGACCCTCCAGCTGTCCACCGCGACCACGCTCATCACGACCAACGATCCCGTGAAGATCGCCGAGGACTACGCGATGCTGCAGCACGTGTCTGGCGGCCGCGCCGACCTCATGCTCGGCCGGGGCAACACCGGCCCCGTCTACCCGTGGTTCGGCAAGGACATCCGCCAGGGCCTGCCCATCTCGATCGAGAGCTACGAGCTGCTGCACCGGCTCTGGCGCGAGGACGTGGTCGACTGGTCCGGCAACTTCCGCACGCCGCTGCAGGGCTTCACGTCGACGCCACGCCCGCTCGACGGCGTCCCGCCGTTCGTCTGGCACGGCTCGATCCGCACCCCCGAGGTCGCCGAGCAGGCCGCCTACTACGGTGACGGCTTCTTCGCCAACCACATCTTCTGGCCGGCCTCGCACACGCAGCGCATGGTCGCCCTGTACCGGCAGCGCTACGAGCACCACGGGCACGGCACCGCCGCGCAGGCGATCGTCGGCCTCGGCGGCCAGGTGTTCATGCGCAAGAGCTCGCAGGACGCGGTCCGCGACTTCCGCCCGTACTTCGACAACGCACCCGTCTACGGGCACGGCCCGAGCCTCGAGGAGTTTTCGGCGCAGACCCCGCTCACCGTGGGCAGCCCGCAGGAGGTCATCGACCGCACCCTCGGGTTCCGCGACTACGTCGGCGACTACCAGCGCCAGCTCTGGCTCGTCGACCACGCGGGCCTGCCGCTGAAGACCGTGCTCGAGCAGCTCGACCTGCTCGGCGAGGAGGTCGTGCCGGTGCTCCGTCGCGAGTTCGCGAAGGACCGCCCGGCCGACGTGCCGGACGCGCCCACTCACGCCTCACTCGTGAAAGCGACCTACGGCGACGCCGCCCCGCGCCAGGCCACGCCGAACGCGAACCGCGGCGACAACCTCGCCCTGGGGTCGCCCTACCAGGACACGGTGCCGGCACCGAAGGCCGACCCGGCCGCGCAGGCCGGCTCGGCGTTCGGTCCCGCGGCCCTCAGGAAGGCGGGTGCGTGATGACGGACCTCGACGCCGGCACCCTCGACGCCGGCACCCTCGACGCCGCCACCAAGAAGGTCGTCGTCATCTCGGCGGGCCTCAGCACGCCGAGCTCGACGCGTCAGCTCGCCGACCGCCTGCTGGCCGACTCGGCTGCGATGCTCCGCGAACGCGGCATCGAGGTCGAGGCGCGCACGTTCGAGCTCCGCGACCTCGCGCACGACATCACCAATCACCTCCTGATGGGCTTCGCTCCGCCGAAGCTGCAGGACGCGCTGGACGCGGTCGCATCGGCCGACGGGCTCATCGCCGTCACGCCGATCTTCACCACGAGCTACGCGGGCCTGTTCAAGTCGTTCATCGACGTGATCGACCCGCAGGCGCTCACCGACCTGCCCGTGCTGATCGGAGCGACCGGCGGCACGCCGCGGCACTCGCTCGCGATCGACTACGCCATCCGGCCGCTGTTCACCTATCTGCACGCCACTCCGGTGACGACTGGCGTGTTCGCGGCCACGGGCGACTGGGGCGACGGCGGCGGCGACGGCGTGCGTTCGCTGCCCGACCGCATCGCGCGCGGCGCGAGCGAGTTCGCCGAGCTCGTCGCGCGCACCGACCGCTCCGACCGGATCATCGACCCGTTCGCGCTCGACCGGCCCATGGGTCACCTGCTGGGCGGGCTCGCGGGGGAGTGAGCCGGGGGCCCGCCGCGCGCCTTACGGGCATGCCGCGCGCCTCACGGGCGCGCGGTGCGCCGCACCACGGCATCGACGCTGAGCCCCAGCATCACCGCCAACGGGATGGACACCGCGACCGCGAGCAGCGGCTGGTCCGCGAAGACCGAGCCGACGACCGCGCCCATGCCCGTGTTGAACCCGGCCCACGCGAGCCCAGCCGCGGCGGACAACGGGAGGTATCGACCGAGCGGGATGTGTGCGGCGCCCGCCGCGAGGTTCACCGCGATCCGCGCGAACGGGATATATCTCGCGGTGAACACGAGCACGGCGGTGCGGCGCTCGACCGTCGCGCGCACGCGCGCAAGGGCGCGTGCCACACTGGGGCGGCGCTGCCACGCCCAGCGGTCCAGGCCCGCCGACCGGCCGATCGCGTAGCACGCGAGGTCTCCGATGACTGCGCCCACAGCGGCGACCGGGATCACGAACCACGGCGAGGGTGCCCCCGTCGAGGCGGCCAGCGCGCCGAGCGCGACGACCGCGGTCTCGCTCGGCACGACCACGACGAACGCATCGAGCACGACGAGTGCGAAGACGCCGGGCAAGAGCCACGGTGAGGCGGCGAGCTCGACGATCCAGTCTTCCGGCACACGCGAAGCGTGCCTCGCGCGGGTGAACGCGAGACGACGCACGGCCGACGCGGCGTGGCGTGGTGTGGGGTCACTCGAGCACGAACGTGACCTCGAGCACGACCTGCCACGCGGTGATCTGCCCCTCCGAGATCTCGACCTCCTGCTCCTTCACCCACGCGCCGCTCACGTGGCGCAGCGTCTCCGCGGCGCGGGCGATGCCGCTCCTGACCGCGTCGTCGAAGCTCGTCTCCGAGCGCGACGTGATGGTGGTGACTCTGGCGACGGATCCCATGATGTGCTCCTTCCCTCACCTCGGCGTCGAGGCGATGCTGCCGACATCCTCCTCCGCTCACCGTCCGCCGCCACCCCCTTGCGCATCGATGACCCGTGCACGCCCGTGCACGCCGGGCGAACCCTCGGTGAACGCTCGGGGGTTCGCGGGCGTGCCGTTCGCGCGGCCCTCGTGCGGCCGCGCACGCTGGACGCGTGAAGGTCGCTCTGATCGCAGAATCGTTCCTCCCACACATGAACGGCGTGACGCGCTCGGTCGTGCAGACGCTCCGGCACCTCGAACGCACCGGGCACGAGGCGCTCGTCATCGCCCCGCAGGCCGACGGCCTGCCCGCGGTCGAGCACGGCGCTCGGGTCGTCGCCGCGGCCGGCCTGCCGCTGCCCGGATACCCGCAGGTCCGCGTGTCGACCACGAGCGCCCGCCGCCTCGCGGGCGCGCTCGCCGAGTTCGGCGCCGACGTCGTGCACCTCGCCTCGCCCTTCGTGCTCGGCTGGCGAGGGCTGATCGCTGCGTCCGGCCTCGGCATTCCGTCGGTCGCGATCTATCAGACGGATGTCCCCGGCTACGCCGCGAAGTACGGCGTCCCCGGCCTCGAGCCCGGACTGTCGGCGCACCTGGCCCGGCTGCATCGCCGGGCGACGCTCACCCTCGCGCCCTCGTCGGCGGCCGAGGCGCAGCTCGCGACACTCGGCGTACCGAGGGTCGCGCGCTGGGCGCGCGGCGTCGACACCGCCGGCTTCCGGCCCGAACGGCGCAGCGACGCCTGGCGACGAAGTGTCGCGCCACACGGCGAGCGCATCGTCGGCTACGTCGGCCGGCTCGCCCCCGAGAAGCAGGTCGAGGACCTCAGGTCGATCGCCGACCTGCCGCGCACCCGGCTCGTGATCGTCGGCGACGGACCCGACCGGGCACGGCTCGAACGGCTCCTTCCCGGCGCGCACTTCACCGGGTTCCTCGAGGGCTCGGCGCTGGCTGAGGTGCTCGCGAGCCTCGACGTCTTCGTGCATCCCGGCGAGCATGAGACGTTCGGGCAGACCATCCAGGAGGCGCACGCGAGCGGTGTGCCGGTGGTCGCGACGGGACGTGGCGGCCCGCTCGACCTCGTGCGCAACAGCCGCGACGGTTGGCTGTATCGGCCCGGCGACCTCGTCGAGCTGCGCGCGCGCGTGCAGGACCTCGTCGGTGACGACGCGAAGCGCCGCGCCTTCGGCGAAGCGGCGCGCGAGGCGGTTGCCGGGCGGTCGTGGTCGGCGCTCGGCGACGAGCTTCTCGCGCAGTACCGGCGTGCGATGGCGCTCGGCGCGAACCAGGCCAGCGGCGATTGGGTGGCGGGCCCTATGCGACCGGACGCCCGCAGACCCGGCGCTCAGGCACCGGATGCCTCGGGAGGGGGCGCACCGGCGACGGATGCGCCGGGGACGAACGCATCGGCGGTCGAGTCGTCGCCGACCGACACGGCGCTCGGCGTTCGGCCGGCCGAGATCCAGGCCCCGCACGGGCCGCGCGTCGCGCCGCCCGTGCCGGCCGAGGCATCCGCCCGCCCCTCGTCGCCGCAGCTATCGGAACCGAGGTGGCGCCGGTTCGTCGCCCTCGGCGACTCGGTGACCGAGGGGATCGGTGACACGTCGCGCATGCCGGCGGGGGAGTACCGGGGGTGGGCCGACCGGCTCGCCGAGCTCGTCGCGGCCGCGGGCCGCACACCGATCGGGTACGCGAACCTCGCGGTGCGCAGTCGCCGCGTGGCCGACGTCGTCGACGACCAGGTGCCGCACGCGATCGCGCTCGGCGCCGATCTCGTGAGCGTGCTCATCGGCGGGAACGACCTCGTGCGCGCGGGCGCCCGGCCCGTCGTGCTCGCGGACCGCGTCGGCGCGGTCATCGCGAGGCTCCGCGCCGCGGGCTGCGACGTGCTCGTCGTCACGGCGTTCATGCCCGCCCGGCCGCCGCTCCGCGCGATGCGGGCGAGATTCCGAACTTTCAACGAGCGGCTCGCCCAGCACGCGGCCCGGCACCGCGCGATGCTGCTCGACGTCGGTGCCGACGACGCACTCGTCGGCGTCGACCGGTGGTCGCAGGACCGCGTGCACCTGAACTCGGCCGGGCATCGGGCGCTCGCCTACGCCGCGGCCGAGGTGCTCGGCGTGCCCGACGCGGTCGAGCTCGCGGCGCTCGACGCGGCGCTGCACGCCGATGAGGAGCCCGATCGCCCGCCGCTCGGCACGGCCGCGTGGGTCCGGCTGCACGCGGCACCCTGGATCATCCGCCGGCTGCGTGGCCGGACCGCGGGAGACGGCCGCGATCCGAAGCACCGGAGCCTCGTGGCCGTGGGGCGCGATGACGGATCCGCGCGTCAGCGGGCCGGGATCGCGGGCGACTGATACTCTGGACGAGGTCGCCCGTGCGGCAGCCGTCCTCCATGCGAGGGCACACGTCAATATCGCGCACCGAATGGAAGCAGGTCCGGCAGAAGCTGGTCCCCTGTGGTGGATCACCAACCGAGCGAGCGAACCGCGTTCGAGTGGTGGACTTCTACTGGTGGCCAGCGCGAGCGGAACACTCCTGTGACGCTCAGTTCTGCCCGTTCCCCTGCTCCCACGTTCGAGTCGCGCCCACACGGGGCGCGACGGTAAACAAAGGAGAGAGACCTCTTGGAAGGTCCTGAGATCACGTTCGCCGAAACGGTCATCGACAACGGCCGCTTCGGCACCCGCACCATCCGCTTCGAGACGGGCCGCCTCGCGCAGCAGGCGCAGGGCTCGGCCGTCGCCTACATCGACGAAGAGACCATGCTGCTCTCGGCGACGTCGGTGTCGAAGCAGCCGAAGGAGCACTTCGACTTCTTCCCGCTCACGATCGACGTCGAAGAGCGCATGTACGCCGCGGGCCGCATCCCCGGCTCGTTCTTCCGTCGCGAGGGCCGCCCCTCGACCGAGGCGATCCTCACCTGCCGCCTCATCGACCGTCCGCTGCGCCCCTCGTTCGTCGAGGGTCTCCGCAACGAGGTCCAGGTCGTCGTCACCGTGCTCGCGATCGAGCCCGACGAGCTGTACGACGTGCTCGCCATCAACGCCGCGTCGCTCTCGACGCAGCTCTCGGGCCTGCCGTTCTCCGGCCCCGTCGGCGGCGTGCGCGTCGCGCTGATCGACGGCCAGTGGGTCGCGTTCCCGAAGCACACGCAGCTCGAGGAGGCCGTGTTCAGCATGGTCGTCGCGGGCCGCGTCGTGACCGAGGCCGACGGCTCGCAGGACGTCGCGATCATGATGATCGAGGCCGAGGCGACCGACAACGCGTGGAACCTCATCCAGGCCGGCGCGGTGAAGCCCGACGAGACGGTCATCGCGCAGGGCATCGAGGCGTCGAAGCCGTTCATCAAGCAGCTCGTCGAGGCGCAGCAGCAGGTGGCCGCGACCGCGGCGAAGCCGACCGCCGACTACCCGACGTTCCCGCCGTACCAGCCGTCCACGAAGGAAGCCGTCGAGGCCATCGCCCTCGACGAGCTCAAGGGCATCTACCAGATCGCGGGCAAGGTCGAGCGGCAGGACGCCGACGACGCGCTCAAGGCTCGCGTCAAGGAGCAGATCGCGGCCAAGGTCGAGGCGGGCGAGCTGCCCGAGTCGGCGAACGCCGAGGTCTCGGCGGCGTACAAGTCGGTGACCAAGCACGTCGTGCGTTCGCGCGTCCTCGAAGAGGGCGTCCGCATCGACGGCCGCGGCCTCGCCGACATCCGTCCGCTCGACGCCGAGGTGCAGGTCGTGCCCCGCGTGCACGGCTCGGCCATCTTCCAGCGCGGTGAGACCCAGATCCTGGGCGTCACGACGCTGAACATGCTGAAGCTCGAGCAGCAGATCGACTCCCTGAGCCCGGTCACCAAGAAGCGCTACATGCACAACTACAACTTCCCGCCCTACTCGACCGGCGAGACCGGCCGCGTCGGGTCGCCGAAGCGTCGCGAGATCGGGCACGGCGCACTCGCCGAGCGCGCGCTCGTGCCCGTGCTGCCGACGCGCGACGAGTTCCCCTATGCGATCCGCCAGGTCTCCGAGGCGCTCGGCTCCAACGGGTCGACCTCGATGGGCTCGGTCTGCGCCTCGACGCTCTCGCTGCTGAACGCGGGTGTGCCGCTGCGCGCACCGGTGGCCGGTATCGCGATGGGCCTCATCTCCGACACCGTGAACGGTGAGACCCGCTACGCGGCGCTCACCGACATCCTCGGCGCCGAAGACGCGCTCGGCGACATGGACTTCAAGGTCGCCGGAACGTCCGAGTTCGTCACCGCGATCCAGCTCGACACCAAGCTCGACGGCATCCCCGCCTCGGTGCTGGCCGGCGCGCTGACGCAGGCGAAGGACGCCCGCACGACGATCCTGGCCGTGCTGAACGCCGCGATCGACGGCCCCGACGAGATGGCCCCGACCGCGCCGCGCGTGATCTCGGTGCAGATCCCCGTCGACAAGATCGGCGAGCTGATCGGCCCGAAGGGCAAGACGATCAACGCCATCCAGGACGAGACCGGCGCCGACATCTCGATCGAGGAGGACGGCACCGTCTACATCGGAGCGACCGACGGCCCCTCGGCCGAGGCCGCCCGCGCCCAGGTCAACGCGATCGCGAACCCGACGAACCCCGAGGTCGGCGAGCAGTTCCTCGGCACGGTCGTGAAGATCGCGACGTTCGGTGCGTTCGTCTCGCTGCTGCCCGGCAAGGACGGCCTGCTGCACATCTCCGAGGTGCGCAAGCTCGCCGGCGGCAAGCGCGTCGAGAACGTCGAGGACGTGCTCGGCGTCGGGCAGAAGATCCTCGTCGAGATCACCAAGATCGACGACCGCGGCAAGCTCTCGCTCGCCCCGGTGCTGGCCGAGGAGGCCGACACCAACGGCCGCGAGACCGCGGGCGCGCACGCCGAGGAGCCCGCAGAGGGCGCCGAGGTCTGACGCGCAGCTGACGCAGACGGATGCCCCGCCCGAACGAGTTTCGGGCGGGGCATCCGTCTGTCCGCGCCCACCCGACCGGCCCGAGGCTCTCGCCGCCTCCGCCTCCGCCTCCGCCCCCGCCTCTGCTGCC
>NZ_JAVKGQ010000012.1:12999-82948 GCF_031432255.1 Agromyces aerolatus | reverse complement strand
GCGGAAAGTGGGTCGGTATTCGCGTGGTGGGTTGGAAGGCCTGCAGGGGTGACTTTCATCCCAGTTCCGCTTCGTGAACCCAGTTCTTGCGGCGTTGTCGGTGACATGGCGTTGCTGCCGCGGAAAGTGGGTCGGTATTCGCGTGGTGGGTTGGAAGGCCTGCAGGGGTGACTTCCATCCCACTTTTCGACTTCCATCACATGGGGGCGTCCGTGCGGTCAGCGGAGCGGGATGGCGGCTGAGCGGTGCAGCTCGTCGCGTTCGGCGACGGCCGCCCGCGCGGCGGCGGCCAGGTGAGCGGATGCCTCGGGGCCGGCGCCGTGGCGGCGCGCGGCGCGCGTGCGGCCCCAGCGTTCGAGGGCCCGGCCCGTGCGGATCGCCCATCCGGCGACCCCCGTCGCGCGCACGGGATGTGCGAGAGCCTGGGGGAGTGCTGCGGTGTGCATGGTCATTCCTCCGTCTCGGGCGGGCTGGTCGCGGCGGGCCGGCCGACGTCGATGCCGCGCACGAGCGGGAACGCGGCGAGCTGGATCTGCACCGGGAGCGCGCCGGGCGTGGGCTCGGCGCGGTGTTCGGCGATGGCCCGGTCGATGACGGCCTCGAGCTCGGCGACGAGTGCCGCGAGCTCGTGGCTCGTGAGCCTGAGGTTCGTCGTGTCGGTGGTGGCCGCGTCGACCCAGGTGGGGCCGAAGACGGTCTCGCCCTCCCCGAGGAACTCGTGGTGGTTGCGTTCGCGGGCGCGGATCCATTCGTCGGACACGAGCTGCGTCGCGAGTCGCTCGGCGCTGCCGGGTGCGAGCCGGCTCGGGTCGGGCGTCGCGATCGGGGCCGGGGTGCGCTCCCACCAGCGTTCGCGCGCGGTGCCGTGGCCCTCGACCTCCTGCACGAGGTCGTGCCTGGCGAGCTGACGCAGGTGGTAGCTCGTCGAGCCGCTGGACTCGCCGAGTCGCTCGCCGAGTCCGCTCGCGGTCAGCGGGCCGAACATCGCCAGCTCGTCGAGGATGCGCACCCGCAGCGGGTGCGCGAGGGCTTTGATCGTGGCCGCGGAGAGCACGCGGTCGCGCCACTGCGGCGCAGCGGCGTCGCGCATCACGTCATGCGCGTCTGCGCTCGGTGCGGTTCGCCCGGCGGGTCGTCGGTCGTCGGTGCTCATGGTGCAAAGATACCTCTGCAAATAGTACTTTGCAAAGGGTTCTTTGGATCTACGAGTCTCGCTCGAGCAGCGGGATCAGCCGGTAGGGGATCAGCTCGCCCATGGCGAGCGACGTCTCGGTGCGCTCGACGCCCTCGATGGCGAGGATCGCGCCGTCGATGCGGAACAGGTCGTCGGCGTCGCGGCACACCACGCGCACGAGCAGATCGACCGAGCCCGAGAGCCCGTGGGCCTGCAGCACCTCGGGAATGGCCGCGATCTGCGCGGCGACCTCGGCCAGCAGCTTCTGCCGCACGTGCACGCTCACGAAGGCCTCCAGCGGGTATCCGAGCGGCACCGGGTCGATGCTCCGTTCGAACGAGCGGAAGGCGCCCGACGCCTCGAGGCGCGCCATGCGCGCCTGCACCGTATTCCGGCTGAGTCGCAGTCGGTCGGCGAGTGCGACCACGGTCGCGCGCGGATCGGCGCTGAGTGCTCGGAGCAGGGCGCGATCGACGTCATCATAGGCGGCCATAGTGTGCAATGTAGCAGCTGGCCGCCGCCCTCCGATTGGCGATCTGCTCAATCGGACGGCAACTGCTTGAGCTGACTGTTCGATCGACGTACGCTCGCGATAACCGGCGGTGAGGCCGGGCGCGCGCGCCCACGAGGCGCACGCCGACGCGGAGGATCGATGATGACCCCACCCGAGCAGGCCGTGCTCACCACGCACGCGCCGATGATCCAGCTGATCGACGAGACGGGCGTGCGGCATCCGGACGCCGAGTTCGATCCGTGGGTCGCGGACATCGGTGTCGACGAGCTCGTCGCCATCCATCGCGACCTCGTGGTCGCCCGCCGCCTCGACGCCGAGGGCACCGCATTGCAACGACAGGGCGAGCTCGGCCTCTGGCCGCCGCTCGCCGGCCAGGAGGCCGCCCAGATCGGTTCGGCGCGCGCACTGCGCGACGACGACTTCGTCTTCCCCAGCTATCGCGAGCACGCCGTCGCCTGGTACCGCGGCGTGCCGGCCGCCGAGGTGATGCAGGTCTGGCGCGGGACGGCGCTGAGCGGCTGGGATCCCGAGGCGCGGCGCATGGCCGTGCCGCAGATCATCATCGGCGCGCAGACGCTGCACGCCGTCGGGTACGCGATGGGACTCAGCTGGGACGGCTCGGACGCCGCGGCGATCGCATACTTCGGCGACGGCGCGACGAGCCAGGGCGACGTGAACGAGGCACTCGTCTTCGCCGCGAGCTTCGTCGCACCCGTCGTCTTCTTCTGCCAGAACAACCACTGGGCGATCTCGGAGCCCGTCGAGCTGCAGTCCAAGCAGCCGCTCGCGCGTCGCGCCGACGGCTTCGGCATGCCCGGCGTCCGCGTCGACGGCAACGACGTGCTCGCCGTCATGGCGGCCACCCGGCGAGCGCTCGACCGCGCGCGCCGCGGCGAGGGACCGACCCTGATCGAGGCCGTGACGTACCGACTCGGCCCGCACACGACCGCCGACGACCCCACCAGGTACCGCGCCGACGACGAGCTGCAGAGCTGGCGCGAGCGCGACCCCATCGCGCGGGTCCAGGTGTTCCTCGCCGCGAGCGGGGCTGACGTCGAGGCGATCACGCGCGAGGCCGACGAGGCCGCGGCGCGTGCCGCCGCCGAGCTCCGCGCGCAGGTGACGACGCTCCCCGACCGCCCCCCGCTCAGCGTGTTCGACCATGTGTACGCCGAGCCCAACAGCCAGCTCGAACGGCAGCGCACCAGGTACACGCGCTATCTCGAGATGTTCGAGGACCCGGCCGAGGGCGCAGCCGCAGGCGCCGACGCCGGCTCCGGCATCGAAGGGGGTGCCCGATGAGCACCATGACGCTCGCGAAGGCCATCAACGCCGGGTTGGACCGCGCGCTCGCGGGCGACGACCGCGTCGTGCTGATGGGTGAGGACATCGGGCGTCTCGGTGGCGTGTTCCGGGTCACCGACGGGCTGCAGGCCCGGTACGGTGCGCATCGCGTCGTCGACACGCCGCTCTCGGAGGCCGGCATCCTGGGCACCGCGGTCGGACTCGCGTACCGCGGGTACCGGCCCGTGGTCGAGATCCAGTTCGACGGGTTCATCTACCCGGCCTTCGACCAGATCGTGGCCCAGGTGGCGAAGCTGCATTACCGTTCGCTCGGGCGCGTGCGCATGCCGATCACGATCCGGGTGCCGTTCGGCGGCGGGATCGGCGCGGCCGAGCACCACTCGGAATCGCCCGAGGCGTACTTCGCGCATACGGCGGGTCTGCGCGTCGTGGCGTGCTCGAACCCCGCCGACGCGTTCGTGATGATCCAGCAGGCGATCGCGAGCGACGACCCCGTGCTCTTCTTCGAGCCCAAGCGGCGCTACCACGCGAAAGGCGAGGTGCCAGACACGGCGAGCCTCGCCGACGCGCCACCGATGGGGGTGGCCTCGGTGCTGACCGAGGGACGCGACGCGACGCTGGTCACCTATGGACCGCTCGTCCCGACCGCGCTCGACGCCGCGAAGGCAGCGGCCGAGGAAGGGGTGTCGCTCGAGGTCATCGACCTGCGTTCGCTCGCACCCGTCGACTATCCGACGATCGAGGCGTCGGTGCGCCGCACCGGCCGGCTCGTGGTCGTGCACGAGGCGGCCGAGCAGGGCGGCGTGGGCGGCGAGCTCGTCGCCCGGGTGACCGAGTCGTGCTTCGAGTTCTTGGAGGCCGCGCCCGTGCGGGTGACCGGTCACGACATCCCGTATCCCGCGGCCAAGCAGGAACGGCACCACCTGCCCGACCTCGACCGGATCCTCGACGGCGTCGACCGCGTCCTCGGCCGGCCCAACTCGCTCTCGGGCGTGGAGGCATGAGCGCCATGATCCGTGAGTTCGCGCTGCCCGATCTCGGTGAGGGTCTCACCGAGTCCGAGCTGGTCGCCTGGCGGGTCGCCGTGGGTGAGCGCATCGAGCTCAACCAGATCATCGCCGACGTCGAGACCGCGAAGGCGGTCGTGGAGCTGCCCTCGCCGTTCGCCGGCGTCGTGACCGCGCTGCACGCGGAGCCGGGGGAGACGGTCAACGTGGGCGAGCGCCTGTTCTCCTGCGACACCGCGGGCGACGGGTCGGTCGCCCCGGGTGGGGCGGATGCCTCGGGCGGTGCGGATGCCTCGGGCGCGGCCGGCTCGTCGGACGACCCGCCGGTCGACGTGCCCGAGCCGACGCTCGTGGGGTACGGTGCGGCGGTCGAGACCGGCCCGCGACGGCGCGCGCGTCGGGGTGCGCTCGCGGCCGACCTCGTGCCGCAGCCGGCGCCGGCCGCAGCCACGCCCGATGCCCGCAGCGCCGGGAGCGCGCCGCCGGGCGTCGCCGGCGGCGCGGCGTCGGGGGGCGACGGCGCCGTTCTCGAGCGGCCGCGTTCGACGCCGCCCGTGCGCAAGCTCGCACGCGACCTGGGAGTCGTGCTCGACGAGCTCACCGGGACGGGCGAGCGTGGGCGCATCACGCGCGCCGACGTCGAGGCCGCCGCGGCGACGCGTTCCGTGATGGCGCCCGGTGGTGCGGGCAGCGCTCCGGACTCGGTCCCCGGCGAGACCCGGATCCCGGTCAAGGGCGTCCGCAAGGCCACGGCGGCCGCGATGGTCCGGAGTGCGTTCACGGCGCCGCACGTCACCGAGTTCCTCACGATCGACGTGACCGCGACGATGGACCTCGTGCGGAGCATCCGTGCCGACCGTGCCCTGCAGCAGCATCGCGTGACGCCGCTCGCGGTCGTCGCGAAGGCGGTCTGCCTCGCGGCGCGCCGGACACCCGAGGTGAACTCGCGGTGGGACGAGGAGGCCGGCGAGATCGTCCGCTACGACGGGCTCAACCTGGGCATCGCGGTCGCGACCGAGCGCGGGCTCATGGTGCCGAACGTGCGCCGGGCCGACCGCATGACGCTGCTCGAGGTCGCCGACGCGATCGGCGCGCTCGCCGAGACCGCGCGCGCCGGGCGCACGACGGCGGCCGATCTGCGGGGCGGCACGTTCTCGATCACGAACATCGGCGTTTTCGGGATCGACGCGGGCACGCCGATCCTGAACCCGGGGGAGGCCGCGATCCTCGCGACCGGCGCGGTCCGGCGGCAGCCGTGGGAGCATCAGGGCGAGATCGCGCTGCGCGAGATCATGACGCTCTCGCTCTCGTTCGACCACCGGCTCGTCGACGGCGAGCAGGGATCGCGGTTCCTCGCGGACGTCGGCGCGATCCTGCGCGAGCCGGGCCGGGCGCTGCTCATGAGCTGAGCGCCCCAGCCCGTTGGTCGAGTGAGTTACGCGCCAGCGAGCGTATCGAGACCTCGCGGGCCGAACGGTGTGCGTGTGACCACCGGGTCTCGATACGCGTGCTCCTTCGTCGCGCGCTACTCGACCGGCGGAGGGGGTGCTCCTTCGTCGCGCAACTCGAGCAGCGGGTGCGCGTGCGTCTCGACCAGCGAGCGCCAGGCCATGTCGCGCAGGATGCGACGCACGGCGTCGTCGGACGGCGGCGAGCCGTGGGTGCGTGCGCTGTGCGGGGTCGAGTTGATCAGGCCGAAGGCCGCGTGCGCCCGGATGCGCAGCTCGGCCGTGGACGCGCCGGGCTGCAGACGCTCGAGCACGCCCACCCAGAGCTCGACGTACTCGCGCTGGAGGCGGCGTACGCGGTGCGCGTCGGCGTCGGGCAGGCTCGTGAGGTCGCGGTCCTGCACCCGGATGACGTCGGCGTTCGCGATGGCGAAGTCGACGTGGAAGGCGATGAGCGCGCGCAGCGCGGAGTCGTCGTCGGCCGCGGCGGCGACCGTGGCCCGGCCGCCGTCGAGCAGGCCCTCGCTGGCGTCGAGCAGGACGGCGGCGAGGACCGCGGACTTCCCCGGGAAATGCCGGTACACCGCGGGACCCGAGACGCCTGCGGCCGATCCGAGCCCTTCGAGGGTGACGCCGGCGTAGCCGCGTTCGGCGAACAACGCGGCCGCGGCGGCGAGCAGCGCCTCGCGGCGGTCGGCCTTCGCCTGTCCGCGCACGGTCATCGTCTCGGTCACGCTCGGACCTTTCGTCGGGGGTCGCCTTGCCTCGCCCAGTTAATCATGGCTAACATGAATCCCAGTTAATACCCATTCACCGAGATCGCGTGACCGGGCCCGCTTCGATGGAGACGCTGGATGACGACCCTGACGACGACGCTCGACGAGACGGACGAGCGCGCCCGCGAGTACGCGGCGGCCCATGCCGCGCTCCGCGACGAGCTCCGCGGGAAGCTCGCGGCCGCCGCGCTCGGCGGACCCGGGAGCTCACGCGAACGGCACATCGCGCGCGGCAAGCTGCTTCCGCGCGACCGGGTCGACCGGCTGCTCGACGAGGACAGCCCGTTCCTCGAGATCGCGCCCCTCGCCGCCGACGGCCTGTACGGCGGCGACTCGCCGGGCGCCGGCCTCATCGCGGGCATCGGGCTCGTGCACGGGAGCCCCGTCATGGTGGTCTGCAACGACGCCACCGTGAAGGGCGGCACGTACTACCCGATGACCGTGAAGAAGCACCTCCGCGCGCAGGAGATCGCGCTCGAGCAGGAGCTCCCGTGCATCTACCTCGTGGACTCGGGCGGCGCGTTCCTGCCGCGACAGGACGAGGTCTTCCCCGACCGCGAGCACTTCGGGCGCATCTTCTTCAACCAGGCCACCATGTCGGCGCGGGGCATCCCGCAGCTGGCCGCGGTGCTCGGATCGTGCACCGCGGGCGGCGCGTACGTGCCGGCGATGAGCGACGAGAACATCATCGTGCGCGACCAGGGCACGATCTTCCTCGGCGGCCCGCCGCTCGTGAAGGCCGCGATCGGCGAGGTCGTCACGCCCGAGGAGCTCGGCGGCGGCGAACTGCACTCGCGCGTCTCGGGGGTCACCGATCATCTCGCCGAAGACGACGAGCACGCGCTCGAGCTGATGCGCGAGCTCGTCGGCACGCTCCCGCCGCCGCGAGAGCGAGCGTGGGCCGTCCGCGACCCGCGGCCGCCGGCCGTCGACCCCGCGTCCCTGCCCGCGGTGGTCCCCGTCGACGTCCAGCAGCCGTACGAGGTGCGCGAGGTCATCGCCCGCCTCGTCGACGGCAGCGAGTTCACCGAGTTCAAGCCGGAGTACGGCGAGACGCTCGTCACCGGGTTCGCGCACCTCGACGGGCACCCGATCGGCATCGTCGCGAACAACGGCGTGCTGTTCAGCGAGTCGGCGATGAAGGGCGCGCACTTCATCGAGCTGTGCGACCAGCGGGGCATCCCGCTGCTGTTCCTGCAGAACATCTCGGGCTTCATGGTGGGCCGTGACGCCGAGGCGGGCGGCATCGCGAAGCACGGCGCGAAGATGGTGACCGCGGTCGCGACCACGCGAGTGCCGAAGTTCACGGTCGTCATCGGCGGATCGTTCGGCGCCGGCAACTACTCGATGTGCGGTCGCGCCTACTCGCCCAGGTTCCTGTGGATGTGGCCGAACGCGCGGATCTCGGTCATGGGCGGTGAGCAGGCCGCCTCGGTGCTCGCGACCGTCAAGCGCGATCAGCTGACCGCCCGCGGCGAGTCGTGGAGCGACGCGGACGAGCACGCGTTCCGCGCGCCGATCCGCGAACAGTACGAGGAGCAGGGCAGCCCGTATCACTCGACCGCCCGGCTCTGGGACGACGGCATCATCGAGCCGTCCGAGACCCGCACCGTCCTCGCTCTCGCCCTCGAGCTCGCGAGCCGAAGCCCGCTCCCCGAACCCCGGTTCGGCCTCTTCCGGATGTGATCGCGCCCATGTCTGCCCCCACCGTCTCCGATCTCGCCCTGTCCGCCCCCACCGGATCCGGCCCGGCCGGCACCCGGCGCCCGTTCGACCGGGTCCTCGTCGCGAACCGCGGTGAGATCGCCGTGCGCATCATCCGCACCCTCCGCCGGCTCGGCATCCACGCGATCGCCGTGTACTCCGACGCCGACGCCGAGGCCCCCCACGTCACGCTCGCCGACACGGCCGTGCGCATCGGCCCCGCTCCCGCGGCCCAGAGCTACCTCGACCCCGCGCGGATCGTCGCCGCGGCGCTCGAGACCGGCGCACAGGCCGTGCACCCCGGGTACGGCTTCCTCTCCGAGCACGCGGGGTTCGCCGCCGCCTGCGCCGACGCCGGGCTCGTGTTCATCGGACCAGGCATCCGCGCGCTCGAGGTCATGGGCGACAAGATCCGGGCGAAACGTCACGTGGAGGCATCCGGCGTGCCCGTCGTCCCCGGCGTCGCCGACCCGTCCCTCGACGACGACGCGCTCGTCGCCGCGGCCGACGGCGTGGGCTACCCGGTGCTCGTGAAGCCGTCCGCCGGCGGCGGCGGCAAGGGCATGCAGGTCGCGGGCGACGCCCGCGAGCTGGCCACCGCGCTGCCCGCCGCACGCCGGGTCGCGAAGGCCGCGTTCGGTGACGACACGCTGCTCATCGAGCGTTTCATCGAACGGCCGAGGCACATCGAGGTCCAGGTGCTCGCCGATGCCCACGGCACCGTCGTGCACCTGGGCGAGCGCGAGTGCTCGCTGCAACGCCGGCACCAGAAGGTCATCGAGGAGGCGCCGTCGCCGCTGCTCGACGAGGCGACGCGCGAGCGCATCGGTGCCGCGGCCTGCCGCGCCGCCGAGAGCGTCGGCTACCTGGGGGCGGGAACCGTCGAGTTCCTGGTGTCGGATGCCTCGCCGGGGGAGTTCTTCTTCATCGAGATGAACACGCGGCTCCAGGTGGAGCATCCGGTGACCGAGCTCGTGACCGGCGTCGACCTCGTCGAGCAGCAGCTGCACGTCGCGGCCGGCGAGCCGCTGCCGTTCAGCCAGGACGCGATCAGCCTGACCGGGCACGCCGTCGAGGCGCGACTGTACGCCGAGAGTCCTGAGCGCGGGTTCCTGCCCGCGACGGGCGACGTGCTGGTCTGGGAGTCTCCGAGCGGGGACGGTATCCGGGTCGACGCCGCACTGCGCGCCGGCCAGGCCGTGACCGCGCACTACGACCCGATGCTCGGCAAGATCATCGCCTGGGCGCCGACCCGCGCCGAGGCGCTCGACCGGCTCGACACCGCGCTCGCCGAGACCGTGGTGCTGGGCGTGGACACCAACGCGACGTTCCTGCGCAGGCTCCTGGCCGATCCCGCGGTGCGGCGGGGAGACCTGCACACGGGACTCATCGACGCGCTCACCGAGACCGAGCCCACGGGTCACTCCGACGGCCCCGACGACGCGCTTCTCGTCGCCGCGGCGACGGCGCTCGCCGACGGCGCGGTGCCCACGCCCGGTGCCCGGGCCTGGCAGCGCGAGCTGCGCTGGCGGGCCGGAGGAGGCCGCCCCTTCCGGGTCCAGCTCGAGCCCGTCGCCGGGCCGTTCACCGGCACGGTGCTCGCCGAGGCATCCGGAAGCCGTGGGGCATCCGCGGGCGCCGAGGCATCCGCCATCGCGCCCGACGGGACCGTCTGGGTGCACGCCGCGGGCGCGACCGCCGCCTTCCGCCGCGTCGACCGCGCCGAGGCGCTGCGCGCGCGCCTGGCCGGCGTCGAACGCGGGTCGGCCGCCGATCCCGAGCACCGCGCCCCGATGCCCGGAACCGTCAGCGCCGTGTTCGTCGACGACGGCGCCGACGTCGAGCCGGGGACGCCGCTCGTCGCCGTCGAGGCCATGAAGATGGAGCACCGCGTGCTCGCGTCCCTCGCGGGCGTCGTGCGGATCGCGGTCGCCGTCGGCGAACAGGTCTCGCGCGACCAGCCGATCGCGCGCGTCGTCCCGCGCGACGCGCCGGCCGCCGGCGTCGCCTGACCCGATATGCGCGCGACCCGGGTGCAGCATGGACCACGACACGAGTGAGGGAGACGACATGACGGATGCTCCGACGCGAGAGGTGCTGCAGCGCGGACTCTGGTACGAGGAGTTCGAGGAGGGCGTGCGCTACCTGCACCGGCCGGGACGCACCGTGACCGAGGCCGACAACGTGCTCTTCACGACCCTCACCATGAACCCGCAGCCGCTGCACCTCGACGCGGCGTGGTCCGCCGAGCAGCCGTTCGGCGAACGCCTCGTGAACTCGCTCTTCACACTGTCGACCCTCGTCGGTCAGTCGGTCGGCCAGCTCACGATGGGCACGCTCGTCGCCAACCTGGGATTCGGCGAGGTCGCCTTCCCCGCACCCGTGTTCGTCGGCGACACGCTGTACGGCGAGAGCGTCGTGCGATCCCGGCGGCTCTCGGCGTCGCGTCCGGGCCAGGGCGTGCTCGAGCTCGCGCACACCGCGCGCAACCAGGACGGGGTCGTGGTCGCGACGGCGTCGCGCACGATGCTCGTCTGGACCAGGGAGGCCGGCGAGCGGATCGCGGCAGACGGGCGGGCGAACCCGTGACGCGCCCGGCGTTCCGCCTCGGCCCGGCGCTGCTGTTCTGCCCCGCCGACCGCCCCGACCGCTTCGAGAAGGCGCTCGCACGAGCAGACGCGGTCATCCTCGACCTCGAGGACGCCGTCGCCGAGGACCGCAAGGCCGCGGCGCGCGACGCGCTCTTCGCGCACCCGCTCGACCCCGAGCGCGTGATCGTGCGCGTGAACCCGGCGGCCTCGGCGCACCGCGCGGCCGACCTCGAGGCGCTCGCCGGCACCGCCTACCGGGTCGTCATGCTCGCCAAGTGCGAGGGCACGGCCGACCTGGTCGATCTCGAGGACTACGAGGTCATCCCGCTGTGCGAGACGGCACGCGGGGTGCTCGCGGCGCCCGACCTCGCGGCGCTGCCGAACGTCGCCGCGCTCATGTGGGGCGCCGAGGACCTCGTGGCGTCGCTCGGCGGCGCATCGAGCCGGCACGCCGACGGCCGGTATCGCGACCCCGCGGTGCACGCGCGCGCGAGCGTCCTGCTCGCCGCCGCGGCGCACGGAGCGGCGGCGATCGATGCCGTGCACCTCGACCTCGACGACGACGCGGGCCTCCGGGACGAGGCGGCGGACGCCGCGGCGCTCGGGTTCGCGGCGACGGCGTGCGTGCATCCGGCGCAGGTCCCCGTCGTGCGCGCGGCATACCGCCCCGACGACGCGCGGGTCGAGTGGGCGCTCGCGGTGCTGGCGAGGGCCGAGGGGGCACCCGGCGTGTTCGCGTTCCGGGGGGCCATGGTCGACGGGCCCGTCCTCCGGCAGGCCGAGGCCATTGTCCGGTTGGCGGGCGCGGCGACGTCGGACGGCTGATCTTCGGCCGGCCGCGGCCTGCGCGCGCTCAGCCAACGATTCGGTAACGGTTCACGCGTCGTTTCCTGTCCGGTGTCGGAGGCCGCGGGTACGCTCGGACCATCCCTGGGGAGGAGGCGCGGTCGTGAGCGGTCGGCACGGTGTGACTGGGCAGGTCCTGCCGCCCGTCGAGGCCAAGCCCTCCGTCACGCGCAGCGAGACGAACGCGCTCTCGGGGCCGATCACCGTCCCGCGGCGCGTGCTGCTCGCCGACACCGGGTTCGAGGCGCACCCGCTCGCCCTCGGCGGGAGCGTCTTCGGCTGGACGCTCGGCCCCCACGACGCCGAGGCCGTGCTCGACCGCTTCGCGGCGCTCGGCGGGTCCATCGTCGACACGGCCGATAGCTACGCCTCAGGGCGGAGCGAGCGCATCGTCGGCCGGTGGATGGCCTCCCGGCGCACGCGCGATCGCCTGGTGCTCACGACGAAGGTCGGCCGCCTTCCCGAACGGCGAGGGCTCGCACCCGAGACTCTGCGGGCGGCCGTCGACGACTCGCTCGAGCGACTCGGCACCGACGTGGTCGACGTCCTCTACCTGCACGGCGAAGACCCGGGCGTCCCGCTCGAGGAGACGCTCGGCGCCGTCGGCGCGCTGATCGACGCCGGCAAAGTCCGTGTGCTCGGGGCCTCCGACTTCTCTCCCGAGCGGCTCATCGAAGCTCGGGTCCTCGCCGCGAACGGACTGCCGCGCATCCAGCTCGTCACGACCCGGTACAACCTCATGGACCGCCGGCCGTTCGAGGGCGCACCCGAGCTCGTCGCGCACGCGCAAGGGCTGGGCGTGCTCCCGTACTTCGCGCTCGCCAACGGCTTCCTCGCGGGTCAGGTGCGGCGCCGCGCCGAGGTCCGGCACGATGCCAGGGGCGCCCGGCTCGCCCGGCACCTCGGCCGCCGCGGACACCGGGTGCTCGCGGCGATCGACGAGATCGCCTTCGCGCGCGACGTGCAGCCCGCCACGGTCGCGATCACCTGGCTGCTCTCGCGGCCCACGGTCGTCGCGCCCGTCGCGGGGGTCAGCCGTCCCGAGCAGGTCGAGGCGCTGCTCGCGGCCGGTGCGCTCGATCTCCACCGCTCCGAGCTCGTCGAGCTCGACCGGGCCTCCGCCTGACCCGACCGCCAGGTCGCGCCGACGCGTCGCGCGTGGCCCGGTCCTCCCTCGCCGCGTCGGGGGCGTGACGTAGGCTGGTGCGGATGAACGGCGCCGTCGACCTCCCGCTCGAGACCCCCGAGCTCACGTTCGAGGCATCCGGCGACGCCATGGTCCGTCGCACGCTGCTGCCCTCCGGAGTCCGCGTGCTCTCCGAGCGCGTTCCGGGCGCGCGCAGCGCGACCATCGGGTTCTGGGTCGCGATCGGCTCGCGCGACGAGCATCCGGCCGAGGCCGGGCAGCCCGCGACGTTCGGGTCGACCCACTTCCTCGAACACCTGCTGTTCAAGGGCACGCGCGAGCGCACCGCGCTCGACATCGCGATCGCCTTCGACGGGGTCGGCGGCGAGCACAACGCGCTCACCGCCAAGGAGTACACCTGCTACTACGCCAAGGTGCAGGATCGCGACCTGCTCATGGCGGTCGACGTGCTGGCCGACATGTTCACGTCGTCCGTGCTCGACGAGACCGAGTTCGAGAACGAGCGCGGCGTGATCCTCGAAGAGCTCTCGATGGCGGGCGACGACCCCGCCGACGTGGCGACCGAGCGGTTCTTCGAGGCCGTGCTCGGCGACCACGCGCTCGGCCGTCCCATCGGCGGCAGCCCCGAGACGATCCGCCAGGCCCGCCGCGATGCCGTCTGGGCGCACTATCGCGCCAACTACCGGCCGCAAGACCTGGTGGTGACGGTCGCGGGCGCGGTCGATCACGAACTCGTCGTCGAGCGGCTCGAACGCGCGCTCGAGGCCGGTGGCTGGGAGCTCGCGGTGTCCGGCTCGCCCGAGCCACGCCGGTCGACCGCGCCGGCCGTGCTCACCGGCCGACGACCCACCACGATCGTCGAGCGGCCCCTCGAGCAGGTCAACCTGCTGCTCGGCGTGCCCGGACTCACCGCGACCGATCCGCGGCGCCCCACGCTCAGCGTGCTGAACACCGTGTTCGGCTCGGGCATGAGCTCGCGGCTGTTCCAAGAGGTGCGCGAGCGCCGCGGCCTGGCGTACTCGGTGTACTCGTTCGGGCCCGGCTACTCCGACGCCGGGGTGTTCGGCATGTACGCGGGCTGCGCGCCCGCGAAGGCGCCGAGCGTGGCCGCCCTCATGCGCGCCGAGCTCGAACGCATCGCCGAGCACGGGGTCACGGGCGACGAGCTCGCGCGGGCCGCCGGCCAGCTCGGCGGGGCCTCGGCGCTCGCGCTCGAAGACTCCGACACGCGGATGTCCCGGCTGGGGCGCGCCGAGCTCACGCTCGGCGAGTTCCAGGACCTCGACGAAGCGCTGCGGCGCATCGCGCTCGTCACCGACGACGACGTGCGGGCGCTCGCGGCCGACCTCGTGGCGAGGCCGTTCTCGCTCGTCGCCGTCGGGGCAGCCGACGAGGCCGCGTTCCAGGGCGTCGTCGACGAGGTCCCGACCTCGACCGGGGTCGTCTGACGGGCATGCAGCAGGCACTGTCGAACATGCAACAAGGAATGAGCGCGTGACCCACCACCTCTATCTCGTCCGCCACGGGGAGCAGCTCGACGCTGAGCACGGCCTCCCCGACGGCCCGCTCTCGCCGCGCGGCCGGCGTCAGGCCGAGGCGCTCGCCGAGCGCCTCGGCGGCATCCCGTTCGACGCCGCCTGGCATTCGCCGCTGCAGCGCGCGTCCGAGACCGCGAACATCATCGCGGCGAAGATGCCCGCGCTCGAGCCCGAGCCGTCGGCGCTGCTGTTCGACTGCATCCCGTCGGGCCCCGCACCCGAGACGCCCTCGGCGTACGACCCGTTCTTCGGCTCCGTAACCGAGGAGGAGATCGACGCGGGCCGTGCACAGATGGCCGACGCGGTCGCCGAGTTTCTGCGGTCATCGCGCGAAGATCGGCACGAGCTGCTCATCACGCACAACTTCGTCATCGGCTGGTTCGTGCGCGAGGTGCTGGGCGCGCCGGACTGGCGGTGGGTGTCGATCAACCAGGCCAACTGCGGCCTCACCGTGCTCACGCAGAAGCCCGGGCGCCCCTGGAGCCTCGTGACCCACAACGACCTCGCGCACCTGCCGCCCGAGCTGCGCACGGGACTGCCTGAGCCGTACACCGTCTAGCTACAATGTATACTGGCATGCATGTCGGTGTCTCTGCGAAGTCGTGCCGCTCTGTTCGGCCGCGGTTGGTTCGGCGCGACGCTCCTCGTGTGCCTCGGGCTGACACTCGCTTCGGGCGGCGCCGGGCCGGCGATGGCCGCCTCGGCCGATGACGACGGGGTGAGACGTCACGACGCCTACATCAATGACAGCCTGCTCTTCGGCTCGCCCAAGGCGTACACCGCGAAGTGTCCCGAAGAGCATCCGTATCTCAAGCGCTTCCACACCGGCACGTACGACGTGAACGGCGACACCGGACGCGCGGTGCCGGGTGGCGTGATCGTGTACGAAGGCAGCGGGCCGGTGCACGTCGACGGCTCGCTCGACGAGGCGAACCTGACCGAGCATCTCGGCGCGGGGCCGAGCGGGCTCGGGCGCTACGAGGCCTTCCGAGGCATCGAGGGGTATGTGATCGGCTTCGGTGGAACCAGCGTGCGAATCGTGCTCTGGTGTGTGTCCGACCCGTTCAATGGTGCGGTGAGCCCGGCGCCGAAATAGGCGCGCGGATCTGGTGATCCAAGCGTCAATACAGGATACTAGTGTTCATGAAGCGTCAACCAAGCACGCATATCGGGGGTACGAGGTCCACGCGGCGGGTCGCGACGGCGATTACTGCACTAGCCGCGCTCATCTGCTCCATCGGTGCCGCCGCTCCGGTGCAGGCGACGACCGCGGCCGAAATTCCGGGCCTCGTCCGGCACGACGCGCTCGTCGACGACGCGGTGAAGGCCGGGTTCGTGGCCTACACCGCGACCTGTCCACCGGATCAGCCGTACCTGAAGCGATTCCACACGGGAACCTACAAGAACAATTCCGACGGCTCGCGCGCCATTCCCGGCGGGGTGATCGTGTACGAGGGGAACGGGCCGGTCTGGGTCACCGCCGGCATGACCGGCCGGTCCGAGCACTGGGGCAGCGGGCCGTCCGGTGAGCGGAACTACGAGGCGTACCGCGGCATCACGGGCCACTATGCCAGTCTGGGTGGCACGTCCGTGCGCATCGTGCTCTGGTGCGTCTCCGACCCCTTCAACGGCGCGGTGGCGGAGATCCGGTACCCGTAAGTCCGAGTTGTCGTCGGCCGCTCGCCCTCAGACGCGCTTGCCGTACCAGTTCGTCGCGTTCGGATTGTCGTTGTACGGCTCGATCGGCACATACCCGCTCGCGTGGTACAGGCCGCCCGCGGCCTCGAGGCTCGCGTTCGTGTCGAGCACGAGCTCCTGGGCGCCGAAGGCGACCGCGCGACGTTCGAGCTCCTGGAGGAGCATCCGCCCGCCGCCCGAGCCACGCGCCTCGGGACGTAACCAGAGATGCTTGACCTCGTAGCGCACGAGGCCATCGGCCGACGGCGGGATGCGGCGAACGCCGCCGCAGCCGAGCGGTGTGTTGGCCGGGGCGGTCGGGTCATCGCCGTCGGCGTCGGCCGCGTCCACGATCAGGAACACTCCAGCAGGTGGCTCGAACTGCTCGGGCATTGGGAACGTCGGCCGGTAGACGCCCTGCTCGACCGGGAAGCCCGCGGCGCGTTCCGCGAAATATGCGATGAGCAGGGCGTGTGCATCGGCGTCCGTGACGGCCGCCTCGCGAAAGCGCAGCATGCGATCAGCCTACGCGTGGCGTGCGGGGCCATATCGACGGCCCGGCGACCAGAAATAGTGGTATATTGGACGGCATGACTGAACACGCATCGAAGCTCGCCCGCCGCGGGCGGAGCAAGCGACGTGCGCTGGCGACGGCACTCATCTCGGGGCTTGCACTCACCGCGACGATCGCGTCCGGCGCACCCGCCTTCGCATCTGCGCCCGACCTGGATCCGCCCGAGACCGCGGGCATCGCCGGAACCGTGGAGGTCGTCGACGACGGGCTCATCCGGTACGACGCGTGGGTCCACGACAAGCTGCCCGGGGGCGTGTTCGGCTACCACGTGAAGTGCCCGGATGGGTGGCCCTATCTCAAGCGTTATCACACCGGCGGGTATGAACGGAATGCGCCGGTGCCGGGGCCGCCGATGCCCGGCGGGGCGTTGGTGTACTCGGCGAACGGCACGCTGGCGATCACGGGCTTCGAGCGTGGTGAGTCCTGGCACTACGGCAAGGGTCCGGAGGGTTCTGCGACCTACCGCGCGGTCAACGGGATCGAGGGCACGTACGCGAGCCTCGGTGCCACCGACATGAGGATCGTCCTCTGGTGCGTCTCCGATCCGTTCAACGGCGCCGTCTCCGATCCGTACTGACGCCTCGGGTCTTGTCAGGGCGGTTCGTCGCGCTTGGTAGGCTCGAATCCGTGACGATTCGGGTCGCCGTGGCCGGGGCCACGGGAAAGATGGGAACGCTGGCACGCAGGCTCATCGAGGCGGCCGACGATCTCGAGCTGCACGCGGCGCTCGACTCGCGGTCGTCGCTCGACGAGCTCGACGGCGCCGATGTCGTGTTCGACGTCACCCATCCGGCCGTCAGCGCCGACATCGTCCGGCACGCGGTCGCGGCGGGCATCCCGGCCGTCGTCGGCACCTCGGGCTGGTCGGCCGATCGCATCGCCGAGATCCACCGGCTCCAGCGCGACCGCGACGACGCGCGCGCCGTGCTGTTCGTGCCGAACTTCTCGATCGGCAGCGTCCTCGGCACCGCGTTCGCGGCCATGGCCGCGAGGTTCTTCGACTCGATCGAGATCGTCGAGGCGCATCACGCGGGCAAGGTCGACTCGCCGTCCGGCACGGCCGTGCGCACCGCCGAGCTCATGGCCGACGCGCGCGGCGCCGAAGGCCCGGTCGCGGCGCCGCACGCCGACCAGCGTGCTCGCGGCCAGCTCGTGGCCGGCATCCCCGTGCACAGCCTCCGCCTGACGGGCCTCCTCGCCGAGCAGCGCGTCATCCTGGGCGGCACCGGCGAGACCCTCACGATCGCGCATTCCACGCTGTCGCCCGAATCGTACGAGGCCGGCATCCTGCTCGCACTGCGCACCGCGCCCGACGCGACCGGCGTCGTGGTCGGCCTCGACGCGCTGCTCGAGCTCGGCGTGCCGAGCGGTCGATGAAGGGTCGCGCTGCCGCCATCATCATGGCGGTGCTGCTCGCGGTCTACCTCGTGCTCGTGGGCTGGCAGGCCGTGCAGTTCATGGCGACCGGCGAGCCGGTCGCGGTCGGCATCGGGATCGCCCTGATCGTGCTTCCCGTGCTCGGCGCGTGGGCGCTGTGGCGCGAGCTCGACTTCGGCATCCGCTCGCAGCAGCTCGTGCGGCGCCTCGACGCGGAGGGCGGCGCCGACCTCGACCTGCCCGCCCTGCCAAGCGGACGGGTCGACCGGGCGGCGGCCGACGCCGCGTTCGACGACTACCGGCGCGAGGCCGAGGCGGCACCCGATTCGTGGCGCGCCTGGTTGCGGCTCGGGCTCGCCTACGACGCCGCGGGCGACCGGCGACGTGCGAGGAGCGCGGTGCGCCGGGCGATCAGCCTGGAGCGCGCGAACCGCTGACCATCGCCGCGATCGCCGACGACACGACGGGGTGCGCGAAGCGGAAGCCCGCATCGATCAGCCGTTGCGGGCGCACCTTCTGGTTCGCGAGCAGCAGCTCGTCGGCGGCGACGCCGAGCGCGAGCTCGAGCGCACGTTCGGGCACGACGAGGGCGTGCGGACGATGCAGCTGCTCGGCGAGCTCGGACGTGATCTCGTTCGCCGTGGCCGGCGTGGGACCTGCGAGGTTCACGGGACCGGCGAGCGGCGACTCCAGCAGGAACTCGAGCGCGCGCACCTCGTCCTCGAGTGCGATCCACGGCCAGTGCTGCTCGCCGGACCCGAGCCGGCCGGCCAGGCCGAGCTTGGTGATCGTCGCCACGCGTTGCAGGGCGCCGCCGCCGTCGCCGACCACGATGCCGCTCCGGAACATGACCGTGCGCGTGGCCTCAGGCGCGAGCGCGGCCTGCCCCTCCCACTGCTCGACGACGTCGGCGAGGAAGCCCGTGCCGATCGCGGAGTGCTCGGTCAGCAGCTCGGCCGGGCGATCGCCGTAGATGCCGACCGCCGACGCGGACAGGAACACCGCGGGCGGGCGGGCCGCCGCGCGCATGGCGTCGACCAGGGTCCGGGTCGCGGAGATCCGCGACTGCAGGATCTCGTCACGGTAGCGCTTCGTCCACGGCAGATGCGCGAGCGAGGCGCCCGACAGGCTGACGACCGCGTCGACGCCGTCCACGCTGGACACGTCGAGGCGGCCGTCGGCCGGCGACCAGGACACCTCGTCGCCGGCCTCGACGGGCCGCCGCACCAGGCGTACGACCTCATGACCTGCCGCGCCGAGACGTCCGACGAGGGCCGAGCCGATGAAGCCTGATGCGCCGGCGGCGAGGATCCGCACCGCTACGCGAGCTCTGCTTCGATCGTGATGGGGACGCCCGTGAGCGCCTTCGAGATCGGGCAGTTCTGCTTCGCGTCCTCGGCGAACGACTCGAAGTCGGCCTCGCTGAGGCCCGGGACGCGCGCGCTCACGAGCAGGTGGCTGCCGGTCACGCCCTTGCCCGCCTCGAAGGTCACGGCGGCGGTCGTCTGGATGGACTCGGGGGTGTGACCCGCGCCCGCGAGCGCGTGCGAGAGCGCCATCGAGAAGCACGCGGAGTGCGCGGCGCCGAGCAGCTCTTCGGGCGTCGTGGTGGCGGCGTCGGCGCCGCCCTCGGCGCGTGCCTTCCAGTTCACGGGGAACGAGCCGAGTTTCGAGGAGTCCAGCGCGACCGTGCCGGATCCTTCCATCAACGTGCCGGTCCAGACGGTGGTCGATTCACTCGTGACGGCCATGGGTCCTCCTCTTCGAGCCGGGAGCCTCAAGCCTAGCCGCGCGGGGCGTCCGCGAAGGGGGCTTGCACCGATACGATCGTGGTCGTGGAGCCTGTGATCCCGACCCCGTACGAAGACCTGCTGCGTGACACGCTCGCGAACGGTGTGCACAAGAGCGATCGCACGGGCACCGGCACGACGAGCGTGTTCGGTCGCCAGTTGCGGTTCGACCTGTCGCAGGGCTTCCCCCTGGTCACGACCAAGCGCGTGCACTTCAAGTCGATCGCGTACGAGCTGCTGTGGTTCCTGCGCGGCGAGTCGAACGTGGGCTGGTTGCGCGAGCACGGCGTCACGATCTGGGACGAATGGGCGGATGCCTCGGGCGAGCTCGGTCCCGTCTACGGCGTGCAGTGGCGGTCGTGGCCGACCCCGGGCGGCGAGCCCGTCGACCAGATCTCGCAGGTGATCGACGACATCCGGCGCACCCCCGACTCGCGCCGGCTGATCGTGTCGGCCTGGAACCCCGCCGACATCCCCGACATGGCGCTCGCGCCGTGCCACGCGCTGTTCCAGTTCTACGTCGCCGACGGCAAGCTCTCGTGCCAGCTGTACCAGCGCAGCGCCGACCTGTTCCTCGGCGTGCCGTTCAACATCGCCTCGTACGCGCTGCTCACGCTCATGATCGCGCAGCAGACCGGGCTCGAACCGGGCGACTTCGTCTGGACGGGCGGCGACTGCCACATCTACGACAACCACCGTGAGCAGGTCGCCGAGCAGCTCACGCGTGAGCCGTTCGCACCGCCGACGCTCCGCCTGCGGCGGAAGCCCGACTCGATCTTCGACTACGACTACGAGGACTTCGAGGTCGTCGGCTACGAGCACCACCCGGCGATCCGCGCCGCGGTCGCGGTATGACGGAGGGGTCGCACCCGCCGATCGGGCTCGTCTGGGCCGAGGCGCGGGGCGGCGTGATCGGCGCGGGCGGCGGCATGCCGTGGCACGTGCCCGAGGACCTCGCGCACTTCAAGGCGGTCACGATCGGCGCGCCCGTGATCATGGGCCGCAAGACCTGGGACTCGCTGCCCGAGCGCTTCCGGCCGCTGCCCGGCCGGCCGAACCTCGTCGTGACGCGGCAACCCGGATGGGCGGCAGAGGGGGCGCGACGCGCCGGCTCGCTCGACGAGGCGCTGGCTTCCGCCGCCGCCGACCGGGTGTGGGTCATCGGCGGGGGAGAGCTGTTCCGGCTCGCGCTGCCGCTCGCCGACCGCATCGAACGCACCGTGCTCGACCTCGAGGTCGACGGCGACGCCTTCGCCCCACCCCTGGACGAGACGTGGCACGTCGTCGACGCCGACCCGGCGGCCTCGTGGCACACCTCCCGGAGTGGCATCCGCTATCGCTTCGAGCGCCTCGCCCGCTGACCGCGTGCGCCTCTCCTCCGAAATGTCGGGCCGGCGGGGCGACACGCCCTGATCGGATGCCTCGGACCGGCGTGTCGTCAGACGGATCCGACATTTCGGACTGAGCCTGCGTCCTCCACAGGGTGGGCGGGTCGCGCGTTCGGCACAACTCGGGCCGCCGGCCCGTTCGGCTCGGCCACCGTCTTGCAGGATCGTCGGGTGTACGGCCGACTGAGACTGGAGGCGGCGTTCGGGCGAGCGCGCATCGCGCGCACGGCCGAGCTCGCGTCCGCCGGGATCGGGCAGCATGCTCTGCGGCACGCGGTTCGCGAGGGGACGGTCCTGCGGTTGCGTCAGGGCGTGTACGCGCTGCCCGGTGTGGGCGAAGAGGCTCGGCTCGCGGCGTGTCATGGCGGGATGCTTGCATGTGTGTCCGCGGCACGGGCCGTCGGCCTCTGGGTGCTCGACGACGATCGTCTGCATATCGCTGTGGGCACACGCGATCGGACTCATCCCCACCCGGGCTGCAGGTGCCGAACGCATCGCGTGGCGCGTGCAACGCTCGGCGCTCGCACGACGGTGCGGCGCGCACTCATCCAGATCTACCGCTGTCGCGGCCCGGAAGCGTTCTTCGTCTCGCTCGAGTCGGCGCTGCGACAGGGACGCGTGTCACGGACGGGCTTGGCCGCAATTCGCACGGCCTTGCCCGGGGCGGGAACCCAGCTCGTCGACCTCGCCCGATGCGATGCGGACAGCGGCCTCGAATCCCTGATGCGGCTTCGACTCCTCGGCCACGGCATCTCGTTGGCGGCTCAGGTCGAGATCCCTGGCGTGGGCCGAGTCGATTTCGTGCTCGGCGACCGTCTGATCCTCGAAGTGGATGGAAGGGGGAACCATGACGGTCCTTCGATGCGCCACAAAGACCTCGTTCGTGACGCAGCGGCGGCGGCGCTCGGGTTCGACACGCTCCGTTTCGACTACGCGATGGTCGTGCACGACTGGCCGTCGGTGCTCGCAGCGATTCTTGCGAAGGTCGACGCCGGACTCCACATGTCGAGGTGAGCCGCTCCGAAATGTCGGACGCGCGCCGCGACACGCCGCGACGGATTGCCGGAGTTCGGCGTGTCGGCACACCGGCCCGACATTTCGGAGCAGGCGTCGGTGAATTTTCCGGGGCGTGCCGAACCGATACTGTTGAGGGCGTGACTTCAGAGAATCCCTTCGGACAGGTGCTCGTCGCGCTCGTCACGCCGATGACGGCGGACGGCGAGGTCGATTGGCCCGGGGTCGAGAAGCACATCGACGACGTCATCACCGCGGGCGCCGACGGCATCGTCGTGACCGGCACCACCGGCGAGACGAGCACGCTCACCGACCCCGAGAAGATCCGTCTCGTCGAGGTCGGCAAAGACGTGGCCGCCGGGCGCGCCAAGATCATCACGGGCGGCGGGTCGAATGAGACCGCGCACGCGATCGAGCTCTACCAGCACTCCGAGCAGGCGGGCGCCGACGGCATCATGATCGTCACGCCGTACTACAACAAGCCGACGCAGGCGGGCATCCTCACGCATTTCCGGCTCGTCGCCGACGCGACGGACCTGCCGGTCATCCTGTACGACATCCCCGGCCGCACGGGCGTGCCGATCAGGTACGAGACGCTCCTGCGCCTCGCGAAGCACCCGAACATCCTCGCCGTGAAAGACGCCAAGGGCGACTTCTCGGAGGTCAGCCGGGTGCTCAACCAGACCGACCTCATGTACTTCTCGGGCGACGACGCGAACGTGCTGCCGCACCTCTCGATCGGCGCGTCGGGCCTCATCGGCGTCACCGCGAACATCGCGCCCGCGCCGTACCGCACGATCGTCGACGCGGTGAACCGCGGCGACCTCGCCACGGCGACCGCAGCGCACCAGCAGCTCGAGCCGCTCGTGCGCGCGGTCATGACGCACGTGCCGGGAACGGTCGCGGCGAAGTACATCCTGCACGGCCTCGGCCGCATCGGCAGCCCGCGCGTGCGCCTGCCGCTCGTCGGTCCCGAGGAGTGGGAGGCCGCGCTCATCGAGGACGAGATCGACCACGTCGAGGGCGTGGCCGGCGTCGACTTCCACAACTTCCGCCCCGACCGCAACGCCGCCGCAGGCGGCGCGCTGCCCAAGGTCGCCGGCACGACCCGCTGACGCGGGCCCGAGACATCCGCGGTCGCATGAGGCGCCGCAGCAACTGCATACCGAATCAAAGGAGGGCCCATGCCCGACACCGTCTTCGATCCTGCCCCGCTCCAGCCCGGCACCCTGCGCATCACGCCCATCGGCGGACTCGGCGAGGTCGGCCGCAACATGACGGCCTACGAGCTCGACGGCAAGATCCTGATCGTCGACTGCGGCGTGCTCTTCCCCGAGGAGCACCAGCCGGGCGTCGACCTGATCCTGCCCGACTTCGGGTTCCTCAGGGAGCGTCTCGACGACGTGGTCGGCGTCGTGCTCACGCACGGCCACGAGGACCACATCGGCGCGGTGCCGTACCTCCTCAAGGTGCGCGCCGACATCCCGCTGATCGGCTCCACGCTCACGCTCGCGCTCGTCGAGGCGAAGCTCAAGGAACACCGCATCAAGCCGTACACGCTCACCGTGGCCGAGGGGCAGCGTGAGACGCTCGGCCCGTTCGACCTCGAGTTCATCGCGGTCAACCACTCGATCCCCGACGCGCTCGCGGTCGCGATCAAGACCCGCGCGGGCACCGTGCTCGCGACGGGCGACTTCAAGATGGACCAGCTGCCGCTCGACGGCCGGCTCACCGACCTGCGCGAGTTCGCGCGGCTCGGCGAAGAGGGCGTCGACCTGTTCATGGTCGACTCCACGAACGCGGATGTCCCGGGCTTCACGCCGCTCGAACGCGACATCGGGCCCGTGCTCGACCAGGTCATGTCGCGTGCGACGAAGAAGGTCGTCGTCGCGAGCTTCTCGAGCCACGTGCACCGCGTCCAGCAGGTGCTCGACGCCGCGGTCGCGAACGGGCGCCGGGTCGCGCTGCTCGGCCGCAGCATGGTGCGCAACATGACGATCGCCGAGGACCTCGGCTACCTGAAGGTGCCCGAGGGCGTGCTCATCGACTTCAAGAAGGCCGGCGACGTTCCCGACGACCGGATCGTCTACATGTCGACGGGCTCCCAGGGGGAGCCCATGGCCGTGCTCAGCCGGATGGCGAACCGCGACCACCAGATCGAGATCGACGAGGGCGACACGGTCATCCTCGCGTCGAGCCTGATCCCCGGCAACGAGAACGCCGTCTACCGGGTCATCGACGGGCTCACGAAGCTCGGCGCGAACGTCGTGCACAAGGGCAACGCCAAGGTGCACGTCTCGGGTCACGCGGCCGCGGGCGAGCTGCTCTACTGCTACAACATCCTGAAGCCGAAGAACGTGCTGCCCATCCACGGCGAGTACCGGCATCTTGTCGCGAACGCCAAGCTCGCACGCGACACCGGCATCGCCGAGGAGCGCACGTTCATCGGTGAGAACGGCACGGTGTTCGACCTCCGCGACGGCGACGTGCGGGTCGTGGGGCAGCTCGACCTCGGCTTCGTGTACGTCGACGGCTCGACGGTCGGCGAGATCACGGACGCCGACCTCAAGGACCGCCGGATCCTCGCCGAGGAGGGCTTCATCTCCGTGATCGTGGTCGTCGACGCGACGACCGGGCACGTGATCAGTGGTCCCGAGATCCACGCGCGAGGCTTCGCCGAGGACACGTCGGTCTTCGCCGACGTGAAGCCGAAGATCGAGGCCGCGCTCGCGGAGGCGGCGCAGAACGGCGTGCGCGACGCGCACGCGCTCTCGCAGATCGTGCGCCGCACCCTCGGCACCTGGGTGAATCGCCGGCTCCGGCGGCGCCCGATGCTCGTCCCGCTCGTCATCGAGGCCTGAGCGCGATCCGAGACACTCGCGCCGCGCTGCGGCGCGGCGTCGGCCGTCGGCCGTAACGTTGATCCCATGGCAACGGGCACCCGGTCGAACAAGCGTGCTTCGGGCACGAGCACCCGGGCGAGCTCATCGCGCCAAGCGACGGCGCCCACCAAGAAGCTCCCGGCCTCGCGTGCGTCGAAGGCGGCGGAGCCGGTCGACGAGCGCCCGAACGTGATCGTCCGCGCCTGGATGGGGCTCGCGCACGTCGTCGGCGGTGGTGCCCGCGCGCTCGGCCCCGAGACGCTCGCGAAAGAGGAGCGGCGCGACGGCCTGCCGTTCTTCATCGTGCTGCTCGCGGTCGCCGGTGCGGTCATCGAGTGGTTCCTCATCAACGAGCCCGTCGCGCAGACGCTCGACGCGTGGACGTTCGGCGCGCTGTTCGGCCGGGTCGCGTTCGCGCTCCCGGTCGTCATGCTGCTCTTCGCGGTCTGGTTGTTCCGCCATCCGAGCTCGGTGCACGACAACACCCGCATCGGCATCGGGCTGGCGCTGCTGCTGATCTCCGTCTCCGCGCTCTGCCACATCTTCGGCGGGCAGCCCGCGCCGAGCGCCGGCATGCCCGTGCTCGCGCGTGCCGGCGGCATCCTCGGCTGGATGCTGGCGGAGCCGATCGCGTTCCTGATCACGCCGATCGGGGCGACCGCGGTCGTCATCGTGCTGCTCGTGCTCGCGCTGCTCATCATGACCAAGACGCCGCCGAACCGCATCGGTGCCCGGTTCCGCGAGCTGTACGACTGGCTCTTCGGCGCGGTCGCCGAAGACGGCGACGGCTCCGACGCCGAGCCCGAGCCCGCGCCGAAGAAGAAGCGCGGCCGTGCCGAGCGCACCGAGCAGGTCGAGCTGGACGGGGTCGACGACGACGAAGACGCGCCGTCGGGCGGCATGCTCCCGTGGTGGCGTCGCAACGACTCCAATCGCGAAGAGGACCCGGCGTTCGAGTCCGCGGGCGCCGACGGACTCACCGAGGTCTTCGGCCCGGGCTCGGCCGACGGCAGCTTCGAGTCCGCGCTCGAGGGCGACGGTGGCCCCGACGCCTACGGCACCGGGGTGCTGAGCGACCTCGAGCGCGCCGAGTCCGCGCTGCAGCAGTTCACCGGCGAGGCGCCGAGCGGGGCGACGGCGCTCCGCGGCGACGACGCCGGTGCGACGGGGGTGATCCCGGGCCTCGACCCGCTGGCCGAAGATGGCGAGCCGTCGTCCGCCGGCGCTCCGGTCGACGGGCTCCCGGCCGCCGACGCCGAGCCCGAGCCGGATCGGCCCTACCACCTGCCCTCCGCGTCCACCCTCGCGGCCGGCGCGCCAGCGAAGGCGCGGTCCGCCGTGAACGACGAGGTCGTGCGCCAGATCACGGCCGTGCTCGACCAGTTCAAGGTCGACGCCAAGGTCACGGGCTTCTCCCGGGGCCCGACGGTCACGCAGTACGAGATCGAGCTCGGGCCGGGCGTCAAGGTCGAGCGCGTCACGGCGCTCTCCAAGAACCTCGCGTACGCGGTCGCGTCGAACGAGGTGCGCATCCTGTCGCCGATCCCCGGCAAGAGCGCGATCGGCATCGAGATCCCCAACGCCGACCGCGAGATCGTGACGCTCGGCGACGTGCTGCGCTCGGGCGCCGCGGTCGGTGCGAAGCATCCGATGACGATCGGGGTGGGCAAGGACGTCGGTGGCGGGTACGTGGTCGCGAACCTGGCGAAGATGCCGCACCTGCTGGTCGCCGGCTCAACCGGGTCCGGCAAGTCCAGCTTCGTGAACTCCATGATCACGAGCCTGCTCATGCGCGCGAAGCCGTCCGAGGTGCGCATGGTGCTCATCGACCCGAAGCGGGTCGAGCTCGCGCCGTACGCGGGCGTTCCGCATCTGATCACGCCCATCATCACGAACGCCAAGAAGGCGGCCGAGGCGCTGCAGTGGGTCGTGAAAGAGATGGACATGCGGTACGACGACCTCGCGTCGTTCGGCTTCCGCCACATCGACGACTTCAACAAGGCCGTCGTCAACGACGAGATCGTGCTGCCGGCCGGCAGCGAGCGCAAGCTCAAGCCGTACCCGTACCTGCTCGTCGTGGTCGACGAGCTCGCCGACCTCATGATGGTCGCACCGCGCGACGTCGAGGACTCGATCGTGCGCATCACCCAGCTCGCCCGCGCCTCGGGCATCCACCTCGTGCTCGCCACCCAGCGACCGTCGGTCGACGTCGTCACGGGTCTGATCAAGGCGAACGTGCCGAGCCGCCTGGCCTTCGCGGTCACGAGTGTGACCGACTCGCGCGTCATCCTCGACCAGCCGGGTGCCGACAAGCTGATCGGGCAGGGCGACGCGCTGTTCCTGCCGATGGGCGCGTCCAAGCCCATCCGCGTGCAGGGCGCCTGGGTCGCCGAGGGCGAGATCGAGCGCGTCGTCACGCACGTCACGCGGCAGGCGCGCCCCGAGTACCGCAACGACGTGCAGGCGGTCGTCGAGAAGAAGGAGATCGACGCGGACATCGGCGACGATCTCGAGCTGCTGCTGGCCGCGGCCGAGCTCGTGGTCTCGACGCAGTTCGGCTCCACGTCGATGCTGCAGCGCAAGCTGCGGGTCGGCTTCGCGAAGGCCGGGCGCCTCATGGACCTCCTCGAGTCGCGTGAGGTCGTCGGGCCGTCCGAGGGGTCGAAGGCCCGTGACGTGCTCGTCACCGTCGAACAGCTTCCTGGCGTGCTCGCCAAGATGCGCGGTGAAGAGCCGGCGGGCCCCGCGTCGCCGGCCCCCGCCTCCCCGGCGGCGCAGGCCGGCGCGCCGGCCGCGTCGGCGCCCGCCGGCGATGACCGCTACGACGATCCGGTCGGGCGGATTCCCGAGGGGTTGCCCGAGGTCGAGGCCGAACCCGACGAGGACGCCTGGGGGCTGACCGGTCGCGACTGACCGGCGGAGCGTCCGACCCGGCGGCTATCCTTGGGGGCATGACCTCCTCCGCCGGAAGCCGCGCGCGATCGGCGAACTGGAACCTTCCGAACGCCATCACGATCGTCCGGATCCTGCTCGCCCCCGTCTGCTTCTGGCTGATCCTCGCCGAACACGGCGACAACGCCGTGCTGCGCTGGCTCGCGACGGGTCTGTTCGTGGTCGCGATCGCGACCGACGGCATCGACGGCCACATCGCACGCAGTCGCGGCCTGATCACCGACCTCGGCAAGCTGCTCGACCCGATCGCCGACAAGCTGCTCACGAGCGGCGCCCTGGTGTGCCTGTCGATCCTCGGCGAGCTGCCGTGGTGGGTGACCGCGCTCATCATCGTGCGTGAGGTGGGCATCACGATCTGGCGTCTCGTCGAGCTCCGCCGGGGCAACGTCGTCCCGGCCGCGTCGGGCGGCAAGCTGAAGACCGTCGTGCAGGCCGTCGCGATCTCGTTCGCGCTCGCGCCGCTGCCCGCGCTGCTCGGCGGCTGGGTCGACTGGCTGAACACCGCGCTCATGACCGCGGCGCTCGTGCTCACCGTCTGGTCGGGCGCGCTGTACATCCGCGACGCGATCGTGCTCGCGCGGCAGCGACGACGCGCATGACCGCGAGCGAGGCCGAACGGCTCGTCGCGACGCTCACCCGGCACGCGCGTACGCTCGCGGTCGCCGAGTCGCTCACGGGCGGGCTGCTCGCCGCACGGATCGTGTCGGTGCCCGGCGCGTCGGCGGTGCTCACCGGCGGGATCGTCGCGTACGCGACCGAGCTCAAGGCGACGATCCTCGGGGTGGATTCGGGGCTCCTGGCGCGGCGGGGTGCGGTCGACGCCGACGTCGCACGGCAGATGGCCGACCATGTGCGGTCGGTGTGCGCGGTCGCCGGCCGGCCGGCCGACCTGGGCCTCGCCACGACGGGCGTGGCGGGACCCGATCCGCAGGACGGGCATCCGCCGGGCACCGTGTATCTCGGAATCGCCTCGCCGCGAGGCATCCGTTCGGTGCCGCTCGAACTCGACGGAAGCCGCGCCGACATCCGCACGCACACGGTCGCGCGCGCGCTCGACGAGGCCCTCGCGGAACTCGCCGCGATGATCGCGGCCGACGCGGAATAGCGTTCGTGAACTCCCTGTTACATAGACCGGGTTCACACGGAAGGTCCAGTGTGAAACGCTAGAGTCGTGGCACGGCGGCGAGGGGTAAACTGACCCTCCCGCTTCCCGGCTCGATTGACTGAAGGAGGTTCCGATGGTTCTGGTTCGACAGGAGATCGGCGACGTGCTGAGGGACTTCCGACTTCAGAAGGGGCGTACGCTCCGACAGGTCGCGAGCAAGGCGAGCGTCGCACTCGGCTACCTCAGCGAGGTCGAGCGCGGTCAGAAGGAGGCGTCGAGCGAGATCCTCGCCTCGGTGGCCGACGCGCTCGACACGCCCATCTCGGTGATCATGCACGAGGTCGGCGACCGGATCGCGGTGCTCGAGGGCGTGACCCCGGTGCCCGACAGCCTGCCCGACGACCTCGTGGCGGAGTTCGACGCCGACATGATGGTCCGCTGACTCGACGAACGTTTCACGCACCGGCCGGTCCTTGGACCGGCCGGTGTCGTGTCTGCTCCCGCCGCGTGACACGTCGCTGCTGTGCGCGGTCCTTCCGATTGCGAAAGGCGTCATGAAGCTCAGTGAGTTCAACGTCGCGGTCGACGACGAGTTCGGCGCCGGCTACGGACGGGTGCTGCTGCACGACCTCACCCTCGAGGCGCTCGGCGGCCGCACCGCGCGCGAGGCGCTCAGCGCCGGCCTCGCGCCTCGCGACGTGTGGCTCGCACTCTGCGAGGCGACGGATGTCCCGGCCGAGCGCCGGCACGGCGTGGGGCAGCGCGAACCGGGCCGGGGCCGCTGAGGCGACAGCGCAGACCGCTTCACGCTCCGCGACACACGTCCGCGACACACGGTGTGTCACTCGAACATCTGTTCGGATCGCGGAGTAGGCTCCTGCACAGCTGAGGTCTCGAACGACACCTTCCCCATCGTGCGATCTCCATCGGGCGATGTCGGTGGCCGGCCCTATCGTCGGAGTCGTCGGAACTTCCGCACCCGCCTTGTCGTGACACCGGTGAAGGTCAGCCCCATCCGGTGACCGCGACAGTCTGAAGGCAGCCGAACCGAGCTTCGAAGGAGCCAGCACATGCCATCACCAGTAGACCGCGAGAAAGCACTCGAGACCGCGCTCGCACAGATCGACCGCCAGTTCGGCAAGGGTTCGGTGATGCGCCTCGGCAGTGAGGAACGTGCACCGGTCGAGGTCATCCCCACCGGCTCGATCGCGCTCGACGTCGCGCTCGGCGTCGGCGGGCTCCCGCGAGGCCGCATCATCGAGATCTACGGTCCCGAGTCCTCGGGTAAGACCACGCTGACGCTGCACGCGATCGCGAACGCCCAGCGCAACGGCGGCATCGCCGCGTTCGTCGACGCCGAGCACGCGCTCGACCCCGAGTACGCCAAGAAGCTCGGCGTCGACATCGACTCGCTCCTGGTGTCGCAGCCCGACACGGGCGAGCAGGCGCTCGAGATCGCCGACATGCTCGTCCGTTCCGGCTCGATCGACCTCATCGTGATCGACTCGGTCGCAGCCCTCGTGCCGCGTGCCGAGATCGAGGGCGAGATGGGCGACTCGCACGTCGGCCTCCAGGCGCGGCTCATGTCGCAGGCGCTCCGCAAGCTCACGGGCGGCCTGAACCAGACGAACACCACGATGATCTTCATCAACCAGCTGCGCGAGAAGATCGGCGTGTTCTTCGGCAGCCCCGAGACCACCGCGGGCGGCAAGGCGCTGAAGTTCTATGCGTCGGTCCGTCTCGACATCCGCCGCATCGAGACGCTGAAAGACGGCACCGAGGCGGTCGGCAACCGCACGCGCGTGAAGATCGTCAAGAACAAGATGGCGCCGCCCTTCAAGCAGGCCGAGTTCGACATCCTCTACGGGGTCGGCATCTCGCGCGAGGGGTCGCTCATCGACTACGGCGTCGATCAGGGCATCGTCAAGAAGTCGGGCGCCTGGTACACCTACGACGGCGACCAGCTCGGGCAGGGCAAAGAGAACGCGCGCAACTTCCTGCTGCAGAACCCCGACATCGCGGCCGACATCGAGCGCAAGATCCTCGTGAAGCTCGGCATCGGCGCCGGTGCCGGCGCCGCGAGCGAGCAGCCCGCGAACGTCGAGTCGCTCGACGCGAAGCGCCGGGGCGCCTGAGCCCGCGCACGGCATGAACGAGACCGGGGAGGGGAACGATGCGCGACGCATCTCGCGACGAGGCTGAGCACCTCGCCCCGGTCTCGTACCTGCCGTGGGCCGTTCCGGGGGTCGACCGCAGCGCCGACGCGCGCGACGTCCGCCGCGCCGGAGCCCGCGACGTCGGTCGCGAGGACGACGACGCCGGCGACTGGAACGATGCCCCCGAGGACGACGAGTGCGAACGTCTCGAACGGCGTGCCGCGGCACGACCGGGTCCGCGTCAGCCCACGCGCGGCCCGGCTCAGCCGGTGGTGAGGCTCGGTGCGCGTGGCGGCATGCCCGAAGCCGGCGAGCCCGGAGTCGAGCGGGACGCACGGATCGACGCGCTCGTCGTCGGCCGGCTGCGTCGCTCATCGCTCTCGGTCGCCGAGGTGCGCGCCGTGCTCACCGAGCACGGGCTCGACGAGGCCGAGACCGACGAGTGGATCGCGCGCTACGAGCGGCTCGGCTACCTCGACGATGTCCGCCTCGCCGAGCAGCTCGTCCGCACGGGCGCCGAACGGCGCGGCCGCGGCAGCGGGGCGATCCTCGCCGAGCTCACGCGGCGCGGCGTCGGCGCCGACGCGATCCGCGCGGCGCTCGACGAGCTCGACCCCGACCTCGAACGCCGCAACGCGCTCACCGTCGCCGAGCGGCGCGCCCGCCAGCTCCGCGGGCTCGACCGCAGCGTGGCCGAGCGGCGCCTCACCGCGTTCCTGCAACGCCGGGGTTACGAGTCCGCCGTCGTGCGCGAAGCGGTGGCCGCCGCACTCTCCACGGGCCAGGCCTGACGGCGCTCTCCACCGCTGATCGCCGGCCCAGGTGAACGCTCGTAGACTGGTGCGATCATGAGCACCCTCCACGAGGCCTCGGATGTCGAGGCCACCGTCGCTGTCGCTGACCCCGCGCGCGCAGTCGACGTCGCCGTCGGCGAGACCGCCGGCGCGGCGCGGCGCACCTACGAGGTGCGGACCTTCGGCTGTCAGATGAACGTGCACGACTCGGAACGCCTTTCGGGTTCGCTCGAGGCCGCGGGGTACGTCCCCGCGAACGGCGCCGAGCCCGACGTCGTCGTGATCAACACGTGCGCGGTGCGCGAGAACGCCGACAACAAGCTGTACGGCAATCTCGGCCATCTCGCGAGCGTGAAGAAGCGCCATGCCGGCATGCAGATCGCGGTCGGGGGCTGCCTCGCGCAGAAGGACAAGAACGTCATCCTCGAGAAGGCGCCGTGGGTCGACGTCGTGTTCGGCACGCACAACATGGGCGCGCTGCCGAGCCTGCTCGAACGAGCCAGGCACAACGAGGAGGCCCAGCTCGAGATCCTCGACGCCCTCGAGGTCTTCCCGTCGACGCTGCCGACGAAGCGCGACTCGAGCTACAGCGGCTGGGTCTCGATCTCGGTCGGCTGCAACAACACCTGCACCTTCTGCATCGTGCCCGCGCTGCGCGGGAAAGAGAAGGACCGCCGGCCCGGGGACATCCTCGCCGAGGTCCAGGCGCTCGTCGACGACGGGGCGATCGAGGTCACCCTGCTCGGGCAGAACGTGAACTCCTACGGCGTCGAGTTCGGCGACCGCCAGGCGTTCGGCAAGCTCCTGCGTGCGGCCGGGCAGATCGACGGGCTCGAACGCATCCGGTTCACGAGCCCGCACCCCGCGGCGTTCACCGACGACGTCATCGACGCCATGGCCGAGACCCCGAGCGTCATGCCGCAGCTGCACATGCCGCTGCAGTCGGGTTCCGACCGGGTGCTGAAGGCCATGCGACGCTCCTACCGGTCCGAGCGGTTCCTCGGCATCCTCGACCGCGTGCGCGCGAAGATCCCGAACGCCGCGATCTCGACCGACATCATCGTCGGGTTCCCCGGGGAGACCGAGGAGGACTTCGAGGACACGCTGCGCGTCGTCGAGGCCGCCAGGTTCGCGTCCGCCTTCACCTTCCAGTACTCGATCCGGCCAGGCACGCCCGCGGCGACCATGGACGATCAGATCCCGAAGGCGGTCGTGCAGGAGCGGTACGAGCGGCTCACGGCGCTCCAGGAGCGCATCTCCTGGGAGGAGAACCAGCGCGTGATCGGCCGCCAGGTCGAGGTGCTCGTCTCGACCGGCGAGGGCAAGAAGGACGCCGCGACGCACCGGCTGTCGGGTCGCGCCGAGGACAGCCGGCTCGTGCACTTCGAGGTCCCGGCAGGATCCGAGCTGCCTCGCCCGGGCGACGTCGTGACCGTGACCGTGACGCAGGCTGCGCCGTTCCACCTCATCGCCGACTCCGCCACGGGTGCACCCCTGGCCATCCGTCGCACACGGGCCGGCGACGCCTGGGACCGGCAGCAGGCCGACAGCTGCGGTGTCCCCGCGGCGCCAGGGGCGGCCGACGCCTCGGCGGCGGGGCGGGTCTCGCTCGGGCTTCCGTCGCTGCGCGTCCGCGAGCCGCTGGTCGCGCCCGGCGTCGGCACCATGCCGATCTACGATCCGACCGACGCGCAACGCTGACGTGACCCTGATCGCGATCGTCGGCGCGACCGGCACTGGCAAGTCCGCCTTCGCGCTCGACCTCGCCGAGGCGCTCGCGACGCAGGGGCGCCGCGCCGAGGTCGTGAACGCCGACGCCATGCAGCTGTACCGTGGCATGGACATCGGCACGGCGAAGCTCGGGCTCGACGAGCGACGCGGCGTGCCGCACCATCTCCTGGACGTGCTCGACGTCACCGAAGAGGCCTCGGCCGCGGCCTACCAGGCGACGGCACGCGCCGAGATCGCACGCATCGAGTCGTCCGGGGCCGTGGCGCTGCTCGTGGGCGGCTCTGGCCTGTACGTGTCCAGCGTGATCCACGACTTCCGGTTCCCGGGCACCGAAGCGGGCGTCCGGTCCCGGCTCGAGGACGAGCTGGCCACGCTCGGGACCGGCGCCCTGCACGCGCGACTCAGGAGCATCGATCCCGAGACCGCTGCGAGCGTCGACCCGGCGAACGGGCGGCGTCTCGTGCGCGCGCTCGAGGTCATCGAGCTGACCGGCGAGCCGAAGGCGGCGCGCCTGCCCGACGAGCCCGTGCCGTGGCGCCCGCACCGGGTCGTGCACCTCCGCAGCGAACGCGCGGAGCTCGTCGAGCGCCTCGACCGGCGGGTCGAGGACATGTGGTCCGCGGGGCTGGTCGACGAGGTCGAGCGCCTCGTGCCGGCCGGGCTCGAACGGGGCGTCACAGCGCGGAAGGCGATCGGGTACGCGCAGGCGCTCGCGCAGCTCCGGGGCGGCATGTCCCGGGCCGAGGCGATCGCCGAGACGCAACAGCTGACACGCACGTACGCGCGGCGACAGGTGAGCTGGTTCAAGCGGTACCCGGGTCAGACCGTGCTCGACGTGGCCGATCCGTCGGCTCGCGCCGGTGAGGTGAGACGACTCACCGCCCTGGCCTGACCTCGCCACCCACCCACCCACCCACCCACCCCTACCCACACACACACACCTCGCCGAGTGATGCCGAACCGGGCCGAGTGCGGCCGAGATGCCGGCTCGCTCGGGCCGGTTCGGCATCACTCGGGGGGAGGGAAGGCCGGCGCCATCCGGCGCCCTAGACTGATCCGCATGCCATTCGATCTGCGGTTCACCAAGGGGCAGGGCACGGGGAACGACTTCGTGCTGTTCGCCGACCCCGAGGGGGACTCCGAGCTCACTCCGGCGCAGATCGCCGCCGTCTGCGACCGGCGGTTCGGGGTCGGCGCCGACGGGCTCATCCGTGCCGTGCGCTCACGCAACCTCGAGGCCGGCGCGGCCGCGATCGCGGAAGCCCCGGACGCCGTGTGGTTCATGGACTACTGGAACGCCGACGGCTCGGTGTCGGAGATGTGCGGGAACGGCATCCGGGTGTTCGTGTCGTATCTGCTCGACCAGGGGCTCATCGATCTTCCGCCCGGTGGCGAGATCGCGATCGGGACCCGCGCCGGCGTGCGCCGGGTGAGCCGGTCGGCCGACGGGTTCCAGGCCGATCTCGGCGTCTGGCGGCTGTCGGGCGACGATCCGCTCGTCCGCGCCAAGAGCCTCTCGGTCGCGCGCCCCGGGCTCGGCATCGACGTCGGCAACCCGCACGTCGTCGTCGCGCTGGCCGACGACGACGAGCTCGACGGCCTCGACCTCGGCTACGTTCCGATTCTCGACCCCGAGCTTCCGGCGGGCGCGAACGTCGAGTTCGTGGTGCCGGCCGATCCGCTGGTCGACGACGGCGTCGGGCGCATCCGCATGCGCGTGCACGAGCGCGGATCCGGGGAGACGCTGTCGTGCGGCACCGGTGCGGTCGCGGCCGCCCTCGCCGTGCGGCACTGGGCTGGTGCCGGTGCGCCCGACGACTGGCGCGTGCAGGTGCCGGGCGGCACCCTCGGCGTGCGGATGTTCGCCTCTGCCGAGGGCGAGCGCGTCGTCCTCTCGGGTCCGGCCGAGCTCGTGTTCGACGGCGTGCTCAGCCTCGCCTGACGTGGGCTCCGCCGCGGGTGACGTGCGGACTCAGTCGCGAGCGACCTCGAGCAGCCGGAAGCCCTTCGACGACGCTGCGCGGCTGACCTCGTAGCCCTGCTCGAACTCCGAGCCGAGCCAGCGCTGGAACGAGTCGGCCCCGAGGTGCTTCTGCACGACGAGCCACGCGGACGACCCGTGGTCGAGCCGTGGAAGCCAGTCGTGCATGAGCGCGTGCAGGACCGCCTTGCCGACGCGGATCGGCGGGTTGGACCAGATCGCCGCGAACGTCACGTCGGCTGGAACATCTGCGGCGAGCACGGCGTTGACATTGCCGAGGCCGAGGCGCTCGGCGTTGCGCCGCACCAGGTCGAGCGCGCGCTCGTTGACGTCGAGGGCCCACACCGTGGCATCCGGTGCGGCCATCGCCATGGTGAGCGCCATGGGGCCCCAGCCCGCGCCGAGGTCGAGCAGGTGCCCGCCCGCGGGTGGCTCGGGGACCGCGTCGAGGAGGGCTTGCGTGCCCGAGTCGACATGGTCCGGGCTGAACACGGCCGGGGCGGTGACGACGCGCACGTCGCGACCGTGGAGCCGGACACCGATCTCGCGAAGCGCCCCCGGCGCCGCCGGGCTCGACGAGAAGTAGTGCTCCTGGGGCATAGGGGGAACCTATCGCACCGGAATCGGAAGTAGGGTGGAGACATATGAACGACGCTGAACGAAGCTCCGACGACGCCGTCGAGCGCGTCCTGCGCAGTGCCGAGCAACGCGCCGGCGTGGCGCGGTTCGGTGCGAGCGAGGCCGCCGCGATCCAGCGCGGCGAGACGGATGCCACGTCGTGGGCGGATGCCTCGTCCGAGGCGAACACCGACGGCGAGCAGTTCGACCGCGAGGAGCGCGCCGCACTCCGCCGGGTGAGCGGACTCTCGACCGAGCTCGAGGACGTCACCGAGGTCGAGTACCGGCAGCTGCGACTCGAGAACGTCGTGCTGATCGGCGTGTACTCGCAGGGGTCGCTCGACGACGCCGAGAACTCGCTCCGTGAGCTCGCGGCGCTCGCCGAGACGGCCGGCGCGCGCGTGCTCGACGGCGTGCTGCAGCGACGCCCGCACCCCGACCCCTCGACCTACCTCGGTCGCGGCAAGGTCGAGGAGCTGCGGCACATCGTCGCCGCGCTCGGTGCCGACACCGTGGTGGCCGACACCGAGCTCGCGCCCAGCCAGCGGCGTGCGCTCGAGGACGCGGTGAAGGTCAAGGTCATCGACCGCACCGCGGTCATCCTCGACATCTTCAGTCAGCACGCGAAGAGCCGCGAGGGCAAGGCGCAGGTCGAGCTCGCCCAGCTCGAGTATCTGCTCCCGCGCCTGCGCGGCTGGGGTGAGTCCATGTCGCGCCAGGCCGGTGGTCAGGTCGGCGGCGCGGGCGCCGGCATGGGCTCGCGCGGTCCGGGTGAGACGAAGATCGAGCTCGACCGGCGCCGCATCCACTCGCGCATGGCGAAGCTCCGCCGGCAGATCGCGGGCATGAAGCCCGCCCGCGAGGCCAAGCGCGCCAACCGGCGACGCAACGCGGTGCCCTCGGTCGCGATCGCGGGGTACACCAACGCGGGCAAGTCGAGCCTCCTCAACCGCATCACGGGTGCGGGCGTGCTCGTCGAGAACGCGCTGTTCGCGACGCTCGATGCGACGGTCCGGCGCAACACGACGCCCGACGGGCGCGTGTACACGATCGCCGACACGGTCGGGTTCGTCCGCAACCTGCCGCACCAGCTCGTCGAAGCGTTCCGGTCGACGCTCGAAGAGGTCGGCGACGCCGACCTGATCGTGCACGTCGTCGACGCCGCACACCCCGACCCGGCCGGTCAGATCGCGACGGTCCGCGACGTCATCGGCGAGGTCGGCGCACGCGACCTCCCCGAGCTCGTGGTCTTCAACAAGGCCGACCTGGTGACGCCCGAGGAGCGCCTCGTGCTGCGCGGTCTCGAGCCGAACGCCGTGTTCGCCTCGGCGCGGACGGGCGAGGGCGTGCGCGACATCCTGGAGGCGATCGCGCGGCTGCTGCCCGACCCGTCGGTCGAGGTCGATCTGCTCGTGCCGTACGACCGCGGCGACGTGGTCTCGGCGCTGCACGAGACCGGTCGCGTGCTGTCGGTCGACTATGCCGAGGGCGGCACCCGGATCCGGGCACTGGCCTCACCCGAGCAGGCGGCTCAGCTCGCCGAGTTCGCGGCGGCCGACGCGCTGGCCTGATCCGCGCCCCGGCGGCGCATGCCGGCTCGGGTCGGCCGATGCGACGCGTCATTCGGCGCAACACCCCCTCCCGCTGAGCGCCAACTCGGCGTATCGTCGCTCGTGATCTACGGTGGCCGGCCCGATGCCCGCCACGAGGAGCGACCGCCGAGCCCGGCACCCGCCCGCGAGATCCACCGGACCGAGCACGGCCGGGGGAGCGCGGCGTGCCGCGCGGTCTCCGGCTCCGCGCGGCACGCGGGGGAGGAGCGACATGGCAGCGCACGGCGGCGGCACGTCCATCTCGTTCGAGTTGTTCCCGCCGCGCAGCGATGCCGCGGCGCTCGCGCTGGGTCGGACGATCGATCGCCTGGCCGAGGCGCATCCGGCGTTCATCTCGGTGACGTTCGGCGCCGGCGGGTCCTCGCGCGAGCGCTCGCTCACCGTGCTGCGGTACATGCTCGAGCAGACCGATGTCGAGCCCATGGCGCATCTCACGTGCGTCGGCTCGTCGCACGCCGAGGCCAACCGGCTGGTGCGCGACTTCCTCGACGCCGGAGTGACCAGCTTCCTCGCGCTGCGCGGCGACCCGCCGATCGGGGCCGAGGACGATGACGGCCTCGGCGACCTCGGCAGTGCGGCCGAGCTCGTGCAGCTCATCCATCGCGTCCAGGAGGAGCGCGAGCCGTTCACGCAGGCCGGCATCCCCGGCCTGCCTGGCGTGACCGAGATCCGCGAGCGGCCGCGACCCGAGCGGGTCGCGGTCGCGGCGTTCCCGACGGGGCATCCGCGATCGCGCGGGCCGCACCAGGACGTCGACACGCTGCTCGCGAAAGAGATCGCGGGGGCGAACCTCGCCATCACCCAGCTGTTCTGGCACGCCGACGACTATCTGAGCTTCGTCGAACGCGCGCGGGCCGGGGGTGTGACGATCCCGATCCTGCCCGGGATCATGCCGGTCACGACCCCCGCCCGGCTGAAGCGGCTGACCGACCTCACCGGCGTCGAGCCGCCCGCGCAGCTCGCGATCGACCTCGAGATCGAGCCGGACGCCGACACGCAGGCCGAGATCGGGGTCGCCTACGCCGCGCGCCTCGCGGCCGACGTGCTGGGAGGCGCCCCAGGACTGCATCTGTACACCTTCAACCGACACGAGGCCGTGCTCGGCGTGCTGGACCGGCTCGGTCTCATGCCGTCGGCGCGCGCCGCCGAAGAGAGGAACGTGACCAACCCATGAGCCACCGCACCTTCCCTGCTGGGACGATCCTCGGGTACCCGCGCATCGGCCGACGACGCGAGTTGAAGCGCGCCGTCGAGGCGTTCTGGGCCGGCGGCCTCGACGCGGCCGCGCTCGAGGAGCGAGCGTCCGAGCTCCGCCGGTCCACGCGCGAGCGACTCGCCGAGCTCGGGCTGCGGCGTGACGGGTCGGCGATCCCCGAGTCGTTCTCGTACTACGACCAGGTCCTCGACGCCGCCCTCGCGGTCGACGCGGTGCCCGCTCGGTTCGAGCACCTGATCGGCGAGGACGGCGTGGACCTGGCCGGGTCGTTCACGATCGCGAGGGGCGAGGGCGCCGACGCGCCGCTCGAGATGACGAAGTGGTTCGACTCGAACTACCACTATCTCGTGCCGGAGATCGGGCCGGAGACGGCGTTCCGCGCGCGCCCCGAGCGCGTGCTCGCGGGGTTCCGTGAGGCCGTGGCCGACGGGTTCCTCACGCGTCCCGTGCTCGTGGGCCCGGTGACGCTGCTCGCGCTCGCGAAGCCGGCGGAGGGCGCGCCCGCATCGTTCCATCCGATCGACCGGCTCGGCGACCTCGTCCCGGTGTACGCCGAACTGCTCGCGGCACTGGCCGACGCGGGCGCCGAATGGGTGCAGCTCGACGAGCCCGCGCTCGTGAGCGAGAGCCTCGACGTGCCTCGCGACCGGGTGCTCGACGCGATCGGCCAGGCGTATGACGCACTGGGCGCTGCGACGGCTCGCCCCGCGATCTTCGTCGCCGCGCCCTACGGCGGGCTCGACGACGCGCTGCCCGCACTCGCGGCGACGCCCGTCGAGGCGATCGGGCTCGACCTCGTCCGCGGAACGGTGCCCGAGCGTCTCGATCCCGCGACCGAGGAGGCGCTGGCGGGCAAGACGCTCGTCGCGGGGGTCGTCGACGGGCACAACATCTGGCGCGGCGACCTCGACGCCGCGCTCGCACGCGCCGAGGCGCTCGCGGGCTGGTCCGGCAGCGTCGCGGTGTCGACGTCGACGTCGCTGTTCCACGTCCCGCACGACGTCGCCGACGAGACGAAGCTCGATCCGCGCCTCGCGAGCTGGCTCGCGTTCGCGGACCAGAAGGTCGAGCAGGTGGCGGTGCTCGCGCGCGGCCTCACGGAAGGACGCGAGGTCGTCTCCGCCGAGCTCGACGCCGCGCGCGCCGCGCTCGACGACCGTGCGCAGGCGCCCGGCGTGCGGGTGCCCGCGGTCCGTGCCCGGCTCGCGGCGCTCGGCGCGGCCGACTTCGCGCGCACCGACTACGCCGATCGGGTCGTCGCGCAGGGTGCCCTCGAGCTCCCCGAGCTGCCGACCACGACGATCGGCTCGTTCCCGCAGACCGCCGAGATCCGGCGGGCGCGGGCACGGCTCACGAAGGGCGAGCTCGACGAGGCGGCGTACCGCGCCGAGATGCGTGCGGAGATCGAACGGGTCATCCGTCTGCAGGAGGAGCTGGGACTCGACGTCCTCGTCCACGGCGAGCCCGAGCGCAATGACATGGTGCAGTACTTCGCCGAGCTGCTCGACGGCTTCGCCGTGACCGAGCACGGCTGGGTGCAGTCCTACGGGTCGCGCTGCACCCGGCCCTCGATCCTCTGGGGCGACGTCTCCCGGCCCGCTCCCATGACCGTGGCGTGGTCGACGTACGCGCAGTCGCTCACCGACAAGCCCGTGAAGGGCATGCTGACGGGGCCAGTGACCGTCCTCGCGTGGTCGTTCGTGCGCGACGACCAGTCGCTCGCCGACACCGCCCGTCAGGTCGCGCTGGCGCTCCGCGACGAGATCGGCGACCTCGAGGCCGCGGGCATCCGGGTCATCCAGGTCGACGAGCCCGCGCTCCGCGAGCTGTTGCCGCTCAAGCGCGCGGATCAGCCCGCGTACCTCGACTGGTCCGTCGGCGCGTTCCGGCTCGCGACCGGCGGCGCGGCGGCGGCCACCCAGGTGCACACGCACCTGTGTTACTCGGAGTTCGGCGTCATCATCGACGCGATCAGGAACCTCGACGCCGACGTGACCTCGATCGAGGCCGCCCGCAGCCGCATGGAGGTCGTCGACGACCTGGCCGAGAGCGGGTTCGACCACGGCATCGGGCCGGGGGTGTACGACATCCACTCACCGCGCGTGCCGAGCACCGACGAGGTGCGGTCGATGCTCGAGCGCGCGGTCGCCGAGATCCCCGCGACCCGGCTGTGGGTCAATCCGGACTGCGGGCTCAAGACCCGCGGGTATGCCGAGACGGTCGAGTCGCTCGAGCACATCATCGCCGCGACGAAGGCGGTGCGCGCGGGCATCGCGGTACCCGGCTGATCGTCGCGCGCGCGGCGCGCGGCCGGGGCATCCGATCCGTCACGGATGTCCCGGCCGCGGTTCACACGCGACGTGCGGTCCGCTCGGGGTGACCGCCCAGGTGCGCGACCTACCCTCGTGGGTATGCGATTGGCCGTCACCGAGACCGGAGCCGGGCCGCGCACCGCGATTCTCATCCACGGCATCATGTCGGACTCGCGCGCGTGGCACCGGGTCACCGCCGAGCTCGAGCAGCACGGGTTCCGAGTGATCGCGGTCGACCTCGCCGGCCACGGGCGGAGCCCGAGGGCCGCACGGTACTCGCCGGCGGCGTGGGCCGACGACGTGGTCGAGACGCTCACCCCGCTGCTCGACGGGCCGCCCGACGTGGTCATGGGCCACTCGCTGGGCGGGCTCGTCGCGAGCCTCGTCGCCGACCGCATGGCACCGCGGGCCGCGATCTACATCGACCCCGCGTTCTCGTTCCCCACGGGGCTGCGCGGCCTGGCGTTCAAGCTGTTCTTCGCGATCGCGCCGCGCCCGCGCCGGTCAGCGCTCGTGAAGATGAACCCGAAGTGGCACGCCGACGACGTCGAGATCGAGCTCGCGACGCTTCGCGACTGGGACAAGCGCACCATCCTCGGGTTCAGCGACACCCGGCCGCTCGTGCCGCCCGTATCGCTCGTTGCGCCGAGCCTCGTCGTGCTCGCCGAGAAGAGCCTGCTCATCACTGAGCAGGTGGCCGCACGGCTCCGCGGTCAGGGCATGACGGTGCAGACGCTCGAGGGCACGGGCCACACCGTGTTCCGCGACGACCACGCCGGGTTCATGCACGCGGTGCTCGACTGGCTGCGTGCCGTGCCGGCGCCGGCGCACGGCGCCGCGCACACCCGGTAGGGCCGCCGCGGGCGTCAGACGGCGCGCAGCACCGCCACGACCTTGCCGAGCACCTCGGCCGCATCGCCGAGGATGGGCTCGAACGCGGTGTTGCGGGGGAGCAGCCACGTGTGGCCGTCGCGCTGGCGGAACACCTTCACGGTCGCCTCGCCGTCGAGCATCGCCGCGACGATCTCGCCGTTCTCGGCCGAACGCTGAGCCCGGATGACGACCCAGTCGCCGTCGCAGATCGCGGCGTCGATCATCGAGTCGCCCACGACCTTGAGCATGAAGAGCTCGCCCTTGCCGACGAGCTGGCGCGGAAGCGGGAACACCTCGTCGATCTGCTGGTCGGCCGTGATCGGCACGCCCGCCGCGATGCGCCCCACGAGCGGGACCATCGCGGCGTCGTTGATCGGGATGGGCTCGCTCGCGGAGACGCGCGCCTCTGAACCGGGCAGCTCGATGAGCACCTCGAGGGCGCGCGGCCGGTTCGGGTCGCGACGCAGGTACCCGGCGAGCTCGAGCTGGTTCAGCTGATGCGTGACGCTCGACAGCGAGGACAGGCCGACGCCGTCCCCGATCTCGCGCATGCTCGGCGGATAGCCGCGTTCGGCGACCGATCGCTGGATGACCTCGAGGATCGCGGTCTGCTTCGCCGTCAAGCCCTTGGAGCGTCGCCGTCGCGAGCCGGACTCCGGTGTGCGGTCGATGTCGGTGCTCACGGTCTCGCCCCTCGTTGCGACCGCCGCGCGGCCGGATGTCGGTGGTCTGTGTTCGACTCAGATCAGTGTTCGAAGCAGATCGAACATTCGAAACTGTATCTGCCCGGGGCGACCGCATCAAACATATGTTCGAGCGTGTCGCATCACGATCTGCGCCATCCCGCCGATCTGTGCCGAAGCGCCCGTGCAGAAGAAATGGAGAGAGACCTTGCGCGGTCGTTCATTCGAAGATACATTCGGAACAGAGCTTCGCACCGGCCGCTCCCGGCCGAGCGGCGGGTGCGGCTCGACCACATCGACAGCACGGCGAGAACCGTCAGGAGGAACCATGAGCGAGACCACCACGTTCGGCGCAGCCCCTCGAACGCGCCTGCGGCTGACCCGCCGCGGGCGTGCGGTGCTGACGACGCTCGCCGCACTGCCGATCGCCGTGTTCGCCTCGGTCTCGGTGCTGGGCGCGGGCGTCGCCGCGGCAGACGGCGGCGACACGCCGGTGGCTCCGCTCGAGGTCGTGACCGTCGGGCACGGCGACACGCTCTGGGAGCTCGCCGAGTCGATCGCGCCCGAAGAAGACCCGCGCGAGGTCATCGCCGACATCGTCCGGCTCAACGGCCTCGGCGACGCGGTCGTGCAGCCCGGCCAGAAGCTCGCCCTGCCGGCGCACGAGTAGCCGGCCGGTGCGACCGGCCGGGTGCGACCGGGGCCCTCCCGGCTGACGACTACCATGGCCTGGTGACGAGCCTCGACGACCTCCCCATCCGAGACGACCTCCGCGGAAGATCGCCGTACGGCGCACCGCAGAAGGCCGTGCTCGTTGCGCTGAACGTCAACGAGAACACGCATCCGATTCCCGAGGCGGTCGCGCACGACATCGTCGCGCGTGTCGCCGCGGCGATCCTCGGGCTGAACCGCTATCCCGACCGGGAGTTCACCGAGCTGCGCACCGCGTTCGCCGCGTACCTCGGTCACGGGCTTCGCCCTGAGCAGATCTGGGCCGCGAACGGCTCGAACGAGGTGCTCCAGCACCTCCTCCAGGCCTACGGCGGGCCGGGCCGCACCGTGCTCGGGTTCGCGCCGACGTACTCGATGTACGGGCTGCTCGCGTCCGGCACCGGCACACGGTGGGTCACCGGGGAGCGCGACGCCGAGTACGAGCTGAGCCCCGAGACCGCGGTCGCCGCGGTCCGCGAGCACGACCCCGACCTGGTGCTGCTCTGCGCTCCGAACAACCCCACCGGCACGCCGCTGTCCCTGGCGACGATCGAAGCCGTCGCCGACGCGGCCCGCGGCATCGTGGTGGTCGACGAGGCCTACTTCGAGTTCGCCGATCCCGGCACGCCGAGCGCGCTGACGCTCCTCGAGGGGCGGCCGCGGCTCGTGGTCTCGCGCACCATGAGCAAGGCGTTCGCGTTCGCGGGCGCCCGCGTCGGATACCTCGCCGCCGATCCGGCGGCCATCGATGCGCTCCGGCTCGTGCGGCTGCCGTATCACCTGTCGGCGCTGACCCAGGCGGCCGCGCTCGGTGCGCTCGCGCACGCCGACCAGATGCTCGCGATGGTCGACGAGATCCGGGTGCAGCGCGAGCGCATCTCGGGCGAGCTCGCACGCCTCGGCTTCCACCCGTACCGCAGCGGCGCGAACTTCGTGCTCTTCGACGGGGTCGACGACCCGCACGCGGTGTTCGAGGCATTGCTCGCACGAGGCATCCTGATTCGTGAGATCGGCCTGCCGGGCAGCCTCCGCGTGACGGCCGGCACCGAGACCGAGACGACCGCGTTCCTCGAGGCGATCGCGCCGTTCGCGCCCGGGCCTGCCCAATAGACTGGTGGTATGACCTCCCCGAACGCCGGCCGTAGCGCGCGCGTGCAGCGCGAGACGAGCGAGTCGAGCATCGACCTGTCGATCGACCTCGACGGGACCGGAACGAGCGACATCGAGACCGGTGTGCCGTTCTACGACCACCTGCTCACCGCGTTCGCGAAGCACTCGCTGAGCGACCTCACGGTGCGCGCCTCCGGGGATGTCGAGATCGACGTGCACCACACGGTCGAAGACGTGGGCATCGTGCTCGGCACCGCGATCAGGCAGGCGCTCGGCGACAAGTCCGGCATCTCGCGATACGGCGACGCCCTGGTGCCGCTCGACGAGGCGCTCGCGCAGGCCGTCGTCGACATCTCGGGTCGTCCGTACCTCGTGCACACGGGTGAGCCGGCCGGGTTCGAGTACCACCTGATCGGCGGCCACTTCACGGGCTCCATGGTGCGTCACGTGTTCGAGGCCATCACGTTCAACGCGGCGCTCACGGTGCACGTCACCGTGCTCGGCGGCCGCGACCCGCACCACATCGCCGAGGCCGAGTTCAAGGCGTTCGCGCGCGCGTTCCGCCAGGCGAAGGCGCTCGACCCGCTCGTGGTCGGGATTCCGTCGACCAAGGGCGCGCTGTGAGCCGGAGCCCGCGCGTCGTCGTCCTCGACTACGGGTCGGGCAACGTGCACTCGGCGGCCAAGGCCCTCGAGCGTGCGGGGGCCGAGGTCGAGCTCACGGCCGACCGGCGTGCGGTCATGGAGGCCGACGGCCTCCTCGTGCCGGGGGTCGGCGCGTTCGACGCGGTCATGCGGCAGCTCCGCGCGGTGCGCGGCGACGAGCTCATCGACCGCCGGCTCGCCGGTGGCCGCCCCGTGCTCGGCATCTGCGTGGGCATGCAGGTGCTCTTCGAACGCGGCGTCGAACGCGGCGTCGACACCGAGGGGCTCGGTGAGTGGCCGGGTGCCGTGACCGAGCTGCCGGCCGAGGTGCTGCCGCACATGGGCTGGAACACCGTCGAACCCGACGAGGGCAGCGTGCTGTTCGACGGGCTCGACGGCGAGCGGTTCTACTTCGTGCACTCGTTTGCGGCACAGGGCTGGACGCTCGAGACCAGTCCTCCGTTCCCGAGCCCGAAGCTGACCTGGGCCGAGCACGGCGGTCGGTTCCTCGCCGCGGTCGAGAACGGACCGCTGTCGGCAACCCAGTTCCACCCCGAGAAATCGTCCGAGGCCGGCATCAGGCTGCTCGGCAATTGGCTCGGCACCCTGCGCTGAGCCGTCATGCGCGAACGGTGACCCTCGCACGTCGCTAGGATGCTGTGACTGTGCCGAACACCGCGAATGCGGCCCCCATATTCGAGGACAGTGATGAGTGAGTTCAACAAGACCCCGCGCCTGGTGCTGCTTCCGGCGGTTGACGTCGCGGGCGGCAAGGCCGTCCGGCTGACCAAGGGCGAGGCGGGCACCGAGACGAACTACGGCGACCCGGTCGACGCCGCCGTGGACTGGGCCGATCAGGGCGCCGAGTGGATCCACCTGGTCGACCTCGACGCCGCATTCGGGCGCGGGTCGAACGGCGCGATCCTGAAGAAGGTCATCCGCCAGGTGCGCGGCGTCAACGTCGAGCTCTCGGGCGGCATTCGCGACGACGCGTCGCTCGAGCACGCGCTCGAGATCGGCGCCAAGCGCATCAACCTCGGCACGGCCGCGCTCGAGAACCCCGAGTGGGCGGCGTCGGTCATCGCCCAGTACGGTGAGGCGATCGCGGTCGGCCTCGACGTGCGTGGCGAGACGCTCGCGGCTCGCGGCTGGACCCAGGACGGCGGCAACCTCTGGCAGGTCATGGAACGCCTCGAGGAGGCGGGCGCCGCGCGGTACGTGGTGACCGACGTCACCAAGGACGGCACGCTCCAGGGCCCGAACCTCGATCTCCTGCGGCGCATCATGGATCGCACGCACCGCCCCGTCGTGGCGTCCGGTGGCGTCTCGAACCTCGACGACATCGCCGCGCTGCGCGAGCTCGTGCCGATGGGGCTCGAGGGCACGATCGTCGGCAAGGCGCTCTACGCCGGCGCGTTCACGCTGGCCGAGGCACTGGATGTCGCAGGGCGCTGAGCCGGGCCCGGCCGGTCCCTCCTCGAGCGGCGGGGGCACGGCCGACTCGAACGTCGCGGACTCGGCCGGACAGCCGTGGGCGGGACGTTCGTTCCACTCGAACCCGCACGCCGCGGACGACGGACGCATGCCGGCCGAGCTCGCCGCCGCGCTCGAACGGTTCGCGGCGGGCGACGGCGGACAGACCGAGGTCGTCAGGGCGTTCGCGGGCGCGCGGCTGCTGATCCCGCTCGTCGCCGAGCTCGGCGACGGCGGCGACGGGGATGACGCCGATGACGCGGGCCCGCACGGGCTCCGCGTCGACAAGAGCCAGGAGCTCTCGATCGTCACGGTCGCGGGGCCCGACGGGCGCAAGGTGCTTCCGGTGTTCGGCTCGGTGGAGGCGATGAGCCGCTGGAACCCGCTCGCGCGGCCGGTGCCGGCCGACGGCGTCCGCGTGGCTCTGGCCGCGGCCGACGACGGCACCGACCTCGTGGTGCTCGACCCCGGGTCGCCGACCGAGTTCGTGCTGCGCCGGCCGGCGGTGTGGGCCGTCGCGCGGTCGCTGCCGTGGCAGCCGCCGTTCGAGGCGGCCGAGATCGCCGACGCGTTCGAGCGCTCGATCGGGTCGGAGCTCGCCGTGCTCGGCGTCGAGCTGATCGCGGGCGACCCGCGCGCCCGGCTCGCCGGCCCCGAGCTCGTCGTGCGATTGACCCTGATCGCTGGGCTCACGCGCCAGGAGCTCGACGCGACGACCGCGCGCCTCGCCCGGCGCTGGGCCGAGGACGACCGCATCGCGACCGGGGTCGACTCGCTCGCCGTGAAGCTCGTGGGCGGGCCGTCGGCCTGACGCGCACTGGCCTACGTGCGCTGGCCTACGCGCGCCTGCCTGACCCGCGCCGTCGGCGCCGGGCGTGCCGTCCGCCGTTGACGCGCACCGATCGCAGGCGCATGATCGTGGCAGCGCGACCCGTGCGCGCGAGACGCGAGGTGCGACATGCTCGAGCAACCGCGAACCCGGAGCACCCGGCTGGGTGCCGGGGACCGGCCGGACCGCTACGACGAGGTCCTGAGCTCTGCCGCGGGCCGGGCGAAGGCCTGGCTCGACACCGTGCGCGAGCGGCCGATCCCGCCGCGGGCCACGGTCGACGAGGTCACCCAGGCGCTGGGACGTGAGCTGCCCGACGAGGGTGCTCCCGCGATCGACACGATCGAGCGGCTGGCCGACGCGGTCGAGCCCGGGCTGCTCGCGATCGGCTCGCCGCGCTTCTACGGCTGGGTGATGGGCGGCACGCAGCCCGCGGGGCTGGCCGCCGACTGGCTGGTGTCGGCCTGGGACCAGAACTCCGGGATGCGGAACGCCACCCCGGGCACGGTCGCGGCCGAGGAGCTTGCGGGCGCGTGGCTGCTGCAGCTGCTCGGCCTCCCGGCCGAGAGCGCGGTGGGCTTCGTGACGGGCGCGACCATGGCGCAGTTCTCGGCGATGGCGGCTGGGCGCGACGAGGTGCTGCGCCGGGCCGGGTGGGACGTCGCGGTCGACGGCCTCGCGGGCGGGCCGAAGGTGCGCCTCGTCGTGGGCGCCGAACGCCACGGCACGGTCGACCTCGCCGCCCGCTACCTCGGGCTCGGCGCGCCGATCGAGGTGGCCGCCGACCGCGAGGGGCGGATCCTGGTCGACGCGCTCGCCGAGACCCTCGCCGCGGGCGAGGGGCCGGCGCTCGTGGTGCTGCAGGCCGGCAACATCCACTCCGGGGCGTTCGATGCGTTCGGCCCGGCGGTCGAGGTCGCGCACCGTGCGGGCGCGTGGGTGCACGTCGACGGTGCGTTCGGGCTGTGGGCCGCGGCATCCCCTCGGTTCGCGTCGCTCGTCGACGGGCTCGAGACCGCGGACTCCTGGTCGACCGATGCGCACAAGACGCTCAATGTGCCGTACGACTGCGGCATCTCGATCGTGCGCGACGAGGCCGCCATGCGGCGCGCGCTCAGCATGCACGCGAGCTATCTGATGGCGCCGGGCGTCGGCGCGGACCCGCACGAGAAGGCGCCCGAGCTGTCGCGGCGGGCGCGCGGCGTGCCGACCTGGGCGGTGCTCCGCACGCTCGGCCGGCGCGGGGTCGGCGAGCTCGTCGAGCGGCTCGCGGGGTCGGCGCGGACGATCGCCGATGGGCTCGCGGCCATCCCGGGGGTCGAGGTGCTGAACGAGGTCGTGTTCACGCAGGTGTCGATCGCGCTCGAGGACGATGCCGCCACGACCGGGTTGAGCGAGCGCCTGTGGCGCGGCGGCGAGGTCCTCGCGATGACCTCGCGCTGGCACGACCGCGCGATCGTGCGGTTCTCGGTCAGCAACTGGCAGACGGATGCCTCGGAGGCACGCCGCACGGTCGCCCTCGTCGCCCGCGCGATCGAGGAGCTCAGGGCCGGGCGGTGACCGTAGCCCCCGGCCCGCGCGCGGGCAAGCCCGGCGCCGTGTCGGTGGCATCCGGTTCAATGGGAGCATGACCGAGGCCCTCGCGGCGTTCTCGCCCGCGACCCGGGCGTGGTTCACCGAGTCGTTCGCCGAGCCGACGACCGTGCAGACCGGCGCCTGGGAGGCGATCTCGCGCGGCGAGCACGCCCTCGTGGTCGCCCCGACCGGGTCCGGCAAGACGCTCGCGGCATTCCTCTGGGCGATCGACGGGCTGCACGCCGAGGCGGGCGCGACGGGTGAGGTGTCGGCCGAAGCATCCGCACCGACCGCCGCAGCCGCACCGACCGGCACAGCCCCACCGGCCGGCGCAGCCGCGCCCGCCGACGCGCCCAGGTCGACGCGCGTGCTCTACCTGTCGCCGCTCAAGGCGCTCGGCGTCGACGTCGAACGCAACCTGCGGGCCCCGCTCGTGGGCATCGCGCGCACCGCGCAGGCCCAGGGAGCGGAGCCACCCGAGGTGTCGGTGGGCGTGCGGTCGGGCGACACGCCGCCCGCCGAGCGGCGGCGACTCGTCACGAACCCGCCCGACATCCTCATCACGACGCCCGAGTCGCTGTTCCTCATGCTGACCTCGGCCGCGCGCGAGACGCTGCGCGGGGTCGAGACCGTCATCATCGACGAGATCCACGCGCTCGCCGGCACCAAACGCGGCTCGCACCTCGCGATCTCGCTCGAGCGGCTCGACGCGCTCGTCGGCGCGCCCGTGCAGCGGGTCGGGCTCTCCGCGACCGTCCGCCCGCACGAAGAGGTCGCGCGCTTCCTCGCGGGCACCCGGCCGGTCACGATCGTGGCGCCGCCTTCGGGCAAGCGGTTCAACCTGTCGGTGCGCGTGCCCGTCGAAGACCTCTCCGACCTGGCCGGCGAGTCGGGCACGGGCTCGGTGTGGCCGCACGTCGAGGACGCGATCCTCGACGAGGTGCTGCGGCACCGGTCCACCATCGTGTTCGCGAACTCGAGGCGTCTCGCCGAGCGGCTCACGGCCCGTCTGAATGAGCTGTGGGAGGAGCGGCAGACTGAGGTCGCGGAGGTCGGGCCTGCGGCCGAGAGCGAGGTCGCGGACGAGCCCGTCGGTGGTGAGCGCGCGGAGGAGCTCGTGGTCGCCGGTGAGCGCGCGGCGGGTGATCGCGCGCCCGGTGACCTCGGCGGCGAGGTCGCGCTCGCCGATGCGCCGGCGACCGGCCTGCCGGCGGCGCCGCGGCGGTACGCGGCCGAGGCCGTCGGCGCCTCGGGCATCACGGGCGGCGCGGCACCCGTCATCGCGCGCTCGCATCACGGCTCGGTGTCGAAAGAGGAGCGTGCGCTCGTCGAGGCCGACCTGAAGTCGGGCCGGCTCCGCTGCGTGGTCGCGACCTCGAGCCTCGAGCTCGGCATCGACATGGGCGCCGTCGACCTCGTGATGCAGGTCGAGTCGCCGCCCTCCGTGGCGAGCGGCCTGCAGCGGATCGGGCGGGCCGGCCACCAGGTGGGCGAGGTCTCGAAGGGAGTCATATTCCCGAAGCACCGGGCCGACGTGCTGCACTCCGCCGTCGCCGCCGAGCGCATGCTCGCGGGCGCCATCGAGGCGCTGCGTATCCCCGCGAACCCGCTCGACGTGCTCGCCCAGCAGACCATCGCGGCCTCCGCGGTCGACGAATGGGAGGTTGAGCAGTGGTTCGAGCTCGTCCGCCGCGCCGCGCCGTTCGCCGCGCTGCCGCGTTCGGCGTTCGAGGCCACGCTCGACCTGCTCGCGGGCCGCTATCCGTCCGACCGGTTCGGCGAGCTGCGACCGCGGATCGTGTGGGACCGCGACGCGGGTACGTTCGTCGGGCGGCGTGGCGCGCAGCGGCTGGCCGTCACGAGCGGCGGCACGATCCCCGACCGCGGGCTGTTCGGCGTCTTCATGATCGGCGAGGCCGGGCCGGGGCGCCGGGTCGGCGAGCTCGACGAGGAGATGGTCTACGAGTCACGCGTCGGCGACGTCTTCGCGCTCGGCGCCACGAGCTGGCGCATTCAAGAGATCACGCACGACCGGGTGCTCGTCGCGCCCGCGGCCGGTGAGCCGGGGCGGCTTCCGTTCTGGAAGGGCGACGGCATCGGCCGGCCGGCCGAGCTCGGCGCGGCGATCGGCGAGTTCATCAAGGTGCTCGCCGACGAGCCGGGCGAGCCCGCGCTCGCGCGGAGCCGCGACGCGGGACTCGACGAGCTCGCCGCCAAGAACCTGGTCGCGTTCATCGAAGACCAGCGCCGGGCAACGACCGTCGTGCCCGACGGCGGCACCCTCGTGGTCGAGCGCTTCCGCGACGAGCTCGGCGACTGGCGCATCGTGCTGCACTCGCCGTACGGCATGCGCGTGCACGCGCCGTGGGCGCTCGCCGTGGGCGCCCGCATCCAGGAGACGTCGGGCGTCGACGCCAACGCCGTCGCGAGCGACGACGGCATCGTGCTGCGCATGCCCGACACGGGCGACGAGCCGCCCGGGAGCGACCTGTTCGTGTTCGAGCCGGCCGAGCTCGCCCAGCTGGTCACCGAGCACGTCGGCGGGTCCGCGCTGTTCGCCTCGCGGTTCCGCGAGTGCGCCGCGCGTGCGCTGATCCTGCCGAAGACCAATCCCGGCAAACGGTCACCGCTCTGGCAGCAGCGCCAGCGCGCGTCGCAGCTGCTCGAGGTCGCGCGCGACTACCCCGACTTCCCGATCGTGCTCGAGGCCGTTCGCGAGTGCCTGCAAGACGTCTACGACCTGCCGGCGCTCACGCGGCTCGCCGAGCGCCTCGAACGGCGTGAGCTGCGCGTCGTCGAGGTCGCGACCGAGTCGCCGAGCCCGTTCGCCTCGAGCCTGCTCTTCGGCTACGTCGGCGCGTTCATGTACGAGGGCGACGCGCCGCTCGCCGAACGCCGGGCGGCCGCGCTCTCGCTCGACCCCGCGCTGCTCGCCGAGTTGCTGGGCACGGTCGAGCTGCGCGAGCTGCTCGACCCCGAGGTCGTCACCGAGACCGAGCAGCAGTTGCAGCGGCTCACCGAAGACCGCGCGGCCCGAGACGTCGAGGGCGTGGCCGACCTGCTGCGCGATCTCGGCCCGCTCGAACCCGCCGAGGTCGCCGAACGCGTCAGCGCCGAGACCGGCCCCGCGGCCGCGGTCGACGAGCTCGTGGCCGCGCGGCGTGCTGCGCGCGTGCGCTTCGCGGGCCGCGACTGGGTCGTCACGGTCGAAGACGTGTCGCGGCTCCGCGACGCGCTCGGCGTGCCGATCCCGCCCGGCCTGCCCGAGGTCTTCGAAGAGGGCGTCACCGACCCGCTCGGCGACCTCGTGAGCCGGTACGCGCGCACGCACGGCCCGTTCACGGCGGCGCAGGTCGCCCAGCGCTTCGGCATCGGCACCGCGATCGCGGGCTCGGCGCTCGCGCGGCTCGCCGCGGAGCGGCGCGTCGTCGAGGGCGAGTTCCTGCCGCACGGCGCGGGCGTGGAATGGTGCGACGTGGGTGTGCTGCGACGCATCCGCCGGCGATCGCTCGCCGCACTCCGCAACGAGGTCGAGCCGGTCGAGCCGCGCGAGTTCGCGAGGTTCCTGCCGGGCTGGCAGCACATCGGCGGCCGGCTCAGAGGCGTCGACGGCGTCGCGGCCGTGATCGAGCAGCTCGAGGGCGCGCGCATCCCGGCGTCGGCGTGGGAGTCCTACGTGCTGCCCGCGCGGGTCGACGACTACCGTCCGGGTCTGCTCGACGAGCTCACCGCGTCGGGCGAGGTGCTCTGGGCCGGGCAGGGCTCGCTCGCGGGCGACGACGGATGGATCGGGCTGCATCTCGCCGAGACGGCACCGCTGACCATGCAAGTGCCGCCCGCCGGTGCGCTCGACCCGCTCGAGACCGAGCTGCTCGCCGTGCTCGGCGGCGGGGGCGGCTACTTCTTCCGACAGCTCGTCGAGTCCGTCAACGCCGACGACGACGGCGCCGTGCTCGACGCGCTCTGGCGGCTCGTGTGGGCCGGGCTCATCACCAACGACACGTTCGCGCCCGTGCGCGGGCTGCTGGCGCACGGCGGTGCGCACAAGACGCAGGCGCCGGCGCCGCGGGCCAGGCTCCGCGGTCGATCGCTGACCCGCCGCGCCATGGCGGCCTCGGTCCAGGGCGAGCGCGCCGCGCGCGCGGCCGCCAACCCGCCGAGGGCGGCCGGCCGGTGGTCGGTGCTCCCGCTCGCGAGCACGGCCGCGACGCCGCGTGCGCACGCGCTCGGCGAGACGCTGCTCGAACGCTACGGCGTCGTGACGCGCGGATCCGTCGTCGCCGAGGGCATCCTCGGCGGGTTCGCGCTCGCGTACCGCGCGCTCTCCGGGTTCGAGGACTCGGGCCGGGCTCGGCGGGGCTACTTCATCGAGGGCCAGGGCGGCGCCCAGTTCGCCACGGGCTCGGCGGTCGACCGGCTGCGTTCGGCGCCCAAGGGCGAGGCGCTCGCGCTCGCGGCCACCGACCCCGCCAACCCGTTCGGGGCCGCACTCGACTGGCCCGACACCGGCGAGGGCGGCCACCGGCCGGCGCGCAAGGCCGGCGCCTTCGTCGCGATCGTCGACGGCGAGGCCGTGTGCTATCTCGAGCGCGGCGGCCGCACGGCGCTCGTGTTCACCGACGACGAGGCGGTGCTCGGCGCCGCAGCGACCGCGCTCATCGACACGCTGCGGCGCGGGCGCGCCGACCGGGTGCGCATCGAGGAGGTCGGCGGTCAGCCGGTGTTCGGCACCCCGTTCGGTCACGCGCTGCGTGCCGCGGGGTTCCGCGAGACGCCGCGGGGGCTGAGGTTCGATGCGCGCGGCTGACCTGACCGGTCCCTGCCATGCCTGAGGGAGACACCGTCTACCGCTCGGCGCGGGAGCTCGACACCGCCCTCGCGGGCAAGACGGTCGTGCGCTCCGACTTCCGGGTGCCGGCGTACGCGACCGTCGATCTCGCGGGCGAGACCGTGCACGGTGTCGCGAGCCGCGGTAAGCACCTGCTCATGCGCATCGGCGACGTTGTCGTCCACTCCCACCTCAAGATGGAGGGGGAGTGGCGCGTCTCCCGGCCGGGACGCCGCTGGGGCCGCCCCGAGTTCCAGGCCCGCGCGGTCATCGAGGTCGAGGGCGCGGTCGCCGTGGGCTTCGACCTCGGCGTGCTCGAGGTGTTCCCCGCCGCCGAAGAGGCCGACCGCATGGCTTACCTCGGCCCCGACCTGCTCGGCCCCGACTGGGACTTCGCCGAGGCGGTGCGCCGCCTCGAGGCGCACCCCGACGCGCCGATCGCCGTCGCGCTCGCCGAGCAACGCAATCTCGCGGGGCTCGGCAACGTGTTCGTCAACGAGGTCTGTTTCGTCCGGGGCATCCTGCCGACCCGGCCGGTGCGTGACGTCGAGCTCACACCCGCCGTCGACGTCGCCCGGCGCATGATCATCGCCAACCGCGACCGCTCGGGTCGCACCACGACGGGCGACACCCGCCCCGGCAACCGGCTCTGGGTCTACGGCCGTGGCGGCGAACCGTGCCGCCGGTGCGGCACGACCATCGAGCACGGCCGGCTCGGCCGCAACGAGCTCGAGCTTCGTGAGACGTGGTGGTGCCCGCACTGCCAGCGGTGAGCGGGGGAGTTCGCGGACCCATCCCCAGGCCTCGGAGCGCCCGTGAGCCGAAATGTATACTGAAACACTATGGGTTGCGGATTGCATCGTCGCATGCTGGATTCAGGTCAGCGCACTACGCTCTCGTCGGGCTCGCGGGCTGCGGGGCCGGCGGTGCTCCGTCGTGGGATGATCGGCGTGCTGTGCGCGGCGATCCTGTCGGTGTCCGCCTCACCGGTCTGGGCCGCCGCACCCGAGCCCGGGCCGGCGACGGCCGAGCTCGGCACGCTGGCGCTGGGGGACGGGCTCGAGGCGGTCATCGGCGAGGCCGACGGGTCGGTCCGGTTCGGCGTCGCGGCCGGCACGCTCGCGCTCGGCTGGGACTCCCGGGCGATCCGAACCGACCGGTCGGGCTTCGGGCCCGGCTGGGGGCTGCCGCTCGCCTCGGTGGGTGTCCGCGGTGGGGTCCAGGTCTTTCCCGCGTCCGGCGGCATGTTCGAGGTCGACGACTCGCACCCGTCGGGGCTGCGCGGCTACCCGTCGGCGGATGTGCGGTTCCAGGTCGCCGAACCCGGCGCCGCGCTCGACGGACGTGACGGCGGGCCGGCGGTCGGGTACGCCTACGTCCTGCACGAGACCGGCGGGGCACGGACCTATTTCAACGCACACGGCGATCCCGTCGCACGGGTGACCGCTTCCGACGCTCGAACCGACTGGCGCTGGGCGGAGGGCGACGGGCACCGGCTGCTGGCGATGGTGGACCCCGACGGCCTCGCCACCACGATCGACTGGTCGGACCCGTCGGAGGTCATCGTGCGGCCGGGTGCGAACGTCACCGCTCCTGAAGCCGGTTCCGGCGCCGGCGGCGAGTGGCGGATCGCGCTCGACGGCGGGCGCGTGGATCGGGTGGTCGATCCGGCCGGCGGCAGCACCCGGGTCGGGTACGACCGTGCCGGGCGGGTGGCTCATCTCACGACCGCCTCGGGCGCGACGACGACCCTCACCTGGCACGAGGCACCCGATGGCGTGGCGCGCGTCGCAGCGGTCCGAACCCACGACCCGGCCGGCACAGAGCTCAGTGTGCGGGAGTGGGAGCCGGTTGGCGGTGTGGGCGCCGTGTCGGGTTGGCCCGGCGTCGGTGACGGCTCGGGCCCGGCTGACGACTATTCGACGGTCGTGACCGATGGCAAGACCCGGGTCACGTCGGCATTCGACGACCGTCAGCTGATGACCGGCCGCGCCGTGAGCGTGGCGACGCGATCCGGGGAGCGTCTCGTCCACGAGCAGTCGTTCGGGTTTCCCGGATCGGACGAGCCGGTGGATCCGCTTCGACCGGTCGAGCCCACCGAGATCTCCGTCACGTCGGTCGATCAGGCCGGTGCGAGACGCACCGTGCAGGAGCGCATGGCGTACGACGAGCTCGGCCGGATCACCCGCGCCGCCGACGGCAGCACCTACGTCTGGGATGCGGCGAACCGGCAGGTCAGCCAGACCACCGCCGACGGCGCGACGATCGAGACGGCCCACTGGGCCGACGGCACACGCCGGCAGCTGGCGGATGCCTCGGGGCGCACGACGTTCTACTGGGACGGCGCGACCCTCCTCAACGAGACGCACTCGGCCGGGGGTGCTGCGTCGTACCTGCTCGGCGTGAACCGCCACGCGCGCACGGTCGAGCGCGGAGACGGCACGCCCGAGACGGCGTACTCCGCGACCGACCGGCACGGCAATGTGACCGAGGTCACCGATGCCGAGGGCCGGGTCGTGACGGGATACGCGTACAGCGACGACGGCGTGCAGGCGGTGCGCGCGGGGTCGGGCGGCGCGGCCGCCGCCGGCGTCGAATGCAACCCGTTCGGCTACGCGGGGGAGTACACGCACGCCGACGGCAGCCAGTTCCTGCGGGTCCGCACGTACGACCCGGCGCTCATGACGTTCACGAGCCGCGACACCGCGCAGCTGCACACCGTGTACGGCTACGCGAACGCCAACCCGGTCATGATGGTCGACCCCTCGGGCCGCGACGCGGTCACGGACTGGGTCGCCGTCGGGCTCGCAGGATACGCCGCGCTCGCCGCAGCGTTCGGCGTGCTCGCGCTCGCGACCGGCGGCGTGAGCCTCGGTGCGTTCGGTGTGGCCGGCGCGGTCTTCGGCGTCGCCGACGCCGCGTTCACCGCCGTCGAAGCGTGGTCGGTGGTGAACGACACGACGTTCATGTCGGATGATGTGGCGCTCGGCGTGGGCATCGGGCTCGCCGTCGTCGGGACCGCGTTCGGGATCGGCGGCGCCTTGAAACGGGCGAACCCCGATCGCTGGACCATCGCATTCGGCACAGATGCCGAGGTCAAGGCGGTCCAGCTCGAAGCCGCGCGAAAGCGATTCGAGGACACGGCGATGCTCCATACCGGTCCCGTCAGCGGGGCCGGATCGGCCGTGCCGAAGCCGTCGGCCGACAGCCCGTTCGGCATGATCCTGGACCAGTTCCGAGTGCGCGACGGACAGCCGGCTTCCCCGCTCCTTCTCGCCATCTCGACGCTCGAAACGCGCATCTTCGGGGGACGCGAGTTGGACACCACGGGGTATGCCCTGCAAGGTCAGCTCCTGAAGGCCGGGCGGGAAGTACTCAAGGCGCAGCGGAGCATACGGTCCTATGTGCCGACGGTAGTGAAAGCTCGGCGGGACGTCCTGGAATGGGGCGCCGACCTCGGTTCGAGGATCGTCGGCCTGAACGCTCAGCTCGAGCGGATCAGCAAGCACCTGGGAAAAGCCATCGACGAGCTGAAGAGCGCGAAAGACTCGCCCGCACTCCCCGGACGTCTCCCGGCGACCAAGGAGGACCCGGAGCCGCCGGTGCCCGCCTACAGCCTCAACGAACTCATCGCCCAGCTCACGAACATCGATGCCGCCGTCAAGAGCCTGCCCCGCTACTGACCGATGTGTGGGGCGGACGAACAGGTCAGGTGACCGGCCCGGTCCACTTCTCGCCGGGCCCCTGGCCGATAGCGTCGGGGATGACGCTCGCCTCGCGGAACGCGAGTTGCAGCGACCGCAGACCGTCACGGAGGCTCCGCGCGTGCATGTCGCTGATCTCGGGCGCCCCCGCGGTGATGAGTCCAGCGAGCGCGTTGATGAGCTTGCGGGCCTCGTCGAGGTCGGTCTGCTCCTCGGGGTTGTCGGCCAGCCCGACCTTCACGGCCGCGGCGCTCATCAGGTGCACCGACGCGGTCGTGATCACCTCGACCGCGGGCACCTCGGCGATGTCGCGCGTGGCCTCGTCGACGTGGGACTCGACGGGCGTCTCGTCGGCCGACTGGGGGGTGGACTCGCCTGAACTACTGCTCACAGACATCCTCTGCTAGACTTCCTGGGGCTCCGGGGCTTGTCCCCGGTACGAAAGTGGAGAACCTCCCACCCGCGCATACCGCTTCATCAAGGTTACCGGGTCTTGCACTCCGCCCCAGGCCGTACGGCATGGGGTAGGCAGGGTGCCGCAGAAGCCATGCGACGAGTTCGCGCGTGCACTGTGTGGATCTCCGCTCTCGAACGTCGGGCGGCATCCGTCTCCCGAACGAGCGAAGCAGTTCGAGTAGAGGAGACACGCATCAGCGATCCGCGTACCAATGACCGTATCCGCGTCCCCGAGGTCCGCCTCGTGGGTCCTGGCGGAGAGCAGGTCGGCGTCGTGAAGATCGAGGTGGCCATGCGCCTGGCGCAGGAGGCCGAGCTCGATCTCGTCGAGGTCGCCCCGAACTCTCGTCCGCCGGTCGTCAAGATCATGGACTACGGCAAGTACAAGTACGAGGCTGCGCAGAAGGCGAAAGAGGCCCGGCGCAACCAGGCGAACACCATCCTCAAAGAGGTGCGGTTCCGCCTCAAGATCGACAAGCACGACTACGAGACCAAGATGAAGCGCGCCGTCGGCTTCCTGAAGTCGGGCGACAAGGTCAAGGCGATGATCCTGTTCCGTGGCCGCGAGCAGTCGCGTCCCGAGATGGGCGTCCGGCTGCTGCAGCGCTTCGCGGAAGACGTGGCCGAGTTCGGCACGGTCGAGCACAACCCCACGATCGACGGCCGCAACATGGTCATGGTCATCGCCCCTCTGAAGAACAAGTCCGAGGCCAAAGCCGAGGCGAACGCACAACGTGCTGCGGCGAAGGCACGGCCCGAGGCGCAAGCCGAGGCCGAGGCCGAGCCGCAGGCGGCCGAGTCCACCGAGGGCCAGGCCTAGCACCCCCGTCTGTCACCCCCGCGGTGGCGGCAGAACCAAGGAGAACAACGAGATGCCGAAGCAGAAGACCCACTCCGGGTCCAAGAAGCGCTTCAAGATCACCGGCAGCGGCAAGATCAAGAAGCAGCAGGCCGGAATGCGCCACAACCTCGAGGTCAAGGCCTCGAAGCGCAAGGCCCGCCTGAACCAGGACAAGGTGCTGTCGGCTCCCGACGCCAAGGTCGTCAAGAAGCTGCTCGGCCACTGAGCCGCGGAACCGTTAGGAAGAATCAGACATGGCAAGAGTGAAGCGGGCGGTCAACGCCCACAAGAAGCGTCGGGTCATCCTCGAGCGTGCCGAGGGCTACCGCGGTCAGCGGTCGCGCCTCTACCGCAAGGCGAAGGAGCAGGTCACCCACTCGCTCGTCTACTCGTACAACGACCGCCGCGCCAAGAAGGGCGACTTCCGTCGTCTCTGGATCCAGCGCATCAACGCGGCCTCGCGTGCGAACGGCCTCACCTACAACCGCCTCATCCAGGGTCTGAACCTGGCCGGCGTCGAGGTCGACCGTCGCATCCTCGCCGAGCTCGCGGTGAACGAGCCCGCGACGTTCGCCGCGCTCGTCGAGACCGCCAAGCAGGCGCTGCCCGCCGACACGTCGGCCCCGAAGAACGCCGCGTAAGCAGCTTCGCCCCGAACGGCCCGGCACCCGCATCAGCGGGTGCCGGGCCGTTCGCGTTCCCGTCGGCGTCGCAGGCTTCTCGGTGAGCGGGCGGATGTCTCAGCGGCCACCGTTCGGGATCGCGGGCGTCTGCATTGCCGGCGTCGCCGCGCCCGCGCGGCGAGATTCGCGCATGGCACGGATGCCCCGGACGGTGAGCAGGATGGCGAGCGACGCCTCCCACACGATCTCGGGCAACGTCGCGAGGCCCGACCAGACCGACGTCTGCTCGTATCCCCCGAACATGACCGCGACGCCCGACACCGTGAGGATCGGGCCGCCGATCATCGCGACGACGCAGAGCCAGGCCGGCATGAGCCGCGCGCGCCACATGAGGAACCCGAGCATGAGGCCGTTGCCGATGCCGACGACGAACCCTGGGCCGAGCAGGAACGTCCAGTCGTGCAGCGCGACGAGCGCGGCGCTCGTGCCGATGAGCGCGCCGGGGTCGGCAGCGGTCGGGCCTGAGCGCAGGGTCACGATCGTGAGCACACTCAGGATGCCGACGGCGATGAACGTGCACTCGACGAGGCGTGCGGCGACGTAGCCGAGGGCGAGCGGCTCGCTCGCGCGCCGGAGCATGGGGAAGAGGGCCAGGGCGGTGCCAATGTTGGCCGCGATGAGTACGAGCTCGCACAGCGCGCCCGCGATCACGACGCCGTCGGCGCCCGGGCCGAGCACGTATCCGGGGTCGGTCAGCACCGGGACGTACAGCGCCGCGCCCACGATGGCGGAGACGAAGGTCAGGGCGAAGAGCAGGCCGGCGATGAGCAGGCGGCGCGGAGAGCGGTTCATGGGCGGCCTTTCGGGTAGGGTGTACGGCGTACACCTGATGAGGTGAGCATAGGTGTACGCTGTACACCTGTCAAGGAGGCGACGTGACCCCTGCATCCGACGCACCGCGCGCACGCCTGGATCGCACCCAGGTGGTCGTCGCCGCCGTCGCGCGAGCCGACCAGGCCGGCCTCGACCAGCTCTCGATGCGATCGCTCGCCCACGAGCTCGGCGTCGTGCCCATGGCGCTGTACAAGCACGTCGCGAACAAGGACGAACTGCTCGACGGCATGGTCGACCTGGTCTGGTCCGAGGTCGAACCGCCCAGGATCGGTGCACCGTGGCGCCAGGGCATGCGAGCGCGCACGGTGTCGCTGCGCGAGGCGCTTCGCCGCCACCGTTGGGCGATCGGGCTGATGGAGGCGCGGATGCGGCCGGGCCCGGCCAACCTCCGCCAGCACAACGCGATGATGGGATGCCTCCGCGAGTCCGGATTCTCGTTCCGCACGACCGTGCACGTGACGACCGTGCTCGACGCGTACGTGTACGGGTTCGCGCTTCAGGAGCACACGCTGCCGTTCGAGACGCCCGCGCAGTCGGGCGAGGTGGCGGCGCAGCACATGGAGTCGGTGCCGCCCGAGGCCGCGGCGGCGTTCCCGTACCTCGTCGAGGTCGTGACCGAGCTCGCGCAGGCGGGGTACGACCACGACGACGAGTTCGAGACCGGCCTGGAGCTGATCCTCGACGGTATCGAACGACTTCGTCCCACCTGGCGTACCGGCTGAGCGGGCCGCGGACGCGCCGCGCGCGGCGCCGGCCGCGAGGCATCCGTCGTCTCTAGACTGAGCGCATGCTCGAGAACCCGCGTTCGCCCCGCGTGCGTGCCGTCGCGAAGCTCGCGAAGAAGGCGGCGCGCGCCGAGAGCGGACTGTTCCTGCTCGAGGGCCCGCAGGCCGTGGCCGAGGCGCTCACGTTCCGGCCGCAGCTCGTCGTCGAGCTGTACGCCACGCCGACCGCGCTCGAACGCTACACCGACATCGCCGAGACCGCGGTCGACGCGGGCGTGGACGTCGAGTTCGTCACCGAAGAGGTGCTCGACTCGATGGCCGACACGGTCACCCCGCAGGGCTTCGTCGCGGTGTGCCACCAGTTCCCGACCGCGGTCAAAGACGTGTTCGCCGCACAGCCGAAGCTCGTCGCGATCCTCGAAGAGGTACGCGACCCCGGCAACGCGGGCACCATCGTGCGCGCGGCCGACGCGGCCGGCGCCGACGCTGTCATCTTCTCGGGCCGCGCGGTCGACCTCTACAACCCCAAGGTCGTGCGCTCGTCGACCGGGTCGATCTTCCACCTCCCCGTCGCCGTGGGGGCCGATCTCGACGACGTGCTCGAGCGCGCGCGTGCGGCCGGCCTCACGGTGCTCGCCGCCGACGTCAAGGGCGAGGATCTGCTCACGGTCCGCACCGACGGCGTGCTCGCCCGGCCGACCGCGTGGCTGTTCGGAAACGAGGCCCGGGGGCTCCCCGACGAGCAGCTCGCGCTCGCGGACCGCGTCGTCACCGTCCCCATCTACGGACACGCGGAATCGATGAACCTCGCCACCGCCGCATCCGTCTGCCTGTACGAGAGCGCCTTCGCGCAGCGAAGCTGACCGCACTCCGTGCAGCGGAGCTGGGCTTCTCTGGTCACGAAAAGGTAACCGCGTCCGCAAGCCGGTGGCGTGAGCCATCCGTCCTCCCTAGTTTGGGGGGTATGCCCGAATCTTCTGAGGCCGCGCCGGCGACGTCCAACATCTCGGTCCGCCGGGGCGAGCCGCTCGTCGTGATCGATCACGTCGACAAGCACTTCGGCGAGCTGCACGTGCTCAACGACATCAACACGGTCGTCAACCGCGGTGAGGTCGTCGTCGTGATCGGCCCGTCCGGATCCGGCAAGTCGACGCTGTGCCGCGCCATCAACCGGCTCGAGACGATCGACTCGGGCACCATCACGATCGACGGCCAGCGCCTCCCCGAAGAGGGCGCCGGGCTCGCGAAGCTGCGCGCCGACGTCGGCATGGTCTTCCAGTCGTTCAACCTCTTCGCGCACAAGACCGTGCTCGAGAACGTCACGCTCGCGCCCACCAGAGTCAAGCGGATGTCTCGCAAGGACGCCGACGCCCGGGCGATGGAGCTGCTCGAGCGGGTCGGCGTCGCGAACCAGGCGAAGAAGCTGCCGTCCCAGCTCTCGGGCGGCCAGCAGCAGCGCGTCGCCATCGCGCGCTCGCTCGCGATGAACCCGAAGCTGATCCTCATGGACGAGCCCACCAGCGCGCTCGACCCCGAGATGATCAACGAGGTCCTCGACGTCATGGTCGGCCTCGCGGAGCAGGGCATGACCATGATCGTGGTCACCCACGAGATGGGGTTCGCGCGGAAAGCCGCAGACCGCGTGCTGTTCATGGCCGACGGCCGCATCGTCGAGGAGGCGCCGCCCATCGAGTTCTTCGACCACCCGAAGTCCGACCGCGCGAAGGACTTCCTCAGCAAGATCCTCGAACACTGACCCGTTCGGCACGGCCACGAGCCGTGCGAACCCCATCTGAGCCAGTCAACAGACTGAGCCTTGCGGAAGAGAAAGAGGCAGAGAAATGAAACGCAGCAGAATCGGCATCCTCGCGGCGACGGCCGCGGCGGCGCTCGTGCTCGCCGGCTGTGCCGGCGGCGGCGGCGACAGCGCAGAGCCCACGGTCGAGGAGACGCCGGAGTTCGAGTCCGGCACGACCATGGCCGAGCTCAGCGAGGCCGGCTCGATCACGATCGGCACCAAGTTCGACCAGCCGCTGTTCGGCCTCGTCGGCCCGTCGGGCGACCCCGAGGGCTTCGACGTCGAGATCGGCAAGATCATCGCCGGCAAGCTCGGCATCGCGCCCGAGAACATCGAGTGGGTCGAGACGGTCTCGGCCAACCGCGAACCGTTCATCGAGAACGGCCAGGTCGACATCGTCATCGCCACGTACACCATCAACGACACCCGCAAAGAGGTCGTCTCGTTCGCCGGGCCGTACTACATGGCCGGTCAGTCGATCCTGACCCTCGCCGACAACGACACCATCGAGAGCGAAGACGACCTCGTCGGCCAGCCGGTCTGCTCGGTCACGGGCTCGACGCCCGCCGCGAACCTGAAGGAGCTCGGCGCCCAGGTGCTCGAGACCGACACCTACTCGAACTGCCTCGAGCCGCTCCGCAACGGGCAGGTCGTCGCGGTGTCGACCGACAACGTGATCCTCGCGGGCCTCGCCGCCCAGAACGAGGGCGAGTTCAAGGTCGTCGGCGAGCCGTTCACGCAGGAGCCGTACGGCATCGGGCTCGCGCTCGACGACACCGACTTCCGCATGTGGATCAACGACGTGCTCGAGGAGTCGTACGAGGACGGCACGTACGAGGAGGCCTGGGACAAGACCGCGGGCACGATCCTGCCCTTCGTCGAGCCGCCGGCCGTCGACCGTTACGAGAACTGACCGACGGATGCTCCGGCCGGGCACGGGCCCGGCCGGAGCATCCTCTCCGCTGAGAGCCAGCATCCACTGAAAGGACGTGCGTGGACGTCGTCATCGCGAATCTCCCGCTCTACCTCGAGGGCTTCGGCGTCACGCTGCTGCTGCTCCTGGTCGGCGGCCTCGGCGCGCTGGTGCTCGGCACCATCGTCGCCGCGATGCGCATCTCGCCGATCGCGACGCTGCGCGGCATCGCCACGGTCTACACCGAGATCATCAGGAACACGCCGCTCACCCTCGTCGTGATCTTCGCGGTGGTCATCGTGCCGCTGCTCGGGCCGCGCGTGCCGTTCATCCTCTCGGGCTTCATCGCGCTCGCGGTCTACACGTCGCCGTTCGTGGCCGAGGCGCTGCGCTCGGGCATCAACGGCGTGCCCATCGGGCAGGCCGAGGCGGCCCGCAGCCTCGGGCTCGGGTTCGCGCAGACGATCTCGCTGATCGTGTTCCCGCAGGCGTTCCGCATGACCATCCCGCCGCTCATCAACGTGTTCATCGCGCTCGCGAAGAACACGTCGGTCGTGGGCGGTGTCGGGTTCGTGGCCGAGCTGTTCGGCGTCGGCCGCACGCTCGCGAACGCGAACGGCAACGCGGTGATCGCGATCCTGATCGGCGTCGCCGTGTTCTATCTCATCATCACGGTTCCGCTGGGCTTCCTCGCGACCCAGCTCGAGCGGAAGTGGGTGGTGCAGCGATGAGCGGCGCCGGCGTCCTCTTCGACGCGCCCGGTCCTCGCGCGCGTCGACTCTCGGCCATCCTCTCGTGGGTGAGCGGGGTGATCCTCATCGGCCTCGTCGGCTGGGGGATCGTGATCCTCAACACGCCGCGCGAGTCGGGCGGCATCACCCTGCCCGGCATGTTCGACCCGAGTCGCTGGGACATCATCGCCGACCCCGAGTTCTGGTCGTTCGTGATCTTCACGGGCGTGTGGAACACGCTGCGGGCGGCGATCGTGGCCGCGGTGCTCGCGATCATCCTCGGTGTGCTGCTCGCGCTCGCGCGCAGCTCGACGATCGCGTGGGTGCGCATCCCGACGGCGATCGTCATCGAGTTCTTCCGCGGCATGCCCGTCCTGCTCATGATGCTGTTCATCCTGCTCGTCGCGGGCACCGGCCAGTACTGGGCGGTCGTCGCCGCGCTGGCCGTGTACAACGGCGCGCTCATCGGCGAGGCGCTCCGCGCGGGCCTCGCCTCCCTGCCGCGCGGACAACGCGAGGCCGCGCTCAGCCTCGGCATGCGCCCGCTGCAGTCGAAGATGGTCGTGGAGTTCCCGCAGGCCTTCCGGCAGATGCTGCCGATCATCGTCGCGCAGCTCGTCGTCCTGCTGAAGGACACCTCCCTCGGCTACATCGTCGGGTATCAGGAGCTGCTGCGCGTCACGCTGAACAACCTCGGCAGCTTCTACGGCAACCGGTACCTGTTCACGCTGTGGTGCGTCGCGTTCGTGCTGTACCTGATCATGAACCTCGCGCTGTCGTGGTTCGCGCGCTGGCTCGCCAAGCGCGGCGACCGCCGGTTCCGGCCCGGCAAGGTCACGAACGCGGACGACGCGAGTCAGGCGATCCTGGTGGCGGATGCCACGGCGGAGGCGCGTGGGGGAGAGGCGAGACGCTGACCCCGCCCCCGCTGGTCGAGGAGCGAGCGAGGAACGAGCACGCGTATCGAGACCCCGTGACCCGGTCTCGAGAGCGGCCCACCGGGTCTCGATACGCTCGCTGGCGCTCGCACCTCGACCAGCGGATGGCCGGTAGACTCGGTGCTCGTGCCAGAAGACACCCAGATCACTGAGCCTGCTGTTCAGGCGGCGGTCGATGCGGCGCTCGTCGCGATCGAACAGACCTCCGACTCCGCCGCGCTGAAGGCCGTCGGTGCCGAGCACACGGGCGAGAAGTCGGCGCTCGCACAGCTGAACGCGCAGCTGCGCAACGTGCCCAATGAGCAGAAGGCCGCGCTCGGCAAGCTCGTGGGCGGCGCCAGGGGCCGCGTGAACCAGGCGTTCGCCGCACGCGAGGCCGAGATCGTCGCCGCCGAGGCCGAGGCGCGTCTCGCCGCTGAGGCGGTCGACGTGACGGCGCTGCCGTCCCGGATCATGCCCAGCGGGCGGCATCCGCTGAGCCTGTTGCAAGACCGGGTGTCCGACGTGTTCACCGGCATGGGCTGGGAGATCGCCGAAGGTCCCGAGGTCGAGAGCGAGTGGTTCAACTTCGACGCACTGAACTTCGACGCCGACCACCCGGCGCGCGCCATGCAGGACACGTTCTTCGTCGACCCGCCCGAGGCGCACCTCGTGCTGCGCACGCACACGAGCCCGGTGCAGGTGCGCTCGATGCTCGACCGCGAGGTGCCGATCTACGTGCTCGCCCCCGGTCGGGTCTACCGCACGGACGAGTTCGACGCGACGCACCTGCCCGTGTTCATGCAGTTCGAGGGCCTCGCGGTCGACAAGGGCCTCACCATGGCCCACCTCAAGGGCACGCTCGACCACTTCGTGAAGGCCATCTTCGGCGACGAGGCGCAGGTGCGTCTGCGGCCGAGCTTCTTCCCGTTCACCGAGCCCAGCGCCGAGCTCGACTTCTGGCATCCGACGTTCAAGGGCGGCGCACGCTGGATCGAATGGGGCGGCTGCGGCATGGTGCACCCGAACGTGCTCCGCTCAGCCGGCATCGACCCCGACGTGTACTCGGGCTTCGCGTTCGGCATGGGCGTCGAGCGCGGGCTCATGTTGCGCAACGACGTCCAGGACATGCGCGACATGGCCGAGGGCGATGTGCGGTTCTCCCAGCAGTTCGGAATGGTGGTCTAAATGCGCGTGCCCCTCAGCTGGCTCGCTGAATACGTCGAACTCGTCCCGGGCACCACGCCCGAAGACGTGCACGCCGCCCTCGTGAAGGTCGGCCTCGAAGAGGAAGACGTGCACACGTTCGAGGTCTCCGGCCCGATCGTCGTCGGCGAGGTCCTCGACTTCGTCGAGGAGCCGCAGTCCAACGGCAAGACCATCCGCTGGTGCCAGGTGCGCGTCGCACCCGACGGCGAGCAGGCCGCCGACGGCGGCGACGCCGTGCACGGCATCGTGTGCGGCGCGAGCAACTTCTTCGTGGGCGACCAGGTCGTCGTGACCCTGCCGGGCGCGGTGCTGCCCGGGCCGTTCCCGATCGCGGCGCGCAAGACGTACGGCCACGTCTCCGACGGCATGATCGCGTCGGCACGCGAGCTCGGGCTCGGCGAGGACCACGACGGCATCCTGCGGCTCTCGACGCTCGGCGTCGAGGCGCCCGTCGGCACCGACGCGATCGAGCTGCTCGGACTCAACGACGCCGCCGTCGAGATCAACGTCACGCCCGACCGCGGCTACGCGTTCTCGATCCGCGGCGTCGCGCGCGAGTACGCGCACGCGACCGGCGCGGCGTTCCGTGATCCGGTCGAGCAGGCCGCGGCCGAGGCATCCGTCGACGGGTTCCCGGTGACCATCGCCGATGACGCGCCGATCCGCGGGCGCGTCGGCTCGTCGGCGTTCGCGACCCGCGTCGTGCGCGGCGTCGACCCGTCGCGGCCCACGCCGCCCTGGATGGTGGCGCGGCTCAAGCTCGCGGGGATCCGCTCGCTGTCGGTGCTCGTCGACATCACCAACTACGTGATGCTCGAGACCGGCCAGCCGATCCACGGCTACGACCTCGACCGGCTGCGCGGCGGCATCGTCGTGCGCCGCGCACACGAGGGCGAGCGGCTCACGACGCTCGACGGCAAGGACCGCGCGCTGCACGTCGAAGACCTGCTCATCACCGACGATCGCGGCGGCATCGGCCTCGCGGGCGTCATGGGCGGGGCCGAGACCGAGATGAGCGGCGAGACGCGCAACGTGCTCATCGAGGCCGCGAACTTCGACCCCGTGTCGATCGCGCGCACCGCGCGCCGGCACAAGCTGCCGAGCGAGGCGTCGAAGCGCTACGAACGCGGCGTCGACCCGCGGATCGCGCCCGCGGCCGCGGCACGCGTCGCGCAGCTCATGGCCGACCTCGCGGGCGGCACGCCCGACGACGGCGGCTCGCTCATCGCGGACGACGCTGTGCGCGAGGCCATCCTGCTGCCGCACGGATACGCCGCACAGCTCATCGGCATCGAGTACACCGAGTCCGAGGTGCACGACGCCCTGGCCGAGATCGGCGGGCACGTCACCCGCACGGAGGCCGGCTTCGAGGTCGTCCCGCCGACCTGGCGGCCCGACCTCACCGGCAAGGCCGAGCTCGTCGAAGAGGTCGCGAGGCTCGTCGGGTACCATCGCATCCCGTCGGTGCTCCCGGTCGCGCCTCCCGGTCGCGGGCTCACCCGTTCGCAGCGGCTCAGGAAGCAGACCGCCGACGTCCTCGCGGCGGCCGGCGCGACCGAGGTGCTCGCGTTCCCCTTCGTCAGCGACGAACTGAACCAGCGGTACGGCAGCGTCGACGGCGCGCCGGTCGCGCAGGTGAAGGTCGCCAACGCGCTGGATGCCTCGGCGCCATTCCTGCGGCGGACGCTGCTGCCCGGGCTCGTCGAGATCGCGCGACGCAACCTGTCGCGCGGGTTCACCGACCTCGACCTGTTCGAGGTGGGGCTCGTGTTCACGCCCGACGTCGATCGCGCGTACGGATCTCCCGAGCTGCCCGCGGGCGGTGCGCTGCCGACCGCCGACCAGCTGGCGGAGCTGCAGGCGGGCATCCCGCCGCAGCCGCGGCACGTCGGCGTGCTGCTGCTCGGCAACGCCGTGCGCAAGGCGCCGGGCCAGGCGGCCGAACCGGCCGGCCTCGCCGACGCGCTCGACCACGTGCGCCGCATCGCGCTCGCGACGGGGGTCGAGATCGAGGTCGTGCAGGGCACGCACGCGGCGCTGCACCCCGGGCGCACCGCCGAGCTGCGGATCGGCGGGCAGACCGTCGGGTTCGCGGGCGAGCTGCACCCGGCGATCGCCGCCGATGCCGACCTGCCGCGCGTCGTCGCCGTCGCCGAGCTCGACCTCGACGCCGTGATCGTCGCGGGCGACCGTCCGGTCGAGGCGCGCTCGATCGCCACGTATCCCGCCGCCACGCAGGACCTGTCGCTGGTCGTGCCGCGCGAGACGCCCGCGGGCGAGGTGCGTGCGGCGGTCGTCGAGGGGGCCGGGGAGCTGCTCGAGCACATCGAGCTGGTCGACGACTACCGCGGCCAAGGTGTGCCGGACGACGCGAAGAGCCTCACGTTCGCGCTGCGCTTCCGCGCCGCCGACCGCACGCTCACCGCGGCCGAGGCGTCCGAGGCGAAGCTCGCGGGCGCGGCCGTGGCCGCCGAGCGCTTCGGCGCCACCATCCGCGAGTGACGCCACCCGGACCACGGTCCTCGTCACCCCACGTTCGCCAGCCGCGCCACCTCTGACGTACCGCGCCCGGCGAGCCGGACCACCGCCCTCACCGCCGCACGGCCGCCTGCCGCGCCATCTCTGACGCAGCGCGCCCGGTGCGACCGTCGCACCTGGCGCAGTTGGTGCCCGCTGGCGCGGGTGGAGCAGTGTGGCGCAGTTGGTACCATCTGGCAGCGGTGGAGCAGGGCGGCGCGGACGGTACCAGCTGGCGCGGGTGGCTGAGGATGGCGCGGGTGATGGGAGTGAGCGCGTGCGCGAAGCCGGCCGCAGGCGTGCGGCTCGTTCCGCGCCATCTCTGACGTACCGCGCCGGGCGCGACGGTCGTGCCTGGCGCGGGTGGTACTCGCGGGCGCGGTTGGTGCAGGGTGGCGCGGGTGGGTAACCGCTGGCGCGGAAGGTGCCCGCTGGCGCGGGTGGTGCAGGGTGGCGCGGGTGGTGCAGGGTGGCGCGGACGGTATCAGCTGGCGCGGTTGGTGCAGTATGGCGCGGTTGGTCGGAGTCGGCGCGTGCGAGAAGCCGGCCGCGGGCGTGCGGCTCCTTCCGCGCCATCTCTGACGTACTGCGCCGGGCGCGACGGTTGTGCCTGGCGCGGAAGGTGCCCGCTGGCGCGGGTGGTGCAGGGTGGCGCGGGTGGTGCA